>CAYZXN010000159.1:0-3858 GCA_964482425.1 uncultured Syntrophobacteraceae bacterium | reverse complement strand
CTTGCGGTCATAATCGCAGTACTCCGCCAGCCATGTGTTGTACGCCCGGCAAATCGCCGCGCTCAACTCCGGGTCCATGTCGTCGCGCCACATGATGTATAGACCGATGGTCGGAAACAGCACGCTCACATCGATACCTTCTCGATCCATGTCGCGCAGGTTCGAAGCAGGATCGAAGCCGGCCGCCAGCGCATCGGCAAAAGTTTCCCGCCAGCTTTTCGATGCAGCGAAGGTAAAACCATAATCCTCCTGCTTGAGTGCAGAGCGCATCCGGTCGGCGTCTGATATCGGCTTGCCGTCAATTGACCGGCGCGACTGATTCGGCCCCTCGATGCAAACGCGATGGCGAAACCTCTCCGGCAAGTAACGTGCAAACAGATCGGACGGCTCGAGCACGTGTCGGTCGGCGTCGATGATTTTGAATCCGTCTTTCATGTGTTTGACTCCTTGTGCGCGCAATCGGCTTTAAACGAGAATGTTTTTCAGAAAAATCACATAGAGGCCGATTAGAAACAAGCTGCGTGTTTTCAAAGGGGTCCAAAATCGGGATAATCCTGAACTTTCACTGTCTAGAGCAACCAAAGGCATATTTATTCTTCCAAATGGTCAGTGCATCAGAAGACAAATCTAAACCGCAGCCGCCGGCGCCGGGTTATCAGCGCCGACGCTCAACCGCTCCTGCTTGCGTCCGAGCCACAAGCTGTTGACCAGCCATAGCACCGAAAGCGGCACGGCGACGAGCGCGATCCCGCTCATGCCCAGTCCCAACAGTCCCAAGCCTCCGTACGCCCATGCGCCGATTTGATCCCCCGAGCGATAGACAACGGTATCGATAAAACTCTTCGCTTTGTACTTATCTTCCCGCGGTACTACGGTGAACAGCACTTCACGACTGGGCCGAGCGAAAGCGAAGTTGCCGGCGCGGCGCAGCACCTGGTAGGTGACCAGCACTGCTATCGTCGGCATCGCCGCCAATGTGCCGAAGCCGAAGATGCTCAATGCCGGCAGCATGGCCAGAGTCACTCCGACCCCTAACAGGCGCAGTAATCGTCCCGTCAGAAACAACTGCGCTCCCAGGGTCAAGACGTTCACCGCCAAATCGACGCGCGCAAAAAATGCCGTACGCGCGCCGCGATCGGCGAAGCTGTGACGCGCGACTTCCGCTTGCTGGAAATAGAGAAATGTCGAGGTGATCGTGAACAGTAAAATATAAAAACCTACATTGATGAGATAAGGCGATTTGAGAGCGTGCGTGACGCCGGAGAGCATCGAGCCGCCGATGCTTGCCTCTTCAACCGACGTGACCGAGCGCCGCGCCAAGGCGTCCGACAAGCGGGAGAGATGTCTCACGGCGAAAACGGCAATCTCGATAAGTCCCGCCGATATCAGCAGCAAATAAGTTGATGGGACTTCCCTGGCCAGCGCCGCGGTCACGCTGGAGCCGAGAATGCCGCCTAGAGTCGCTCCGGCGGCGATGAAACCGAAGAGCCGCTTACCCTGTTCGGAATCGAAGACATCGACCATCAATGCCCAGAAAACCGAAACCACGAAAAGATTGAAGATCGACGTCCAGATGAAAAACAGGCGTCCCACCCAGATGTTTTGCTCAGCCGTCGCGAGATTGAGGAGCAGCGCGAAAAGAAGCAGGTTGCCTATAAAAAACCGGTAAGTTAGAGAAATGAAACGCGCCCGCGGCAGCCTTGCAACGAGGGCCGCGAACGGCGGATTGACAGCGATCATGCCAAGAAGAGTTCCGGTAAAAAGCCAGGGAAGGTTTTCGATCCCGCCGGCCACACCCATCTCGTCGCGTATCGGTCGTAGAATGTAATACGAAGAGAGCACACAGGAAATGTAAAGCCATGACCAGCCGAGCGCTCGAACTTCATCAGGCCGAACGTCGAGAAATCGTCTGAGCACACGATAGATCGGCCCGCCCGCGCTATGCGGCCCGTCGCTGGATGCGCCCATCATCCGCCCTCAGCCCGCGGCTTCAACCAGCCATCCGGGTTCTAGACGCCATCGATGAAGCTTTCCATGCGCCGGCGCATGGCGGCGTCCGGAAGGCGACCGCGCGCCGCACCCATGTTATCGGTCACATATTCGGCCCTGGCCATGCCCGGAACCGCACAAGTCACGGCGGGATGAGAGACGATGTATTTGAGGAAGAACTGCGCCCATGAAGCGCAATCGAATTCGGCGGCCCATTCCGGCAATTTTTTGCCCTGAACCGCTTTGAAGAGCCGTCCCCTTCCGAACGGCAAATTGATCATGACCGCGGTGCCACGGTCTCCGGCCAGCGGAATGATCCTTTCCCCGGCGTTGCGATTGTCCAGAGCATAGTCGACCTGAATGAAATCAAGGGCCTCTTTTTTGATCGTGGCTTCGAACTCCGGATATTGCTTTTCGAAGGATGTCGTGATGCCGACATAGCGAACTCGTCCCGCCTGCTTCATTTCGTGCAGCGTGCGCAGCTGTGTATCGGTGTCGCGCAGGTTATGGACCGCGAGTAGATCGATCCTGTTGGTGCGCAGCCGCTTGAACGATTGCTCGATCTGTTGGATGCCCGCCTCTCGTCCGACCTCGCGCAGGCTTACCTTGGTGGCCAAAAATAACGCGTCGCGCGCCTTGAGATCCTCGACCAACTCCCCGACAACCGCCTCGGCAGTGCCATAACTGGGCGAGCTATCGATCACCTTCCCGCCCATTTCCTTGAATCGTTGCAAGGTCTCCTTGAGCGGCGTCTTTTCCGCGTCGGACGTGACCGCTTCGTAGCGCCTGGCAGTACCGATACCGATGATCGGAATATTTTCGCCGCTCGATGGAATCCTTTTCTGTAACAAAGGCGCTTCCTGCGCGCCAAGCGCCGATCGTGGCATCATCAGCGCTGCGCCCGCGGCCAAGCCGGTCTTGAGAAAACTGCGACGGGTTAGAGACATTGCCGACCTCCTGAGTTTTTGCTTGCATCGAGCGGCCTCAGGTGCGAAATGGAACAACGGCTGAGACTCGGATGCAGACGAATTTCTACTATACCTGGCGCTCATCGGCAAACACGAGTAATCGCTCAGCGGATGCCGATCAGGCCGCCGCGCTAATCGCGAGCATGGCTGTCAAGACCCGCTTTACCTGAACATACGGCGCCGGCGATGGCGCATGGAGGCGTCAACGCTCCAGATACCGGCACCCTCGGTAGCGATGTACAGGAAGACGAAGCAGAACAACACCGCCGGCTCTCCCTCGTTCTCCAGGGGCCAGAAACTCTTCGGAAAATGCGCCATGAAGTACGCCACGGCCATCTCGCCGGCTGCGATGAACGCGGCATAGCCGGCGAGAAAACCCACTGCAACGAGAGCGCCCAGGACAAATTCGAGAATTCCTGCCACGCCGTATAACGAGGCTAAAGGAACCGTTCCGCCGCCGACCCCGCCAAACCACCCGAAAATTTTTTGTCCACCGTGGCAAAGAAACAGTAATCCGACGACGATCCGCATAATGGCATAGGCGTAAGGCGCAAGCGGACCAAGCAATTTTTCCATAATGCTGACCTCCTCTCAGTTCGATGAATTCCTGTGGATTATGAATGCGGGCGGGAAATGCGCCATTGAGCGACGTTTATACCGGCCACCGCGCCGATACAACAATCCAGGCGCATATTTTGTAAACTTTGACTGAAGTCCGGTTGGAAACGAAGGTCGGCAGCACTACCACCCCGGAGAGTCCGTTTCGGCGGCCCCTCGCGGGCGAGCGCGCCACAACCCCTCAGTTGCCGCTTTAGAAGCCGACACCGACTCCGAGCGACACTCCTGAACCCCGGCGGCCGCCATTCTGACGGTCATAAAAGCGCCGTTCGTCCCGGCGCGC
>CAYZXN010000158.1:0-5323 GCA_964482425.1 uncultured Syntrophobacteraceae bacterium | reverse complement strand
CTACTTACGCTAGTCATGCGGCGGCAATATTCGTGGAAGGCGTTCGTCGGCGTCTGCATGCTCGGTATCGCCATCCACATTGCCGGGGACGTGATCACCGCTTTCGGCACCATGGTCCTGGCGCCGCTTTCAATGTGGCGCACGCAGATTCCGACGACCTTCATTATCGATCCGTATTTCACTTCTATTCTCGTTGCCGGGCTCATTGCCTCGACGATCTGGAAAAATACGCGCCTCGCGGCGGTAATTGGCCTAGGCGTGCTTGCCAGCTATGTCGGTTTTCAGGCGATCCTGCACGGACGTGCCGTCGAGGCGGGCAAAGCGTATATCGCGGCACACAGCCTCGAACCGGCGCGGGCGCACGCGCTTCCGCAGCCTCTATCGCCGTTCAACTGGATGGTCGTGGTACAGCAGCCGCAAGGCTATCACTTCACATACATCAACTTGCTGCGTGCGGAGGCGGAAGAACCGCCGGCCGATGCATCGTGGTTCCGGACCTTGAGCGCCGGCTATAGGCCTGTCAAAGACGCGCAGTGGCAGCGGGTGGCGCGTTATGGAGCCAGCCAATCCGATGTAGAACTTGCACGAGAAGCGTGGAGAGCGGATGTCCTAGCGCGTTATCGTGACTTCGCGATGTTTCCCGCCGTCTACCGGATAGACCAGGGACCGGCGCCCACATGTGTTTGGTTCTATGATCTGCGCTTTGCGATTACCGGACGGACGATGCCGTTCCGCTACGGTGTTTGCCGCCAGGATGTGAGCGCATCCTGGCAAGCGTACCAGCTTACCGATGATGGCGATGGCACCGATTTTCTTGAGGCGATTCCTGACTAACAAAGAGTGCGGCCATCGTCAGGCCGGCAGGCAGTGGTTTGCAAATTGCCCCGAGAAAGATTTTTTTGCAGGTCCAGTTCAATTTGCAAAGCATGGCTCGTGTGGTAAAAGTCGGCCAATCCAGTACCACCATTCGCTGTAAGAACACTCGGGCATCGCGAGAAAACTCGCGGGCCATGCCGCAATGCTACGGAGACATTCCGCAACTGGAACATGATCGCGTGATTTACGGTCACCGAGACGAGCCACCGTGCTAACACAGTAATCCCTTATTCGAGATGCCCATGAGCGACAAAGAACTACCTTCATCGTATAAATATGTCGCGCTGCCCGATCGCCTGCCACTGCGCTTTCCCAACGGTGCGCGCTTGGCAGTCATCCTGACGATCAACATCGAGTATTGGGAGAAACTCCGCCCGGACCAGAAAGAGCCGCTGTTTACCGGTGGACCGATGACGATCCCGCACGCGTTGCCGGGCAATGTCTGGGATACCGCAAACTGGACGTGGCGCGAGTACGGCCAGCGGGTTGGCGTCTGGCGCTTGATTGACGCATGCGACAAGACCGGCATCAAACCGTCGTGCACGATCAATGGGCTAACGATGACAGAGCGCCGGCGCATCGTCGATGCGGTTAACGAGCGCGGCTGGGAGTTGGTGCCGCACAACTGGGCGCAAAACGATCTGCTTAGCTATTATGCGGATAATCCGGATCAGGAGCGCGCGGTCATTGAGCGCACGCTGGAAATATACCGCAAAGTCGTCGGACGTCCGGCCAAGGCATGGCTCTCTTCGGCGATCCGCGGCACGCCGCATACGCCGGTCTTCCTCAAGGAGTTCGGGCTGATCGCTTATTGCGATTACCTAAACGACGACCAGCCGTATCTCATCCAGACCCGGCATGGACCGATCGTGTGCGTGCCCTATTCGAACGATGTCAACGATTTCAACCTGTTCGCGCGCGGCGGGATGTCGACGTCTGCCGGCCTCGAGACCCTGAAAATGTGCTTCGACGAGCTCTATGAAGAAAGCGCGGAGAGCGGCCGGATCATGAATTTCGGAATACACCCGCATGTTATGGGTCAGCCGTTTCGCGTTCGCGCGCTGCGCGAGTTCATCGAATACGCCGCCGCGCACAAGGACGTCTGGTTCGCCAGCCGGGAGGCGATCGCGTCATGGTATCTGCAGAATCACCAGTCGCACATAGCCACCGGCTCATAATCGCCGCTTTAACACATTGCAGATTGACAGGACGCGAGGGAACGAGAGGCAAGCTTCGGAGTGACGCAGAGGCAAAGGCTGAACTAAGAGTCCGCTGTTTCCAACGAGCTCTTGAACGCCGACAGGAATCTCGCCGCGATAACCCCGTCCGTGACGCGATGATCGGCCGATAGAGTGGCCGTCATGAGCGACCGAACGGCAATGCCGACTTCGTCGGCAACCACGCGCGGCGCGACTCGGCCAACGGCCAGGATCGCACACTGCGGCGGGTTGATGATCGCTGTGAAATTATCGACCCCCAGCATGCCGAGATTGGAAATCGTGAAAGTTCCGCCTTCGTAATCGCTCGGGAAAAGCTTTCTGTTTTGCGCCTTATCAATTAACTGCCGGGTCTTCTGAGCGAGATCGGCCAGGCTAAGCCGGTCAGCGTTGCGGATGACAGGTACGACGAGACCTTCTTCTAGAGCGACCGCCATGCCGATGTTGATATCGGCGAGAAGTTCAATTCCTTGCTGGGTAAATCTCGCGTTTAGGGACGGGAACTCTCTTAAGGCGCGCGCGCAGGCGCTCAAAATGAAATCGTTGATTGAAGGAACTGCTAGATCTCCCCTCTCCCTCCACTTGGTTCTCATTCCAGCGATGCCCGTCATGTCGATGTCCATGCTGATATAAAAGTGCGGCGCGGTTTGTTTGCTGTGCGTCATGCGCTCGCCGACGATTCGACGCATCGGGCTCAGCCGCACGAGCCGGGCGGGTTGTTGAAGTCTGTCGCGCTGAGGCGCTTGGCCCTCCCTGGCGCGCCACACGTCCGCTGCCAGCACGCTTCCCTCCGGCCCGCTGCCGTTTAATCTTGCGATATCGATGCCTTCTTCTCGCGCGATTCTCCTGGCAGCGGGTGAGGCTAAAACGCGCGAGCCTGGCACTCGCGGCATCGGACTCGCGATTCTAATTGGACTCTCGGGCTTAACTTCGGCAGAAGCGGGTTTGGAAGTCTCAGATGAAGAAGCAAGCTCTGGCCTAGTCGCTTCTTCCGGTGCAGTTTCGCCGGGCGCCAAAATCAGCGCAATGGTTTGACCCACCGGAACTTCATCGCCTTTAGCGGCGTTGACGCGGGCCAATATTCCCGAAGCCGGCGCTTCGATTTCGACCGTCGCCTTGTCGGTCTCGACCTCCATCAGCGGCTCGCCTTTGCTCACCGTCTGGCCTTCGGCTTTGAGCCAGTTGATCAGCGTGCCTCTTTCCTGCACGACACCGAGCGCGGGCATAATCACATTGGTTGGCATAATACCTGGCTCATACTACTACCTAGACAGCCGATAGTTTTGCGAGACCTTCGGATCGAATGTTTCGTTTAGCTCCAGCGTTGCGGTTTGCTGGGCAGACTATCTATCTGAATTTGCGTTTGTGAACAAGATTGGCGCGAGCGTCTGCAGGCGCTTGCTCTGGTAAGTCCGAACGGTCACTCGCGTTCGACGCTGGCCGGCCGGTTCTTTTTCAGGAAGTACAGAGAAAAGACCAGCGAAAAGATCAGAACCGTCAACAAGCCCAGTTCCAACATCGCGTTACGAAATGCGGCTTCGACGATATCGGAAGGATTGGAGAATTCGGCTGTGATGATGAGAATGCGGCGGATGGCGGCTATCAGGCCGACCACCAAGAACGGTTCCGGTGTCAATACATGCTCGCGAAACGATACCTGCACGGTAGAAAGGATCTCGATGATCATTAACACCAGAAGAATCTGATCGAGCACATCGACCGTGAGCTCTTTTGCCGGACCGGAGGATGAAAGACCTTCGATTAAAGACCAGGCCGCCGAGATGAGAAGAAACACGGCGCTGACCGCCAGCAATACGGCAAGCCCGACGTATGTCACATCCTCGACACGGGTAAAGACGCTGGAGATTTTTTCGCGCAGGTCTGGAGGTGGGGCTTTTGGCAATCAGGGACGTCCTTTTTCACAATCGTGTTGTGGGTTTTTTGCCGGGGACGAAGTTCCTTCCTTGGCATCATCTGATGGCGCGCCCTGTTCGAGCCAGGATTTAAATTCATCCATCGAATGACTAAGGCGCCATTCTTCAAACACGGCTCGGGCCATCGCAAAGATCCCGCCCGCCGAGTCATGGATAGCGGTGTAGTTGAGCAGCCATTCTTCGAAGGCTTCCGGCTCCGGGTCATCGCTGACGGCTTGTTCGAGCAGCTCCCGTTTGAATGTCAAGCCGATGTCGTCAGGGGTTTGGTCCCTTTTGCGCTTGCGTCGCCGTCCTTCCGAGGCCTCTAGCGCGGCCAGTAACGCTTTGCACACGGCGGCGGGACGAAGGGTTGATTGACTCATACATTTCGACCAAATATCCGCTCGCCCAAACCCGGCTTGGCTACGACTTTACTATTCAATGCGTAACCGGGACCGACCGGCCGTTTAAAGCCTTGCTCCAGCGCCGCAATGTCTAAGTCGACGCTCGCGAGATCATCCAACATGATCTTGGTGGCAGCGCTGCCTTGCAGCTTGGTGAATGTCTTGAGGTAGCCACGACAGCGGTTACAGGTATCGATGGCCCGCGCAGAACCAAACTTTTCCGGCACGAGCGATCCAAGTTCTTTATGGTCGCTGTTGCCGCAAAACGAACAAAACAGCGCATGCGCCTGCCACTCGGCGCCGCAACGGCCACAGCGCAAGTACCGGCTCCTTTCTATACCGCGCGTTTCGGCAAAGGCAGGCCAGGCGCCGCATGTGGGACAATAGCCTGCCCTCCACCCCGCTACCCGCAACGGTTCCCAACGCCGGTTGCAGGCGTGCAGAAAAGGCACCGCGATTAATGTCGTAACCGCTAAAAACGGGTCCGAATCGATACCGAGGTTCTCGGCCATTTGCTTTAGCACCGGGCTATTCTCACACACCGCCGCTTCAAATAGTGCCGCGGAGTTAATGCCCTCTTTTTGCAATGCATTGAGCGGAACAAATTTAGGCGCGCCGCTTCGAGCGGCGGTTTGTAGCAGGGATTGTTGCCAGCCGCGAATTTTACCGAGATCCGCTGTTATCGTGACTCCAGCTAAGCGCGGCACATCGGTTGCCTGAAATTCCGACTCTGGAACCGATCTTTCCCAGCTTGAATCCGCCGCTTCGCGCATGACGGCCTCCACCACCAGAAGCCACGGCTGCCAATCGGGGTACTCGCGCGCAAGAGCCTCGAACTCGTTTACGGTCATCGGCGGCTGAACTCGCTTGCCTGGCGGGCGGGTTCTAGAGGCGGATGCTCCGCGCTGATAAT
>CAYZXN010000157.1:0-5315 GCA_964482425.1 uncultured Syntrophobacteraceae bacterium | reverse complement strand
GACAATGCAAACACGAGCCAAACCTTTGAACGGCGCAACCGTGAATCAAATCACAAGACAATCTTGTACGAGGCGTTCGCTCTTGTTCGGGAGAAATACCGGTCGATTCAGCGTTGCGACGAAAAGGAGGGAATAGCACGAATACGAGTTACGAATAAACAAAAGATCGGCTAAAACCCGTCAACGCAGTTCATTCATGCCTGGTGATGAGAAAATTTATCACTTTGCTTATTTGATTTTGGCTGTTTGTAAGCCGATGTTCACTCGGTTTGAGATTGAGATTGCTCGGATACACCGCACGCGCTTCTAGCACCCTCTTTGGCGAACTCCGCTTCCGGACCGCCGGAAGTTGCTTGCAATCGACCCCACACTCCATCAGCTCATCGGCATGTGCAGATTCTTTGTCGTGTTCACCGACGACAGCCCGCTTTTTAACGCAAAGGTCCCTCATCGAGATGCTCCAGTAATGAGCCATGGCACAGCAAATTCTCGTTCATTGGTTTTGGAAAGCAAGATACGAAATGATTATAACGCTTATGCACTGGCAGAGACGTGATTTAATCTTCAATGCCCCTCTTTTGCCAATTTAGTCAACGCGACGACGCAGGACTGGTAAGATCTCCTAGAAAAACTTCCATCTAAAGATACATCAGTACAAGAGATGACGACTTTACCGGCATCATCTTTGCGCTAAAAGCTGATCCGCTAGTCGTGACTATAGGAGTGACTTTGATGGAATCTTCCAGAGAGAAACATTCGGATGTCGGTAATAAGCGACAAATAGAGGACCAACTGGGAAAAGACACGTGTAATCCCTTCAATGATAACGTCGGAATAAAACCTCAAGGCGAGGATCTGCGATTGGAACCCTATATCGAGCAAGGAGAAAAAGAAATCCGCAGTACTAAAGGAACAGCATGCTCTTCTAATCGGCGGCGTAAGTTTCGGATTTATCTCCCCCTATGACCGGTCAAACACATCGGTAGTGGGAACAAAACAAAATAACTGGATTCACGAATGTTCAAGCGCCCAGAATGGCCAATTCTCAGAGTCAAATGTTTGCTCTGTGGCCACCCGAATTGTCCGGCGTGTCGCGAAATCTCGTCTTCTATCCTGGCTTGTTGTAAATGCCGAGCCAAAATCATCGAGCGCCTGAAAGAATTACACGAGCATCAAAAAAAGAATGGTAACGACACCGCCTGATTTACTGTCTTTTCACTTTTGTCCTGGTGCCGGCGCTTGCGGTTGTGAATCCCGCCGGCATTCTCTGTGACGCAGTGCGTCAGATTGACCGCTGAGATCCATCGTCGAAAATGCCCATCAATAATCCTTTGGAACAAAATTATGACAGTCGGAGCGTTTTCATTGTTGCGCATCGAACACTGAATGAGAACAGAAGATGCCACTAACCCGATGTGCTTACTTTCGTCGGCGCTCTAGACCGGGACGAGACATACAACGGTCAGCTGGAATCCACGTTTCTAAGGTTTAGCTGTCTGCAACTGCAGAGCAAGGGTTCGACAATGTTTAAGGACTGAGTTCTGGGAAACGAGACTCAACTGATCACGTGGAAAGCTCGGGACAATTTAAGGCCATACTCAATGTCCGGTACGGCTTGCGGACAATGCTCTTTAGCCGCTTCTAAGAGTACTATGGCTTCGTCTGGATTGCACTGTATGATCACGCACTTGAAGAGCGGTTTTTTTTGTGACCACCGGTCGAGTTCCGGGCATTTGTGGAGAACGGTGTAGGCCGGAGCCTCCGGCCGAACGCTGTGTAGTAGTTGTTCGTAATCAGCACTCGCCAGCCCGATTGTAACGATCATTACTTTTTAGACTACCTGACGCCCCAATTAACAGCTCTATGGGCATGAGTGTCAACCGACCGATTCTCTCTAATGGGCAGAAGTCTGGTGACCGCCCGAATACCTGTTTTCAGCTTCTGTTCTTTCATAGATCTCCCGTCTCTCACACAAAATTCTGGCCTTACTTTGTTATCAGCAAACGTTGGCATTCTGTCCCTCCCTTGAAAAGGCATAAAGCAACAAACAGACCACCCAGCTTCATCTTCATTAAGCACGACCATAATTTGACCGCCGAGTGATAAATTGATGGACAGAAAGAAACAAAAGGTACATGGATAAACCGGCCACTGGCAGAAATGGCCAAAGAAGCGCTAAGCGATTGAGACGACACTCGAATCCCCGCCTCCTTAAATACAAAAAGACTCTTTCTCCGAGCACCGTCTCGTCGGGGGATGTCGATGCAAGAAGTTGATACCGCTAGCGGCACTCTCAGCGGCCTCAACAGAAATCGGATAGGAGCGTGGTATTGAGCGGAAGCGCACAAGCTTCCCATGGTCACGGGGTGCAATTACATGGGCAAGGCTCTCTTTAGACTTGTGCATTCGAGGAAGCACAGCCGTAGCAAGCCTTGCTCCAGCCGCTCAAGATCGTCGGTGCGCCGAACTTGGAGTGAGTATTTATCCCATGCACATTTTTGTGCCACTGAGACTGATCGTGTTCCTTGGAGCAACGTCGTTGGTTAGATTTTTGACTACTTTTGCTTCGTTCTGGACTCCCGTGTCATTCGGGTAATTCAACAGATTGTCTCGCCTTTTCTTGGTTTCTGTTTTGCTCGCTATAACGCGTGAATATCAGAATCGATTCGTAGGGCCGAACCAGAAGTAACGAGATTTTCTCCCGACTGGGCGATTCCAAGCGTTGAGGGCGCCAATAAGTGCCAGTTCTCAAGGAAGATTGCAAGGAAGGGGATGCGGGGTTTTTAGAAAGCGGACGGAAATCTGTAATTCGCAGCAAATACATTGAGGAGGTGTATTGCGTGCAAAAGCGACTTTCCTCGTTGGCGAGTCATTCATCATAATTCTTGCGTGCGTTCCAAACACACCGTGCACCTGCTCGAGCAGGCAGAGGCGTGGAAGTGCAAGCAATCGCATTTTAGCGATCACAGCTAAGAAAGGGGGTTAGAGTGGCTAAGGTTATCAAGATCCTCGTTGAAAGATTACTGAATCGATCAAGCCGTTTAAAAAGACCGTCCTCTGACGCTCGGAATCCTTTCACTCGTCTTACTCGATGCTCAGGCCAGGCTATCGTCGAGTTCACACTCATGTTTTTGGTTTTTCTGATTATAGCCTGGATACCCGCAGACTTCGGCCTTGGGTTTTATACCGCCCAACTTGCCCAAAATGCCGCTCGTGAAGGTGCCAGAATCGCGGCTGCGGATTCGACGCTCCTGAGTGGTGAGACCACCTGTATCGTGCCTGATTGCACGGGAAACATCTTTGAAGAAACGACAGCAAGAATTTCGTCCGCACTCCTGTCTGCCGCCACGATAACTCTGAATTTAGATCCGGATACGGGTACAGACTGCAACCGGATGGTGACTGTTCGCGTTTCCGGAACTTACAATTTTTTCTTTTTCCAACTCCTACATGCCGTGGGAATCTCGGAAAATTTAAATGATACGCCGATCTCGCGTGAAACGCGCATGAGATGGGAGGCCCAGGCGGGATGTTAGATTATCGTCGTGAAATTGAAGTGAACGCTCGAGGAGGGTAAGTCAATGAGCTCAGCCTGTGAGAATGACAATAAGGGAAAGAATCAAAGAGGCCAAAGTATTGTAGAGATAACGCTGATCACGCCGCTTTTGTTGATCGCGCTGTATGTGCCGGCTGATTTCGGTATCGCCTTTTTCATGGGCAATGTTGTTCAGACCGCGGCTCGGGAAGGTGCTCGAATAGGAAGTGGACTTCAAAAAAGCGGAAAAGCTCCAGATTTGACCTTCAGTTCCACTCAGGCAAATACCGTGAAAACGGAAGTCATGAGCCAATTGCCTGACTATCTCGCTAACAAAAAGGTTACGGTGACGTTTTTCACGGGGGTGGGATGCCTGGAGTTCGTCGAGGTAAACGCGCAGGGCGATTACAATTTCTTCCTATATCGGATGATGAGGCTTTTGGGCGGCACGGCTCCCGATTCTGTGACGATTTCCCGTACGACACAGATGCATTTCAAATATCAGCCATACATGAATAATGACTACTGTACGGGTGCCGTAACCTATGGACCCTATTCTCTGTAGGGCGATGGAGACTTCCATGAGCGCTGTAAAAAACGAGCGAGGATTTGTACTCGTATTCGCGACACTGATGATTGTTTTGCTGTTGATCGTGGTGGGCATGGGTTTGGATGCTGGGCATTTGGCATACGTCCGATCCCAGGGACAGCCGGCGGTGGATGCTGCGGCTTTGGCTGCCGCATCCGCAGTTCCCAGTGGAAATTGGTCGACCATTACGGACCGGGCGACGAAGTTCAATCCGGGCGGGACTAATCCCGGTTCCGGTAATAACTATGTGGACAGTCCGCACAATCTGATTGACAGCGAGAATGTGATGCTTGTCAGATACGACAATGAAACCGGTGAAATCATCACTTCAGGAGTGACCGTCGACGATGCTAGCGGAGCTCGAGTAGCACTGGAAAGTAAGAATCCCCACGGGGGATCGGCCGGGGCTGCCATTAAAGCCCCGCTCTTTCTAATGCCGCTGTTGAATTTGTTTGGCCAATCCACCGAACCCACGGTCAATGTAGCCGTGAGCGCCGTTGCGGTAAACCAGGCGCTTCCCGGACTGCCGATCGTGGTCGTGCAAGCTAAATGCGGCGAAACCGATACGGAGCTGGACTTCCAGTCGGGAGGCAACAGCACCGGCGCCTGGGAGACTTACCACATAGAGAACGCAAGCACTACTGAGGTTCGTGAACTCTTCGAAAAGTTGCCTTATTGCGCGGGCCAGCCAGCAATTGATGTTGGTTATTGTGGGAATCTGGCAAACGGTGTGAATGCAACGATCTTCAATCAGCACCTTAAACCTATGTTCAAAGCCGACCCATCGCGTTGCTATTTGATTCCGGTAATACCGAACGGCGGCAACTTAAACCAGTGCCAGAAAATCGTAGACTGGGCCAGATTCTGCCCCGCCCAAGGGAACAATACCGACGACGCATTTCCAGGGCAGGGTAAACTCAGAGGCTCGGTCACTTGTGGCCAGAGTGTTCACACCTCCAGGGACACTCAATGTTTCGTTCAGCGCCTGGTGCGAGACAAGACGTCGGGGATGTAAAGGATAATCTCAATGGTCGCATTGACAACATCGGTTGAGTTAGAAATTGATCTTGGTAGAGGTCATGGCAAAATAGAAGGACAATCAAGACAACCATCGTTCTCGCTAAAAGACAAACCGCAAACCCGCTCATTTAAGCAGCGAGCTCGCGCATCATATGTCCCACGAGTAGAGAT
>CAYZXN010000156.1:0-15883 GCA_964482425.1 uncultured Syntrophobacteraceae bacterium | reverse complement strand
GGTTTCGGGGTCGCGCGGAATTTCCTTGACGACCTTGGCCTGTTCGTCCGGCATCAGCGGTGTCGGATCATCGCCGCCGGTCATCTTGCGGTACTCGGCGATGAATCCAGGATCGGTATGGGTTTTGCGCACCGCATCCTTGAGAATATCGACGCGGTCTTTGGGAGTTCCCGGAGGCAGGAGCAGAGCGGTGCCGATGGATCTGAAATCACGCATCATGCTCAGCAGCTTCTTCTCCTTATCGGACTTGGCGAAATTTGCGATGTCCGGCAGCTTCAGATGGGCGAAACGGCGGTCTTGGTTTCCCTTCGGGTGCTCGATAGCAACGTGAAAATCCACCAACTTCTTGTCCACCAGGTTGTGCTCGACGACCGTACCGGTCGAAGCGACTTGCGCGTCGACCTCGCCGCGCGCGAAAGCGAGATCGAGCTCTTCGTTTTCGTATCCCGGGATTATTCTCGGCTCCTTCATGTCAAGCATGTACGCAGTGACGCGGCTGTGAATGTATCCGGTGTGGCCCACAGGAGCGCTGCCGATGCGAACGCCAGAGCGGGCGCGGAGTTTGTCCAGCGTATCGAGGCCGACCTCTTTGCGCGTACCGAAAAGATAATACAGGACGTGTTCGGTGGTGCCGAGATAAATGAGCTTATCGATATCGTACTGGACGCCGGTCTCTCCCAGTACCGCATAAGGCACGATACTACTGGAGATACGGTACAGCGTGAGACCGTCGGGCCGAGCGTTGTTGTAAAGGTGATTGGCCGCTTTTCGCCCGCCGCCACCGGGCATGTATTGTAGAGTGATCGTGGGGTTTCCTGGAATGTGTTTGGCGAGAACGGATGCGATTGCTTTGGCGCGCAAATCGCCCATACCGCCGGCTCCGGAGCCGACGATGAGAGTGATGGTCTTTCCCTGGTAAAACGGCGCCTGGGGAAAGGCAGGGTCGGCATAAAACAAAGTTAAACCGGCGCATAAGACAGAAGAAAGAACAAGCGTAAGCTTAGGCTTGCCGCGACGCTGGCGCATAAACACCTCCTTCGTTCGGCTTCGGACAAATCAGTTCGAAGACTTCCATCCATAGGCGGAATTGAGATCTTCGTCAAGTGAAACGATCCGTCGCGTCAAAGCCGTTCGTCACTGCCGGAACTCGCGTGAGGTCAGCCCGGCCAAACTACCGCAGCCGAAATGAAACGGATCGTCGTATTTCGGCGAACGTGGGTTGTTATTTTTTGGACTGTGCCCGCACCGACGAGCTTTGCCCGGGGGCGTCTCCCGGAAGCAGGGTTTTGAGCTTAGCGGCGGTTTCATCAAAAACGCTTTTGATCCTGACCATGAGGGTGTTGTCTTTGCGCACGGCCTTCTTACGGCTTGGTTTCATAACGCTGGGCATCTTAACCGCCGTCTTCTTTTTGGCGGCCGTCTTCTTGCGAATGATTCTTTTCTGCATCGGATCGCCCTCCTTTTTGGCTCCACGAAAATCGCCGTATCTTTACCTTCTTCAATCCTCGGCTGCAAGCGAGCCGAGTTCAGCTCGTTGGGACGCGTACAATGGTTGAAAATTCTCGCTGGCGACGATAGTGAGAAGGCTTGCACTGTCTGGGACGCGCTTTTTGACGGGGTTCGGCCGGCGCCGGCCGCCATCATCAGTGGTACGTCAAAATGGTGTTCTGCCTGCGGACGACGAGTTGTCAATGATTTACAAACGGATTTCATGCTCATGAGTCGACGGGCTTCGAATGCCGTCGTCGAATTCGCCAAAGTCTGGGGTCTGCTGGCCTTGGTGGTTATTGCAGGATTTGCGGTAACCTACCAGTATGTCGGCGCGCCTCCGCCCAGCGTGCTGCGAATAGCGACCGGCGCGGAAAACGGTGCCTACTATGCTTTTGCCCAGCGATATGCGCATTTGCTGGCCAACGACGGCATTTCTCTCGAGGTGGTGTCGACGGCCGGTTCGGTAGATAATTTTGCCTTGCTCAAGAGCGGCGCCGTGTCGCTCGCGCTGGTGCAGGGCGGCAGTGCCGGCGCGGATGATAAAGAAATTTTGCAATCGTTGGGAAGCCTGTTTTTTGAACCCGTATGGATCTTTACCCGCAAGCAGAGTGGCATCAAACGATTTTCAGAATTGAAGGGCGCGCGCGTGGCGGTGGGAGCCGCTGGAAGCGGCACTTATCTTCTCGCCATGCAGCTACTTTCGGCGGCCGGCATCAGCGATGCGAATGCCACTTTGATCAAGGGAGACACGGCACAGACTGTCACTTTGTTGTCGCAAAGTAAGGTCGACGCCGCATTCTTGGTTGCCTCGCCGGCGGCGCCGGTCGTTCGTAAGTTGCTAAACCAAGAGAGCATCGAGCTTTTCAATTTTGACCGGGCGCCTGCCTATGGTCATTTGTTTCCGTTTCTCACTCCGGTGGTTCTCAACGAAGGGGTCATCAATCTGGAGCGCAACATCCCGCCGTATGACACCACTTTGGTGGCTGTTGCGGCCAATCTCGCTGCCCGCCAGGATCTCAACGCGAGCTTGATTCCGGCGCTTTTGAAGGCGCTGACCGAAGTGCATCAAAGCGGCGGATTGCTCGAACAGAGAAGACAGTTTCCGTCCGTCGACTGGGTCGACCTGCCGCTCAACGACGATGCCAAGCGGTATATCACCAACGGCCCCTCCTTTCTGTTTCGCTGGCTGCCCTATGGAACAGCCGTGCTCTTGGACCGGCTTAAGATACTCATTGTGCCTTTCCTGGCCCTTTTGATTCCGCTATTCAAGATAGCGCCGCCGCTTTACATATGGCGAACTCGCTCGAAGATCTATCGCTGGTATCGAGAACTGCGCGAAATCGATTTAATGACACAGAAGGACGATAGGCAAAGCGGTATCGACTCGGCTCTCGGCCGGCTAAGAGAACTCGAGAGCGAAGTCGCGCTCATTTCAGTTCCGCTGTCTTACACGGGAGAACTGTACCATCTGCGAATGCACATCTACTTGCTGCAGGAGAAAATCGAGAAAGATGCGGGTCATCTCCGGCGGCGCGGAGACGAAGGCTGATATATCGGCTTGGACGTAGCTGCCGGCGCGTCGACCCCAGGCGCTTCTTGTAAACGACTCTGGACGCCGCGGGCCGACTGCGGCTGCAGGATGGCAAGCCGCGGCGCAAGCGCGGCGAGCAGAACCAGTATAGCGATGTCGTATTTTGCCAGACTCGTGTGATGTTTCAGCTCATTAACGGCACCATCGAGTGCGGTCAATGCCGCCATGAGATCCGCCACGGCGATGAGTTCATTTGTAACTATTGCGGCGCGAGTCTGTGTGACAGTTGCCTGTTCTATCACGAGGAGGAATGCTATCTTGCCTCTGGGCTTCGCGCCGAATCTTAGCAGAGCCGGAGATTTAATCCGGATCGCACTGCGGCAAGAAGAGAGAGAAGCAAAACGGCAAGGAGGGAGAAACCCATGGTTGCATGGCGCGCGCGCATCGGTCTGATCAAGCCAACCCACCGCGGCAAGTCCTTCGCGTATTGGTATAAGCATGCGCCCGAAGGCGTCGAGATCGTGCCGACGTTCATCGGTTTTCGCAGCGAGAAGCGCGAGAGTTTCCTCGAGGGCTTTAAACGGGCGGAAGAGCTGGCGGTTCAACTTAAAGAAGTGGGCTGCGACATCATCTCGGTCAGCGGCACGCCGCCGTTTTTACTCAAGGGCCTCGACTATGAAAGAGAGTGGGCGGCGGAGCTATCGGCCAAGATCGGCTTGCCGGTGGTGACACCGATGGAGCCGCATGCCATCGCGCTGCAGGCTCTCGGTGTGCGCAAGGTTGCGGTGGCGACGTACTATGGCAACGAGCTCAATCAGGCGATCGTCGATTATTTTTCGCGCTTCGGTATTGAATCGGAAGTAATGCCGGGTTTGAGCACGACCGGTCAAAACTCGGGACTCTATACAACCTCGCTCCTGGCACTGGATGAAGTCTCGCATACCGACGTTTACCGCCACTGCAGGAAGGCTTTGAGGAATATGGCGCCGGTGGAGGCCGTATACATCAACGGCGGAGGTTGGGATGCGGCCCCGGCGATCGAATATCTGGAGCGCGATCTGAAAATAAAAGTCGTGTGGGCCTTGGCGGCTGAGATGTGGTTGACCTATCATGTGCTGAAGATCGAAAATCCCGTGCCGGGCGGCGGACTGCTGCTCAGTGGGACCTACGCGCCGGCACGGCTGGACGTTTAGCGAAAGGAGGAGGTATTCCAATGAGCGAGAGCGACTGGGCCAGAATCTATGCGCAAATGGATAAGCGAATCGTTCTAAAATATGAGCAACTCCCCACGGGCGAGCAGATCGGCAAACGGCCGCAAGCAGCGAAAGAACAAAACCAACAGGCCTGAGCGAAAGGCGGAGAGCGGGCCGGCTATCTCGCTCATGGCGCATGCCAGGTTGAGGTGAAATATGTTTGCGTCCGTGCGAGGCCGGGTTATGATCGCGGTTGCAATAATCGCAACGAGGTCGAAGAGCGACGATTGAACACGGAGGTGCTATGCCGAAAGTAATGTCATTAGGGCATGTCGGACTTTACGTGCGCGATATCGAACGCTCAAAGGAATTCTATCGAGACATACTGGGCTTGACGATCAGCGACGAGAATCCCAGAACAGGCAGCGCCTTCATGACGGCAAAGGGCCGCCTGCAAGAACATCACGAGTTATTACTTGTCCCGGGACGGGAGGACGGCAAGGTCGTACAGCAGATTTCGTTCCGATGTGCCAACCTCGCCGACGTCAAGGAATTCCATAGAATCTTTGTGCAGCGGAACGTGCCTATTCTTCGCACGGTCAGCCACGGCAACGCGGTGGGTCTCTACTTTCAAGATCCCGACGGCAATCAGTTGGAAGTCTACTGGCCGACCGGTATCGATTGGCCGCAACCTTTCGGCAAGCCGGTGGATCTGACGGCCAGCGAAGAAGATATCATGGCAAATCTGACCTGAAAGAGTCGGCGCGCTTGCCAAACAGCATGGTCTTACCATCGAAGAGTGGCAGCCCTGACCGCTAAGACACACAACAATGGCGAACTTGTACTATAACGAACGGCTAATTATCGCGTACGCGTCGATAAACCAAAGTACCAAGCTTTGGAGCGCCGGAGCCGAAATCACCTGGAAGCAGGATGGCGAGCGGCGCTCACACACCCTGGGGGGGCTGTCCGATCGATTCAAGACCCCAGATGAAGCGGAGCAGTTCGTTATCAATCTCGCCAAAGCCTGGATTGATGCCGACTCCTGATTTATCGGGACCGATCTGTAGTGTTGCGGTCAAACTCACCATCAATACTGCGCTGGTCAAATTAGAAATCGAGGGCGGCTCGGAATGAAGCTTGCCGTCCCAGGTAGTACCGATACGTAAGGTCAAATTCCCAACATTGCTGGTTGCCGAGGAAACTTGGGACTTTTTACTTGCGCCGCTTGGCAGACGAGTTTGCCCGGGTTGAGGAAAACAAAATGCATCGCCTTCTTCTGTTTCTTGGCATCGCTCTGATTCCGTTTGCCGCGCTCGCAAACCTTGACGTGAAGGAAAGGAGCGCCACTGCCCCGCTACATGCCGGCGAGCACGATCCGGACGCACCGCATCTCGCGCCCTTCGTGCCGACACCACCGGAGGTAGTCCATCGCATGCTCGAGCTGGCGGAGGTCGCCAGGGGCGATGTCGTTTACGATCTCGGATCGGGCGACGGCAGAATCGTTGTCTCCGCGGCGACAAAGTACGGCGCAAAATCCGTTGGATTCGAGATCGACCCTGTGTTGGTTAGACAGTCGCGCCAAGCCATCACGGAGGCCGGCTTGGAGCATCTGGCCGAGATCCGCGAGCAGGATATTCGCACCATCGACTTTTCGCCTGCCACCGTGGTGACGATGTACCTCTACCCCGGCGCTAACCTGCGGCTACGGCCAGAGCTCATGCGCCAATTAAGGCCAGGCTCCAGAGTGGTCTCGCACCAGTTCGCGATGGGTAATTGGCAACCCGAGCGGGTGGAGCGAGTCAAAGATTCAAGCGGGCTTAGCCGCACGATCTACCTCTGGCGCATCGCCGCGTCGAACGGACGCTAAAGATATTTTTTTGTTATGGGCTCAATCGGCTAATGAAGCGAGAGCCGGCATCATCGGGTCCTCCCTAACGCCACGATTCATTTTCTGCGCACTGTGCGCTTAATCGCTCTCTCGCTTCTCCATTTCGGGGGGTGATTCTCGTTAATGTTTTTCCAGCCAGAGTCAA
This sequence comes from uncultured Syntrophobacteraceae bacterium, assembly GCA_964482425.1. Lineage (GTDB taxonomy): Bacteria > Desulfobacterota > Binatia > UBA9968 > UBA9968 > WHTF01. The sequence goes on along the minus strand of CAYZXN010000156.1, from coordinate 9,632 downwards.
TCCTCCAGCAGTCGTGTTGACAGTGTCAAAGGCGATCGGCTAGTCTTTCTATGAAACGAGAGCCGAACGGTTCGTCCGCTGACAGCTGCTTGAATCTTGCGAATCCATAGTTCCAGCCGGTTCACTTTCCCGGGGGTGACGGCCATGCTGCGAAGGGAATCTCAAACCTTGATCTACTGTGATAGCAGAGAAAGCTATTTGTAATGAGTTACAACGCCTGGTTTCAATGTATTAAAGGCTGCCCGGATCATTTCAACCTGCTCGAAATTATCTACCGCTGCCCCTCCTGCGGCGATTTGTTGGAGGTGCGCCATGACATGGATGCGCTGCGAACAACAGCCGCGTCCGACTGGATCAAGATTTTCGACGAACGCTGCCGCCAGAACCTCTATCCGTATGGCTCCGGCGTGTGGGCAAAAAAAGAGTGGGTAGCTCCGTTTGTCGACAATGAAAATGTTGTCTCCACCTTCGAAGGTAACACCAACCTCTTCTGGGCCAATCGTTACGGCAAGCAGCTCAAGCTCGAAGACCTCTGGGTCAAGCAGTGTGGCAATTCGCACACCGGTTCATTCAAAGACCTCGGCATGACGGTCTTGGTCTCGGTGGTCAAACAGATGATGGCCGAGGGTGTGCCGATCGACGCGGTCGCTTGTGCCTCGACGGGCGATACTTCGGCGGCGCTGGCCGCTTATGGCGCCGCGGCGGGAATTCCCACGGTGGTGTTCTTGCCGCGCAACAAGGTGTCGCCGGCGCAGCTGGTTCAACCGCTCGCCAATGGCGCGCTGGTTCTTTCTCTGGACACGGATTTCGACGGTTGCATGACCGCCGTCCAGGAGGTTACCAAGCACAAGCATATCTACCTGGCCAACTCCATGAACAGCCTGCGCATCGAGGGACAAAAAACCATCGCCATTGAAATCGTCCAGCAATTCGACTGGGAGGTGCCGGACTGGGTCATTTTGCCGGGAGGGAATCTCGGCAATGTCAGCGCTCTGGGTAAGGGTTTTTTGATGATGCACGAGCTGGGATTGATTTCAAAGCTGCCGCGCATTTGCGTTGCTCAAGCCGAAAATGCCAACCCGTTTTACCGCTCTTTCCTGCAAAACTTCGAACACTTCGAGCCTTTGACGGCGCGCGAAACTCTCGCCAGCGCGATTCAGATCGGCAATCCGGTCAGCATCCGCAAGGCCGTCGCCACTTTGCGGCGCTTCAACGGTGTGGTGGAACAAGCGTCGGAATCGGAGCTCAGCGATGAGACGGCGCGCGCCGATCGCACCGGTATGTTTAATTGTCCTCACACCGGCGTGGCGCTGGCGGCGCTGCGCAAGTTGGTCGAACGCAAAGTTATTCGCTCGGACGAACGGGTTGTGGTGATATCGACCGCCAACGGCCTCAAGTTTGCCGACCAGAAGATCGCGTACCATGCCGGCAGTCTGGCGGGAATTCAGCCAACTCAGCAGAACCGTCCGGTGGAGTTGAGCGCCGACCCCAAACAGATCGCCACCGCCATCTCGCGTTATGTCGAGCGCATGCGTCTTATGGATGGGTAGGCGCCGCACCGACAACAGCAACAGGCCACGTGCAGGTCAAACACGCCGATCGCTGACAGGGCGGCAATCAGTCGCTTCTTTGGAGGCACTATGGCAATTTTCCAATCATTGACAAGCGTGTTGAAGGCGCTCGCCGCCGGCGACCGTGTCAAGGTTACACTTCGACCGGAGAGCGGGTGTTTTCCAAATCCTATGGAAGGGGAGATTGCCGATAAGGATGAAGCCGGTAACTTTTCTTTGAAAGTGGAACAGGGGGTTTTACGGATTCGCGCCGATGATGTTCTCTCGGTCACCCGGCTGCAAGCTAAGACATAGTGGACACTCCACAGTTCATGTTTAGGAGTAACCAGCCGGTCGCTCCTAGAACTATCCGGGCGGCACCTTGTCGACTAACTTGCCGTTTGTGTAGAGTTCGTACCCTTTGATGCTTAGTTCATAGCCGCGCGGCGGATGGTCCGAGAGGTCCATTACCGTCAGGTCCAGAACCAGCAGGGTTTCACCTCGCGCGGGGACCTGGAAGGACAGTTTTAGCGGTCCGATCGTGTTCTTGACGGGCGCGACACGCTGGCTTTTCTTGAGAACAGCGTTCACAGCCTTGATTTGCAGGTGGACCCCGTCGAAGGCTCCGGCATCCATGCTCGCGCGCACGACTCGCACGGTTTTTGTGCCTACGTACTGCGTCAAATCGACTGACGCGGGAGAAACAGCAAGGTCTTTCCAGTCGGCCTGCCAAAACATCAGTCCCGGTTTTGGGCTGATAGAGATCTTATCGATGACGATGATCAGTTTGGCAAAATCGCCGATGGCGTTGCGATGGTCCTTGATCCGGACTTCAAAATTGCCTCGGTCGCTTTCAGCTGCATCAACCTGCGGCACGAGAAAACAGAGCAGCCAGAGCGCTGCCCAGAAAAAACGCGCGGATTTTGTCACCGCGGCCTCGAAGAGCGGAGCCGGCCAAGATCTCTCAAGATCTCTTTTTCCTGCCATTTGTCGCCGTAATAATCGACTCGGCGGATTCCCCTGCCGTCGATGAGAGTGGTGAGATTGGTATGCTGAACCTGGCCGTTATTAAGCTCACGCACGTTGACGCCGAACCCTTTCCACACTTCGGCGAGCTCTTTCGGGCTGCCGGTGAGAAAATGCCAGCGCCGGAAATCGACCTTGAACGCCTCTGCATAGGCCTTCATCTTTTCCGGCGTATCGCGCGCCGGATCCGTGCTGATGGTCAAGAGTAGGTAATCCTCGCGCTTGTCCTGATCGAGCGCGCGTTGAATCGATGCAAACTTGGCCGTGAAAAGCGGGCAAACGTCGGGGCAAGTTGTATAGACAAACGTAACCAGGACTATTTTGCCGCCGGCAGGATCGAAGCTAAACCTTGCGCCGTTTTGGTTGGTCAGAGTGAAGCTCGGCGCCGGCGCGCTTGATTCGCGCCTGCCTATTTCGCCTTTTTTCGGCGGAAGCGGGATGTGCGACAACACGGGGCTGGCGAAAGCAACGCTCAAGCAACTCGCGATCAACCAAAGACTAATGCGGTGCGACCTGAAAATCATAAGTAACATCCAACTGTTTGGCGCTCTCGGGAAGATCGCCGTGAACCAAATAGGTACTGGAGAACTCCGATTCCTCGCCGGGCTTGAGTTGTACCGGAAGCAACAAAGCGCACTCGACGATATCGAGATGCTCCGTGAGCTCGCTGGGTTCGATGCGGTGGATAATTTGAGTGGAAATCGTCTCGCCGGTTAGATTCTTGACGCGATACGCGATTGTGAAAAGCTCGTTGGGACGGATCGTAGTCGCCTCGTTCACCGGTACCGCCTCAAGTACGTTGCTTTCAGGCACCACGGCGCTATAGCTTACTCGGACGCCCGCCGCCCAGTCCAGGAAAACCCGCCAGCTCGCGCCCTCCTTTAGCAGAGTAAATTCCTCTTCCCCCTCGATGGTTTTGATTTGCCCTGTACGCTTCATGCGGTCCAGGGCGGCAAGAATTTGCCGCCGGCGAGACGATGGCAAGGCGTTGAGCCGGTCTTCGTCCCAATCCAGCAACAATTCCGCCAGGCTGCCGGCGTTGGGATACTTTACATTGAGCTTGACTCGCGCCTGCTCGCCTTCGGTAACGGACTCCAGCGGTCGAATTGCGATGAACTCCGCCAGCTTGCGCGTCACCTGCAACGGAAAACCGTCGAACGATCCTTTCTCACGAACGTACACCCTTTCGGGTTTGAGTTGCCGGTCGCGCGAGGAAATGAAGCGGTAAGCCGATTTAAAATCGCGCGCATAGGCGCTGCGCAGATAGGCATCGATGGTGTCCATCGATGCCGGCTCGACGCTGAGCTGTGTAGACCGCCACAAAAGAAGCGGCGGCACGAACAGTATCAGCGCCGCCAAAGCAGTCAAAAACCATCTCGGCAACGGCGATTTCATTTGATGGATCAAATCCTCTATGACTTAACTGTGGGCAGCGGATTCTGAAGCCGTCTAGGACGCTACTGGACCAGCGTGACCGCATAGGTCACGCTTAACTCGCGCACGCTTTCAGGGAGACTCCCACGGAGGAGATAAGTGCTGGTGAATTCTTCCTCTTTCCCGGGCGCCAGCCGCACCGGCAACAGAAAACCACACTCGACGAGGTCCACGTAATCCCGAAATTCGTGGGGATCGACCAAATGGCCGATGCGGGCAAGCAGTTGTTCTTGACCGGTGTTTTTGATTTTCAGTCCCACCTGAAAAATCTGGCCGGCGCCGCTAGCTACCTGAGATCGCTCAATTTGTGCTTGCACGGGAATGTTGGATGGAATCGCCGTACGAAAACTGACCGTAACGCCGGCTGCCCAATCTAGAAAAATCTTCCACGCGTCATTTTCTTTTATCAACTGGAAAGTATCGGCCCCCTCGATCATGTCGAGCCTACCCTTCCCGTGCAGTGTTTCCAGCCTTGCCAAAGTAGCTTCGCGCTCAGCGTGTGAGAGCTCATCCAGTTTGTCGCTATCCCACTCGTGTAACAACGACGCGAGTTTGCCGGAGTCCGGCACCTTGACCTGAACCGTAATTGTCGCCCGATCGGTATCGAACTGTTTCTCACTGGCGCGCCACTGAATGAAACTCGCCAGTTTCCTGGCGACCTCGAGAGTGAAGCCGTTAAATGCGCCCCTATCGCGCGCGTAGCTAGTGCGATCTTTTAAGCGCTGGTCACGATCGGCGATATAACGGTAAGCTTCGTCATAGTCCCTGGCGTAAATTGCCCTCATATAGCGATCCACGGTCACCAATGGGTCCTGCTCGTCGCCGGCAGCCGCCCATCGAACATGAACAGCGGCCACAAACACGATCAACAGGAGTAAGCCGCAAAAGCCGGTTCCAGGGAAAGAAAACCTATGCTTCATGATCGCGATCGCACGAGCCCGGAACGAATCAGAAGAAAACTTGCAGTCGGGTTTTGAAGTTCGTATGCAAGCCAAGCAAATTTCCGCTTCGGATTTGTCCGCGAGATACAGAACTCCGACGCGGCTCTACGAAGCTCGGGACCCACACGCATCACAACGTTAGCGAGCAAGACTTCTCGATCAATTGTTGCCTCAACGGCCTTTGGCTGGAACCGTCCACAGATAAACGGTACGGCCGTTGACACGCTCGACTTTGTCGGGCTTCCAATCACCCATATCGAAGGCATGTGAGACCACACGGGAGCCGGGTTTCATCTGCTTCATGATATTCGGCCGGAGCTTCAAATTGACGTCAGGCAAAAGGTACATGGTTACCACTGAAGCAGGAGAGAGATCCACCGTAAGGATGTCCTGCTGTTTGATCTCCGCCATTTTCTCCAGCCCGGCCTTGCGAATATTTTCTCGCGACTCTTTGACGAGATCGCCGTCAACGTCAAAGCCGACCGCGCGGGCACCCTTCTTGGCGGCCGTGATGACAATCCTGCCGTCGCCTGAGCCGAGATCATAAACGACATCGCCTTTTTTCACTCCTGCCAGTTCGATCATCTTATCGACAACCTCCTGTGGTGTCGGCACGAACGGCACGATTTTTTTCGATTCCAAATCCTGTGCATAAACAGCCTGGCGGAACAGCGTGGAAGTGCCCGGTTGAATAAACGAGAGGATAAACAAAGTCAGTAATGCACTGAACGATAAACGGCTTAACGTCCTCATTTTTCTAACGCCTCCTTTTGTGTTAGACGAGCGGTATCGGCCATCGAAGTAATTAAACACAAAAAATTTATCACCGCCAGTCGGAGCCACCGTCATGGCTTTGTTCGGCCCAGGTTGCGCATGTCTCTCAGCAGGTCGTTGGACAGCCATTTGGATCCGAAAAAGTTAATCTTGCGCACTCCCCGCGCATCGATCAGGGTGGTTAAATTGGTGTGTTGCACCAGGCCGCGGTCTTTGCGGATGACTCTAACGCCGAAGGCGCGCCACACGTCTTTCATCTGAGATTCATTTCCGGTTAGAAACGCCCAGCTGTCAAAGTCTGCCTCAAAACGCCTTGCGTATGCTTTCAACACCTTGGGGGAATCGATTTCCGGATCCGTGGTGATGCTCACGAGAAAAAAGTCCTGCTGCGCCGAGCTCTTCAGCACGCGCTGGAGCCGGGCGAATTCCACCGTAAACAGAGGGCAAACATCGGAGCAGGTCGTGTAAATGAAATTGACGGCAACGACTTTGCCGCGCAGCCGGTCGGCTGAGACAAACGGTTTGCCGTCTTGATCGAGGAGCGTGAATGGCGACGCCTTAACGTTGACTGGGAGTCGCAACCTTTGATGGGTCTTGCCGGCTTCCGGCACATGGGCCAGCAGAGTTCCGGGGATCGCGGCGATCAACAGCGCGAGAAGCGCCCCAAACAGACTATTTATTGATCTCAAACGCATAGGTAACGGTAAACTCTCTGATACTCTTTCGAGTTATCTCGCTGACCAGGTATGCCATCGAGAATTCTTGCTCGCGTCCCGGTTCGAGCGTCATCGGCCGCGAGAGACCGCACTCGATCATCTCCATCTCGTCGGCGGCTTCTAGTGGCTTCACCACATGGCCCATGGTCATGACTACGGTTTGGTTGCCGCGATTCGCTATTTGAATATTTATCTGAAACGGCTCATCGCCTGTGGTGATGATTTCCTTATGGGAAAGCCGGACGTCGATGTCCGAATTATCGGGTAGAGTGGTTGTTAACCTTATCTTTGTTCCGGCAGCCCAATTTTTGAAAACTTTCCACACTTTGTCTTCTCTAACCAGTTCGAATGTTTCCTGACCTGAAAGCGTAATTAGTGCTCCGTCTTTTTTGCGGGCAGCCAGTGTGTCGAGCAGTTGCTTTCGCTCCGGCGGCGACAGCGAGTTGAGCTTTTCCGAATCCCACCCAAACACCATGGGCGACAGGTCCTGCGGAGATGGAACGCTGTAGGCGACCTTCACCATTTGCCGCTGATTATCTCCGCTGCGATCGATGACGCTCAATTCCATGAACTCGGCCAATTTGTTGGCGACTTCCAAAGTAAAGCCGCTGAAAGCGCCCTGTGCCTGAATATAACTGGTTTCGTCCCGGACGCGCTGGTCGGCACTTGATAAGAAGCGATAAGCCGCACGATAGTCGCGCGCGTAAGTTGCCCTAAGGAAGGACTGTACGACTGTGAGGGCTCCGTCCTTAACTTCTTTCTGGCCGTGCTCCGGCAAGTAAAGCGCAGCCAAAGCCAAAAGGGCGGCGACAACCGTCGTCAACAGCAGGGTTTTACGCCAGAGCATAATGTCCTGTTAAGTGCATGTGGCTGAACTCCAAAGCCGCTATTTTGCTTAGATTGTAAACGGAACCTCCGGGAATCCGATAGTGCGCTTGTCCATGCTATTTAATTCGGCCGCATTGGCAGAACGAGTTTGGCCTCTTCGGAGTATTTTGTCACGGCGTTGCGGCTGTCTTCAACGGCTAAGCAGAAGACAGCAAAACCCTGCCTGCCGAGGCTGCTTAAGAACAGCAAACTCGTTCAATGTCAGAGTGCGCCCGTCGATTTCAAACCCCGACCGCGCACGAGCACGACCGATTCTAGCACCAGAAACAAGGCCGCCGAAGTCAGCACGATGGTGGCTGCCGAGGATATATCCAAATAAAAACTTAAATACATCCCTGCCGCACTGCACAATACGCCGATCAACGGCGAAACTATCAACAAGGTGTGAAACCGATTGGTCAGATAGCGGCCTATGACCGGTGGAATGACCATAGCCGCGGCAACCAGGGTCACGCCCAGAATCTGGGTGGAAGCCAGTACTGTGACCGCTAGAAGGAGCATGAACAAGAGGTCGGTCGGTCCGGCGGCGATGCCGTAGGACGAGGCTACTTCGGGGTCGAAGGTCAAAAAGAGCAGTTGCCGGCGCATGATCAACAGAGCGACGAATACTACGAGCGAAATCGCAGTGACGATCCACAGGTCTGCCACTGTGATCCCCAGTATATTGCCAAACAGCGCGGCCTCGATGTTACGGGTAAAGGTCCGATAGGTAGAGACAATCGCCACGCCGAGCGCGAAACTGGAAGTGGTTACCACGCCGATGGCAGCATCGGCGCCGACCCAGCGTCGGTGGCTGATCCGGTGGATCAGATATGCTGCGATGAGTGACCAGAGACCGGCCCCGACGAAAAAGTTTATATTGACGACGTAGCTCAACACGGCTCCGCCGAAAAGGGCATGGGACAGGCCGTGGCCGATGTAGCTCATCCGCCGCAGCACGACGTACACGCCGATGAAGCCGCAGAGGGCGCCGACGATTACCGCCGCAATGAAGCCGTTGCGGAAGAATTCGTACTCAAAAGGGAGCAACAGAAGCATTGAAGTTCAAGTCGTTCAAGGTATTCAAATTGTTACCAAGACGCTGTGCCTTGGATTGACGTTTTGAACGGCTTTAACCATTGGAACGGCTTGAACCATGATTTAGATTTAATTGTGCGGCGCGTGGGGCCGCTCGCCGATCATGACCATGCCGTCGTGATGAAAAACCACCACCTCGCCGCTGTAAGTCTCTTTCAGGACGGCGGCGTTAAACACTTCGTGCGGCCGCCCCTGGGCGATCAGGCGCCGGTTGAGACAAACGGCCCACGGCAGATGAGCGGCGACCCAGTTCAAATCGTGAGCGGTGATGACAATGGCGACACCGCTGTGATTAATCTCGTGGAGGAAATGAATCACATCGTCGCGTGAGCGGATGTCGAGCCCGGAAGTCGGTTCATCAAGCAAAATCAACTTTGGATCTCCCAAGAGCGCGCGCCCCAGGAATACGGCTTGTTGCTGCCCGCCCGAAAGTTCGCGGATGTGGCGGTTGCCTAGCCCTGATAGATTCAGGCGTGCCATGACATCGTCCAGTTTCTGCTTCTCCCCAGGACTGGGACCGCCAAACCAGCGACTCTTGTGAAAGAATCCCATGGAAATGACTTCCTCGACGGTAATCGGGAAGTTCCAGTCGATGGTCTCTAGCTGCGGCACGTAGCCGATGCGCTGCAGCGACGATTTCCGCAGTTTCGTCCCGCCCATAAAAATTTCCCCACGGGTTACCGGTAGCACTTTCAAAATTGTCCGCAGCAGCGTGGTTTTTCCGCCGCCGTTCGGGCCGACGATGGCCATGAATTGCCCCGGCCAAATCGCCAATGAAACGTCTTCGAGAGCGGGATTAGCGTTATACGTGACGCTTACTTCCCGCATTTCGATCAGCGGCACTCCGGAAGGCTTTTCTTCGACTCCGGGAGGATGAAGACTGCCGTAGCGGTCGAAGGGTCGGTGATCGTGCGCATCCATATTATTGAAAAGGAAAAAGCTCTCGCCGGTCTTTAACCGGCCCGATGAAAACCAAAGCGGGTTCTCACACCCGCAAAACCATCTTCACCCCTGCTGCAATCTAACGCGAAATTAGAAATTAACCCTAATCCGACATTGTATCGAAGTCGCTCGGACGATGAGGCCTACAGCCGTGGGCAATGGGACACTGCCTTGAAGGCCACCCCGCAATCCCCTGAGGGTGACATTTCGTGCGTCGGGCCTTAACGCAACCTGTGCGCTCAAGTGCCCACGGCTTCCGGTCTCACCGTCGTTGCTCACTCCTG
>CAYZXN010000155.1:0-27837 GCA_964482425.1 uncultured Syntrophobacteraceae bacterium | reverse complement strand
TCCCCCACTGTGGCACGCAGCAGATCGGCACCGATCGCCTTGCTGGCTCGCATGCCGTCAAGCCCGAGCACCCGCAAATAGGTGTAGTTCACCAGCAGATAAAGCGCCGTGACGATCGTAATGCCGATCAGCAGTACCCGGACCATGTTGCGGCTGGCGTCTCGAATTTCCCCGGAAAGGTAGGCGGCCTCGTTCCATCCGCCGTATGTGAGTAGAACAAAGATCATCGCCAAGCCAATGGTCGCCGGCCGGTCGGTCATCGGCTCAGTGGCAAGCGGCGGTGCCAGGCTGAGGCTGGCGCCGACTGCCGCCAGCAGACTAACGATGATCAGCGAGGCGAGCAGGTTCTGAGTCCACTTTCCTTGAGAGGAGCCGAAGACGTTGAGAGTTGTGAACACCAGGATCGCCGCCGCCGCGTAAATTGACGCGCTGTAGGGACCCAGTGACAGTAGCTCGCTCGCATAGTCACCGAATACGAATCCGACCAGAGCAATAGAGCCGGTTTGCATCACCGTCATGCGTGCCCAGGCGAACAGAAAACCGATGGAGTCCCCGTACGCATGGCTTAGGAAGTGATACTCGCCGCCGGCACTCGGAAAAGACGAAGCGAGCTCTGAGTAGACCAGGGCGCCTATGAGCGAGATCACACCTCCCGCCATCCACAGGAGAAGGAAGAGCGTGCCGCTGTCGACGTTGCCGGCGACGAGGGGGGGCAGCCGGAAAATGCCAACACCGACAACGATCCCCACAATCATCGCGCAACCATCGGCGACCGACAAGCTCGGCCGGGGCGTTGCTGTTGCTTCAGCGCCGCGGTTCATTATTCCTCCTCATAGTCAGGAAAATGTCCCGGTCAAAACTCACGGTAGCGACTTTCCCGGTGCGGAGCCTACCGCGAGCGATTAACATCGCCGCACTGAACAGGCCGATTTGTCTCTTGAGTTCCAATTGCGCCATAGCGCCTACCATTAGCAGGGAAACAGGGAGCGAGGCAACTTGTGGCGCCGGGCCCGCATGGAACCGATGGAGAAGTATGCTACCTTGATGCGGCTCAGGCGACGAGCGCTCCCAGTGAACGGCTTGGCGCCATTTCAACGGCCGCAAAATGCGAGGGAATATGAAACGATGGGTCGTGCTTTTGGCGTTGATGCTGCCGGCGCTCACAGCGTCGGGCCAGGATGCCGTTCCGCGCGATGAACACCAAATGCATCGAGTGCACCGGGATCCCAAAGCCTACATCAGCATGTTGGAAGATCCCCAGCGCGACGCCTACCAAAAGCCGCATGAAGTCCTGACCGCGCTCGGCATCAAGCAAGGAGAAATGATCGCCGACATTGGCGCCGGCTCTGGCTACTTCACCTTTCGTCTTGCGCACCACGCCGGAGAAAACGGAAAGGTCTACGCGGTGGACGTGAACCCGGACATGATCCTGCATCTTAATCGCCGTATTCGCGAACTCAAAGCCCGCAACGTCGTGTCTATTCTCGCTGCTGCGGATGATCCGCTGCTTTCCGATCACTCGGTAAACCGCTTTTTCTTTTGCGATTCGTGGCATCACATCCGGGCTCAAACGAAGTATCTTTCACTGGTGAGAAAGATGCTCAAACCCGGCGGCGAAGTCATCATGATCGACTTCCATAAAAGGAAGCAGCCCGTCGGCCCGCCGCTTCCAATGAGAATCGCCCGCGAAGATTTGCTCCAGCAGATGGAGAGCAATGGCTTCCACCTCAAACAAGAGCACACGTTTTTACCGTATCAATACTTTTTAGTCTTCGTGCCGAAATAGGACGGGCCGATCAGTGCCGTTGGCCGCAGCGGCTTGCTGAGAAAGCGCGCCTCGAGCGCTTCCGGGTTTCTACGCTACGCGCTCCAATGAACTCCGCCGACGAACGGAAGCACGCTGTTGCACAGCGGGATCCCGCAGAGCCGGGGCTTCTACGATTTTGAATACCGTCTCAATAAACCCAGCATGAGGCCCGCCGCAATGATCGTCATCAGCCAGGCGAACCAATCACCGAAGCGGACGTAGTAAGTTTCGCCCTCAAGAATCTCGAGCTCGGTTTTCAGTACATCCGCCGTGAACATCGGCAGAGCTCGAACCATTTCTCCTTTGGCATTGATCAGTGATGTAACCCCTGTATTGGTGACTCGGAACAAACTGCGGCGCGTCTCGATAGCGCGCGATTGCGACAGCCTGGCGTGCTGCCAGGGCCCTACCGACCTGCCATACCATGCGTCATTAGTAAGATTGATCAAGACATTGGCGCGAGTCTCCTTGACAAACCTGCGTGACAGATCGGGCATCAAATCTTCGTAGCAGATCAGGGGACCCATGCGGATACCGCGCGGCAGATGAAACGCCACCGGCCCGCCACCCGCGGTAAAGCCATCGGCAAGCGGCATCGCCGGCAGGAGCGATAATAGTCGGGCAAACGGCAGATACTCGCCGAATGCCAGCAGCACTTGTTTGTGATAGCGCCCCAGAACCCGTCCGGTCTCATCCGTGATGAACGCCGTGTTAAATGCCTTGAAATCGGCCGTTCCGGGCTTACCGCGGAAGCTTTTGGCGCCAAAGATAAATCGAGACGGCTGGGCTTTGAGCTGTGGCAGCAGGTTTTCGGGCAGAGACATCAGCTCATCGGGGAGCCATACCTCTATGGCCGATTCCGGCCAGATCACCAATGGCACCGCATCCAATTGCTGCGTGAGATTCTGGTGCTTGGCGAGGTTCTGCTGCGCCAAAACAGGATCCCACTTCAAATCAATGTCGACGTTCCCCTGAACCGCGGCCACCGGCAACTTGCGAGCCGCCGCCATTTCCGCACCGACGGCCTCTAGGCGTTGATACCCGTAGACCAGCGATACCAAGGCAAACAGTGTCGCGTAAGCTGCCGGCAGCATGCGTCGGGTACGCTCTTGATGCGGCGCTGAGACATACCTGTAAACTGCGGCGTTGAACCACATGAGGACAAACCCGGCGCCGTAGGGTCCGACCAGATCGGCGCTCTGAATGAACCATGAAAACCCGACCTGGCTGTTGGCCAGATACCACGGAAACAACAGCGGAAACCAGAACTCCAGGGTAACCCAAAACACCGCGGGAAAAATCTGCAGGGGACCGAATCCGATGCTGCGCACTAGGAGGGCGAAAATAGCCATCTGCAATCCCTGCAAAACGGCGTAGAGCAAAAACACAGCGGCGCTGATTGGATAGGGAAACCCGCCGAAGACGCTGATCGTATAGACGAGCCAATGAAACCCGATCAAATGCGCGGCGGTGCCCATCAGCCAGCCGTTTAAGACGGAGTTGCGCCAACTCTCTGCGCGATCGATAGCCCAAAAGAGCGGCACAAAGGCAAGCCAGGCAAGCGGAAAAAAAATCGGATTGAGATAGGGAGTTGCTAGCAAAGCAGCCGAGAGTAGGCTGGCAGATATTTTTCTTGACATAAGAAATGTTAACGTATAAACGACTTTTTATTCGGCATTATCCGAGAGCGGATCGGCACTCGGACATCTCGAAAGTAAACACGATTTACTGCGAAAAATACAGCACGCGAAAGCTCCAACGGAGGTGGCGCATGGGGAAAAAACTGCCGCGACTCTGGCCCTCTATCTTGTTTCTGGCACTGTCACTTTGGGTCCACGGATCCGAGGCAGCCAGTGTCGACGGCGGGTGGGAATCTTTTTTCAAAGAGAAGGTCTCGTTTAGCGGTTTTGTCGAAAACACCACGGGACTCGCCATCGGCTCTGGAAGTCCTCAATTCAATACATCGAACCGGTTCATTATGAACCGGTTCACCATCCAGCCGGAATTCAATGCCGATATTTCCGAGCAGTTGAAGTTTTTCATCTCCTGGAGATTCGTAGCCGAGCCGCGTTATAGCGCCGAGAGTAAAAGCCGCAGGGCGACGGTGCAACCGGCGGGCACCGGCGGTTCGCTGCCGGTGGATTTCTATTCCGAGTACAAGGGCGTCCCATGGGAAGCTGTCGCAGATTTCCTTCCTACCAATAGATTTCACTTGAGAATGGGCCGGCAATTTATTTCCTGGGGCGAGACAGACGGGCAGCGGCTCTTGGATGTGATCAACCCGCAGAATCTCACCTTTGCGCCCCCCGCGGCCCCCAACCTCTTCAATTTAGACGAAACCCGCGTTCCCCAATGGGGTGTTCGCATGTTGTACACGGTGCGGCCGGTGAGTAATACGATTTTTGAATTTTTCGCCAACCCTGGGTTTGAAGACAAAAAACACCGCGTCGACGAATTTTCTCCGACAAACGATATCAGTGACGGTACGGCCGACGGCGACCTGCGTTATGGCCGGTGGTCGGCATTTCCGGAAACCCGCATGCCGGTGGCGCGCATGTTCGCGAGTCCGTTGGGGCCCGTGCCGGTAGTGATTCCCCTAGCGACGAGGGACTACCCTGATGCCGGAGATGCCTGGAAGATAGGTACGAGACTCAAGCATAACTTCGGCCGGCTGAACGTCGGGCTCGGTCACATTTGGGGGTTCAACCCTCAAGCTTCGGACATGGTATTCAAAACCGGCAGAGTGGAATGTCTCGCCGGAGTGCCCCCCTGCCTCACGCCCACTACTGTGAGATTGAAACTTGTGAATGATCGAACCCACCTGTTCGCCGCTCATTTCAACTACCCGCTTGAAGAGGTGCTCGGTGTCCCGATAAATTCCGCGGTAAGAGGCGAACTGGCTTTTTATCCGAACAAACCATACAACATCAGCGAGTTTCCGGGGCGAAACTGCGAGACCGGCGTTGCCACCGGCCTCAGAGCCGGACCGAGCTGTAAGCATCGCGATAATCTGGTCGACAAAAACACCTTGAGGTACGCTCTCGGCTTTGATCGCTCGACTTTTATTCCGTTCCTGCAAGACGATCCCTGGCGCGCATTCCGCATGTCTTTGCAGATCTTCCAAAGCATCATTTTGGATCATGAGGACGGCATCCGTTCCTTCGGTCACGCTCAAAAGATCAGCAGGGTGTCGACTTTGTTCACGTTCAGGGTAAGCACGGGATATTTGGGCGACACGGTGCTTCCCGACGTTTTTGTCGGTTACGATCCCGCCGGGTACTATGTTTTTAACCCGGCGATCACCTACCAGCCTCCGTGGAACGAAAAAATCAAATTGACCCTGACGTCGGCCCACTATGGCGGCCGCGACAAATTTCAGTCCCTCGGATTCTTTTCCGAAAAGGACTCGGTTTTTCTACAGATGCGTTATCAATTCTGATGCTGATTAGGGGGATGAGAATGAGATTCGCGAGCAAGCAAAGAAAATTAATCGATCGCCGATTCACCGGTGCGCAAGTGCGGCCGGCCATGATCATCGCCGTCGTAATTCTGACTGCTTTGATGATCACACCGGTGCGTTCAACAGCTGCCGATGCTGAGTTGAAACCCGGAGATCGTGTCGGCCCCGAAAATTGGCAGCGCATACAGGGAATGGTCGGCGAAAATTTCTTAAACCGCGTCAAGCAGGGCCACACGCTCGAGATCAAAGCGCCGAAAGTTTATCGACCGCTGAAGGAATACGTTGAAGCCACCGAGAAGTATTCCGGCCGGGTAAGCCTGGGGGCAAACGGCGAGTTATCGAACTATGTCGCCGGCCAGCCGTTTCCCAAAGTCTCAACCAGCGACCCTGAGATCGGCCAGAAACTCGCCTGGAATTTTTTCTGGCGCTGGCTCGGCGATGATTACAAAACCGGCGGCGCGGTCAAAGGCGGTAAGATTATCCGCGCGGCGATAGAAAAAAACGGCGCCGAACGCCGCGCCGATCTGGTGTCTTATTTTCTCTTCCCGCGAACGCGCTATACCACCGATCCAAGACCGGCGATTCCGGGATACGAGCATATCAACTACATGCAGCTGCGCGTCGATAGCTATCCGCGCGATGCGGCCGGCACGACTACCCTGGAGATTCGTTACGACGATCCGAAACGGGCAGACGACCTTTATATCTACATACCCAGCATCCGGCGTATTCGTCGCGCAACGACCACCCAGCGATGCCAGACGCTGGCGCCCAGCGAATTTAATTTGGACGACATCAACAGCTTCAACGGTAAAATCACCGACTTCAACTACAAACTCCTGGGCGAAAAAAAGGTTCTGGCGAATCTAAGCCAGGAGAAGTTCCCTTTCGACCGCAAACCAGGCGATTATCTGCCGCTCAATGAGAAATGGGAGGTCGTGGATACCTATGTCCTTGAGATCACCCCCAAGGACCCGAACTATTGCTATCCGCGAAAGCTGCTGCATCTCAATAAGCTGACTTTTGACACGCATTGGACGCTGATGTGGGACAAAAGAGGAGATTACTGGAAGGAGCAGTTCGGCATGTTCACACCGGTGAAGCTTGCCGATGGACGCGAAGTCTGGTCGGTCGGCGACGTGACTATCGTTAACGTGCAGAACGGCCGCTCTACCATCGTCAGCGCCACGCGCGCTTACAACCAGGGATATCCGGCAAGCATGTTCAGCCTTGCAACTCTGGAAACCGTGATGCGCGGAGGAAGCATCGAATAGCCGGTACCACACGGATTATCGGCAGGCGACGCTTATGACGATCGGCAGATCTAAATCTATACTTCTGGCGGCAGTTGTGCTGGGTGCGGTACTCTATTATCAGCTTGTACCGACGGTTGAGAGAGTTCCGCCGGTAGAACAGGAGCCCTCGTTTGGCGATAATTTTTACGATGTGGCGATTCAAGATGAGCTGGTTTGGATTGTCGGCTATTATGGAACCATTCTGCGCTCACGGGATCGCGGCTTGAGCTGGGAACTGCAGGCCAGCGACACCCGAGAAGCCCTCTTCCGGGTCAGCTTTATCGACAGCAATGAAGGATGGATATCCGGCAGCTATGGGACGATTCTGCATAGCCGCGATAGCGGCAAGACCTGGCAAGTGCAGGCAACGCCGCTGGAGGAGCATCTCTTCGGACTGCACTTCATCGACGCTCGCCGGGGCTGGGCGGTTGGCAGCCGCGGTACCGTGCTTGTGACCGAAGACGGCGGCAGCACGTGGATCGATCGCTCCATCGGCGAAGACGTGATTCTGAACGACGTCCGTTTCCTTGACGCCAAAGAGGGGTGGGCGGTCGGCGAGTTTGGCCGCATCTACCGCACGGTTGATGGCGGCCACAATTGGACCCGGCAAAACAGTCCCACTGAAGTCCCGCTGGTAAGCGGCGAGAGTCGAAATTTGTTTCGCCTCCTTTTAACCGACGACGGCATGGGATGGGCCTTTGGGCTCGACGGGGTCATTCTAGCGACTGAAAATGGCCAGAGCTGGACATTGTCCAACGCGGACAGCGCTGCCGACGGAGATGCCAGCCGCTATCATCTTTTTTCCGCATCCGCCGTGAACGGCCAGAAGTGGGCAGTGGGCGAGCGCGGGACGGTGTGGGTCGCCGCCGCCACTGGCGAATGGCATCCCGCCGATCTCAAGGCTCCGCCAGTGAGCCTGAACGGAATCGCCTTCGGCCGTGACGGCCTCGGGCTGATCGTTGGCAACCGCGGCATGATTCTGCGCAGCAGCGATGCCGGCAAGCACTGGCACCACATCGGGACGGCTCCTAGGCATTCAGGAAAAGGAGTGAGTCCAGATGATGACGCGTCTGGCAGAATGGATCGTTAAGCGCCGTTTACCGATCCTGCTCGGGGTTGCCCTGCTGACGATTTTCTTCGGCTACCAGGCGCGCACGATCGAAATGTATACGGCTTTCTCCGACCTGCTGCCGCGGCATCATCCGTTTATCAGCGTTCATAACGAATTTCACAAAACCTTCGGCGGCGCCAACCTGGTCCTGCTTTCCGTCGAAGTTAGCGACGGCGACATCTTCAACACATCGACGCTGACCAAAGTAAAGCAGCTGACCGAACTTTTAGAGCGCACTCCGGGCGCCAACAACTACCAGATCTTTTCCATCGCGCGGCAAAAAGTCAAAGATGTTCGGGCCACCTCGTGGGGCATCGAGGTGGAGCCGATCATGTGGCCCGATGTGCCGCAATCAGAGCTTGAACTTGAGGAGTTGCGCATGGCAGCGCACGGCAATCCCACTATCGCCGGACGTCTGGTCTCTCGCGACGGGAAAGCGGCGTTGATAACAGCGGCGTTTCAAGAAGAGCGGCTGGATTACGCGCGGTTGTTTCAACAGATTCAAACCGCCATCCGTAAGGTGGAAGACTCAAACACCCGGGTGTATGCCGCCGGCGAGCCGATTCTCTACGGATGGATCTACCATCACCTGCGGGACATCCTGATTGTTATCGGCGTCACCTGCCTGGCTTTGCTGGTTCTATTGATCCTGTACTACCGCAACATCAACGGCATTGTGATCCCGATCCTCTCCGCGGCCGTTACATTCATCTGGGGCACGGGCTTTACGGCGCTCTTAGGGTTCAATTTTGACCCGCTGATCCTGGTGGTGCCGTTCTTGATCGCGGCTCGAACCCTTAGTCATTCCATCCAATTCCGCGAGCGCTTCTTCGAGGAGCTGACACGTTCCGGCGACAAAGAGAAAGCAGCGGTGGAGGCTGCCGCAGGACTACTGATGCCGGGAGGGATATCGATTCTTACGGACGCAATGGGGTTGCTGGTGCTGCTCGTCGCGCCGATGCCGATCCTGACCAAACTCGCGGTGGCTGGAAGCTTTTGGGTGCTCAGTAATTTCGCCAGCGTCCTGATCCTCGATCCGATTCTTTGCTGCTATTTCCCGACGCCGCGCCGTCGGCCCGAAGGGGGAGAGGGAAACTGGCTCGATCGACCGTTGCGCCGGCTGGGCGCCTTCTGCGTCAGCCCGGCCGGACGTTGGATGGTATTGGCCGGCTTTGGCGGCGTAATCCTGTGGAGTTTCTATTGGAATCATTTTTTGACCGTCGGTGATTCCCGCCCCGGCTCGCCGCTGCTCTGGCCGGATTCCAGTTACAATACCAGTGTGCGCCAGATCAACCAGCGGTTTCAGGGTACCGACCACCTCTACGTCATCGTCGAAGGAAAGGAAGAGCAAACCGCCAAGTTACCGGCGGTGTTGCGGACCATGGAAGCGTTTCAGCGTGCCATGGAACGATCGCCGCACGTCGGCGGCACAGACTCGCTCGTGGGTCTCACCCGGCAGATCAATGCAGTACTGCATCACAACGACCCGCGCTGGGCCGTGCTGCCCCGCTCGGAGGAAGAAGTCGGCGGCATTCTGATGGTGGCAGAGCACGGTAGCGAGCCCGGTGATTTTGACCGCTGGGTCAATTATAACTTTAAAGATGCCAACATCACTCTGTTTCTGCGGGATCACAAAGGCGACACCATACGCGAGGTTATCCAGCGCGCCGACGACTTTATCTCGCGGCACCCGCTTGAGCAAGCCGAAATAAAATTGGCCGGCGGCATCATTGGGGTGCTCGCCGCCGCCAATGAAGTCATGGAAGGCTCCCATAAGCTCATTCTGGGATTGATTCTGTTGGTCCAGCTGATCATCTGCACCTTGGGATTTCGCTCCCTGGTGGCCGGGTTGTTTTTCGTCGGCGTGGTTTTCGTCTCCAACACCTTCGGCATGGCGTTGATGGCCTACTCCGGCATCGGTCTCAACGTCAATACGTTACCGGTCATCAGCCTGGGCGTGGGCTTTGGCGTGGATTACGGCATTTACATCGTCGCGCGCACGATCGAAGAATATCGTCGCCAAAGCCGCCGCGACCTCGATTCCGCCTTGATCGAGGGCGTCGCGACTGCCGGTAAGGCAGTGCTTTACACGGCTTTTCTGATTTCGGCGGGAATTGCCTTCTGGGCCTTTTCTCCGCTGCGCTTTCAGGCCGAGATGGGCTATCAACTGCTGGTGATCCTGACCATGAATATGCTGGGAGGCTTATTACTTTTGCCGGCGCTGATCGGCACACTGCGGCCCCGCTTTATAGTCCAGAGTAGCAAATGACATCGCTCTGTTGGCAGAAGACAAGGCCGAGTGCCCTGGTTGTTCTGGGATTCGCGCTGACATTGGCCGCGCTCGCTGCTGCACACGCAGCGGCGCCACCTCGAGAAAAGATTACGCTGGCAGTACCGGTAGTTGCCATCCAGTATGCGCCGATCTATTTCGGCCGGACGGAAGGCTTTTTCGCCGAACAGGGGCTTGAACTAGAGGTCAGCGTCTTACGCACTGATTTAGCCCTCACCGGACTCATGAGCGGCAAACTCGATTACATTGCGCACGGCGGCGCCGCCCTACGCGGTGCAACCCAGGGAATTCCGATCAAGCTCGTTTATGCGCTTGACGATAAATCGCCTTTTTGGCTGATTACGCAGCCGGGAATCCGCAGCACGGCGATGCTCAAGGGCAAAAGCATCGGCATCAGTTTTCCGGGCGACACGCCGCATCTCGTGTTGAAACGCTATCTCAAGCAAACGGGTCTCGACCCGGACCGGGACGTCACCTACGTCGCCGGACAAATCTCGCCCATTGGTTTTCAAGGCTTAAGTGCCGGCGCGCTCGACGCGGCAGTCATGGCGCCGCCTTATACCGTGATCGCTCAAGATAAGGGATTTCGGGGACTGGCCTTTCTCGGCAAAGAGGTGCCCGACGCCCCGACGATTAACGGCATCGTGACCAGCGATGCAAAAATCCGTTCTCAGCCCGATCAGGTTGCCAGGATCGTCGCTGCGATGTTGAAGTCGGTGCAACACTATCGGCAAAGACCGGACGCTGCCGTGGCCTTGCTAAGCACGCAATTCAATCTTGAACCCGGCGTCGCCTCAAGAATTTATCGGGACAGCCTAGCCACCCTCATTGCTAACGGAGAGGTTGGGCCGGACAAAGTGCGCGACGCTCTGAACTTGGCTCGAGAATCAGGTCAACCCCACCCGGCTACGATGGACCCCGAATCGCTCCTGGATATGTCTTTTCTGCGCCAGGCGCAGCGTTCGACCGTCAAGCCGGGGCCGGCCGTGATCAATTAAACCCAAAAAGATTGTAAAACTAGCGACTCTCGGCGCGAAACTCGTACACTAGCTCAAGAAACTGCACGAGGATCCTGGCGGTAACTCCCCAGACATCCCAACCATTGACGTAGAAGTGATAACGGGGATGTCCTCGCGGCGAGACATAATCGTCTATGGTGAAGTTGGGCGGCTGCAACAACGTCGAGATCGGCACCGAACATACGGCCGAGGTTTCCGCCGGATTTAACACGAACTCGCAAGACGCGGGAATCACGCCGACGAACGGAGTAACGAGAAAACCGTAGCCCGCCTCCGCTTGATCCAACTGTCCCAGTATCCGCACGTCGCGGGGATGAACGCCGATTTCCTCATGACTTTCCCGCAGCGCCGCTGCCTTTGCGCCGCGATCGCCGGCATCGACACGCCCGCCTGGAAATGCCACCTGGCCGCTGTGCGTGCTTAGATTGTCGGCGCGTTTGGTCAACACCAGGTAATCGCCGTCTTCGCGCTCTTGAATCGGAATTAAAACCGCTGCCGGTTTGTAGTGGTTTCCTGGAATAGTCTTCGGAGGGCGCGACTTGAGAACTTGGGAAATCTTGTGGACAACCATCGATCGATAAATTTTGACGCGTTCTGGATCTGTGATATGAACCGACTTCAATTTAGCCAAACAACAGGAAGAAAACCAGCGCCATGAAAGATCGCGAGATCCACGCAGCAATGCGAATTCTACGCCGGGAAGCGCCAAAGTGGCAAACCCCGATCGTTACCCTCATCGCCGAGACCTCCGACAGCCCCTTCAAGGTCCTCATCTCGTGTATTCTCAGCCTGCGCACCCAGGACAACACCACCGCGCAAGCATCGCGGCGCCTCTTTGCGCTGGCCGACACGCCTCACACGATGCGGCAGTTGAGCATTGAAAAAATCGAACGAGCTATTTTTCCCGTCGGTTTTTACCGCACCAAAGCAAAAACTGTTTCCGAAATCTGCGGCACATTGATCGAGCGCTACGGCGGGAACGTCCCCGACGATATCGACGAATTGATCAAGCTCAAGGGGGTGGGCCGCAAGACAGCCAACCTCGTGGTCACACTCGGTTACAACAAGCCGGGGATTTGTGTCGATACCCATGTGCATCGCATCTCCAACCGCTGGGGCTACATCAAAACCCCAACCCCGGAAAAGACCGAGGTAGCGCTTCGCGAGAAACTGCCCAAACAGTACTGGATTCAATACAATGATTTACTGGTGAGCTTTGGCCAGCATCTTTGCCGGCCGATTTCCCCGCTGTGCAGTCGGTGCCCGGTGTTGAAATACTGCAGCCAGATCGGTGTCACGACCAGGCGTTGATCGCGGGATGTTACGGCTTCATGGATTCGGCGAAATACTTCGACGGCGCCCACACGTTGGCTGTGAAGTTATTGCAACCAAGGATGCGCAGCTCGCGCATGATGCGGATGTAATCCTGCGAGTCGATGTAGTCGCGCCAGCTCTCCATGTCTTCGAAGTCGATGGTGATGGCCACATGCGGCGTAATTTCGAGCGGGTTACGGTAATTGCGGATTTCGATGACGCCTTTATGCGAAAGCGTCGCCGGCAGCCAATCGTTTTTCGCCTTATTGGCGTAAATGGTCAGATTGGCTTTCTGGTCCGGGAGATCCCATTGGATTACGAAGTGAACCATTTTATTGAATCCCCCTTACCAAGCCGCCATCGATCTGGATGGTGGTTCCGCTGATGTAGCTGGCTCGATCCGATCCTAGAAACACAATCAGGTCCGCGGCTTCATCCGCCGTGCCGTAACGGCCGAGAGGCACCTCATCCGCCATCTCTCTATTGATCTCTTCGACCGGCCGCTTGAGCCGATCAGCTCGCGCCTTGTTGAGTTTTTGCGCGCGCTCCGTGTCAATTCGGCCGGGACACACACTGTTGATCAAAATATTATCCTTGGCTAATTCCCGGGAGAGAGTTTTGGCCATGCCGATGACGCCGCTGCGAATCGCGTTCGACAGGACCAAACCGGCAATTGGCTCTTTGACCGAGTAGGAAGTGATATTGATGACACGGCCGGCGCCGACCTTGCGCATGTGGGGCACGGCTTCGCGGGTCATGCGCATGGTGCTCATGAAACTCAAATTGAAGGCACTGCTCCAGTCGTCATCCGTAAACTTCATGAATTCGCCGGGAGGAGGACCGCCGGCGTTATTGACAATGACATCGAGCCTGCCGAAATGCTCGGCGCTTTTGTTGACGAATCGTTGGATGTCCTCCGCTTTGGTCATGTCGGCGGTCATCGCCAGGACTTCGCCGCCGGTCTCTTTGCGGATCATCTCGGCGGCTTGTTGAAGCGCCGCTTCGCCCCGGGCGCAGATACTGACCTTTGCCCCCTCGCGGACAAATCCCAAGGCGGTTGCCTTACCCATTCCCTGGCTCGCTCCGGCAATGAGCGCTACTTTCCCCTTCAAACCAAGATCCATGTCCGTTCCCCCTGGCTCCTCTGGATGTGTTCTCGGATACTATCAGACCCCATTTGATCGGTCAAAATATACACAGACCGGATGAGACAGATTCGGGATCAGGCCCAATTGGACTATTTTTGCGCCCAGTAGATATTGTTGCGGAATTCAGAGTTGAGACGCTTGATGTAGAGGCACAGCATACCGTGAACGCCTAGCTGGCGTAACCTACGCGGATCGCCCGATCTAAGCGCATCCTTTTCATCGGTGGTGAGCTCATACTCGCCCATGAGATTTTCTAAGTCGGTCGAAGCGCGCTGGTAACAGGACTCGTTCATCTTCAGATCGAAGAGAAGACGGCTCAAGTGATAGCAGCTCACAAGCACCTCCGGCACGATCGGCTGTAGGTCACTTTAAATTTTCCAGCTGACAAAGCCCCAACCCGTGGCGACAAAATCCGGCATATACGATGTGTAAGTCGCTTTCGTTTGGCCCACTGCGCCGATCACGACCATCCAATTGAGAAACTCGCTGTCGCCGGCTTTTAAAAGTTCTTCCACAGAGTAATCAGCAAGGCTCGCCCCTTCGCCCCGGCGCATCACCTCCAAAAGCTTATGATCGAACTGCGTGTCGATCTCGCCGATGCGGGGAGAGCCGGGAAAGTGCGATAAGCCGCCGGTGGCGAGGATCGCCACGCGCTCGGCGGATTGCGCTGCGACTTCCCGGATCAGTTCGCCGACTTGATAGCAGCGCCGCGGCGTTGGCGCCGGATCGACCCAGGTGTTGACGTAGACCGGCAGAATTGGAATCCGCGGCTCGGGCAAGAGGAAATAAAGCGGCACATTTTGCGTGTGCTGCAACTCGATATGTTCACCGAAAGAAAAATCGATTCCCTTGTCCATGCCCGCGCGAATGATGGCGCGCCCGAGTTCCTTATGATTGTGATAATAAAACCGATGGCGGGTAAACTGCCCTTTGACTTCATCGGCAAGGGTGACAAAAAAAGTCGGGATATTATTCCAGAAAAAATTTACGAACTGATCGTTGGCGACCACGATCAGCACATCCGGACGTGCCTGCTCCAGGTCGGCGCGCAAGACGGCGAACGCGGCCTCGGCATCTTGTCTGAGCTTTTTCTGTTGTTCCAGTGTCGGTCTGGAAGCCGATCCTTGAGGTGCCATGCTGTAATGCAAATTCATAAAGTCTTCCCATTCGGCACCGGGCTCCAGAAGAATGTTTGGCGCGTGGCTGGCCGCCAGCGCAGAAACTAGAGGCATTGTCCGCCCTCCTTCTAGGAGAAAAACTATACGGCGCGCGGATCAAACGCAACCAATTTCTCAACCGCTCGTGATGTGTGAAAAGATCTGAAGCAATTCGTCTGAGGACGGCAGTCATGGACGCAGCATGTCGTTTTCAGATCATTCGGTAACCTCGCACTGACCAGTAGACCAGCACAAAAACCCCGATGAGGGAAATGATGGGATGATCTATCACCCAGTTCAGCCCCGGCTCCAACATGTATTTCAGCGCATAATCAAAAAGTTTTGACAGTCGATCCATCCCAACCCCTTTCGCGCTCCAGTACCTTGGAAAAACGCTCAAACATTCTAACAAAAACGGGGTGTCCCGCAAATAACAACTTATTTTGGGGCACCTCCGTTGCTGCCTCAAGTTCCAAGCCCGCCGAAATCCGAAGCGCCCGTATGCAGAGCGACGACAAACAAAAGTGCCACTGAATACCCAGCCTTTGGCATTTCTGATGACTTGAGTTTACGTTACGGTCTTTGCGGTTAAATAACACCGTTTGAATGCACAACCCTGAACAACCGGGACAATTGTGGCCATCAATCCCCCTTCAAGATCCTGCGACTGAGTCTGCCCGCAATAGAGGTCCTCGATATTCCAGCGCTTTTGAACTTACTGGCGGATCAGACCCCGTGGCATTGTCGTTGCTCTAGCTCAGGATCATCAATTCACTTGAAGGAGCGATCATGAAACTCTTACTCGCGACGATGTTTAGAAAAGTACCGGTGAGAAAGACCAACCAGAGGGCGACCATCTGTAAGCGTTGCGGCACCCGTATCTACTCGCTCAGCTTTCTTAAAAAACATCTTGAAGCCCACGGCAGGAAACTGCACTAGAAGGTTCCTAAGACACAACTGAAGTAGGAAACGCTTTCAGCTCAGGGCAAGGCGGGGGACTGCGCATGCTGTCGACACTGGCAAGCCCCTAGCTGATAAGCGTCCTCAACGGATATCCACAAGATGAAAATTTCGCCAGAAAAAAGTCTCGGAGCAGAAACGAAATCGCCTCACCCGCGCTGCAATCATCCGCTCGCGGTGCTCGTCGATCCCACTCCCGTCCAGCTACGGGAACTGGAGGCAATGCTTTGCGGGTGTCCGAATTGCAGCCGATGGATGCCCGGCGACGGTCCCATCATGGCCGTCATCTCGAATGATGTCGAGAGCCTTTCACAAGAGCCGATTCGCTTATCATTTGGATGACGGGCTACCCTCATTACGACATTCAGTGTGCCGCAACAAGCCGGGCTGCGAGTTGGATGATGCCACCGGATGGCGGAGTTATTTAACGAAGAACTGCAGAGAGAGAGCGGCGTATTGTACTAGCGGCTGAAAGTAGAGTCCCAAAACGATCGTGAGGACTGTTAACGGAATCAGCAAAGCATAATGATTGCACCCTAGGGCGACCGCATTGTCGCCCGCCTCGGGAGCATCGAGAAACATCACCTTAACAACCTTGGCGTAATAATAAAGCGACACCACGCTGTTGGCCACCGCCACAAGCGCCAGAACGATGAAAATTCCGCCTTCCTTGAGGACGGCGGCAAAAAGAAGAAATTTGCCGATAAACCCGGCAAACGGCGGCAGGCCGGTCAATGAAAAAAGGAAAACGGCAAGACATACGGCTGGCAAGGCCGCGCCGCGCCAGGCTAAGCCTCTATAGGCTTCGATGTCTTCACTAGCTGTGGAGTTGCCGATCATCGCGACGACGAGAAACGCACCGACATTCATGATGAGATAAACCACGATATAGAACAGAATCGCGATCAAGCCGTCGCTGGTTAAAATCGCCAACCCCATGAGCATATAACCGGCGTGAGCAATGCCGGAATACGCCAGCATGCGCTTAAGATTTTTCTGGTTGAGAGCGCAAAAATTGCCCACCGTCATCGTCAGTATGCTGGCGTAGAAAATAACCTGCGGCCACTCGACCGCCGTCACGGACTCCCACGCTCCATCAGGAGTCACGCGCGAAATACCAGCGAAAAAAAATCGCATGAGAATGGCCAATCCAGCGGCATTGGACGCAACCGAGAGAAACGCGGTGAACGGGATGGGCGCGCCTTGATAAACGTCCGGTGACCACATGTGAAAGGGCACGAAAGCAATCTTGTAACCGAAACCGGCAAAAACGAAAATAAACGCCATAAACAGGGCGACTCTGTTCATCTCGCTTGCAGCAAGCGCTTGCTGGATCGTGGCATAGTCGAGGCTGCCGGTCATGCCAAAGATCCAGCTCATGCCGTAAATCATCGTGCCGGAAGCGACACCGCCGTAGATTAGATATTTAAGCGCCGCCTCGCTGGAGCGCCGGTTGCGCGGCAGGAAACCGGTGAGAACGTAAGACGTCAAGCTCACCAGTTCGAGCGACAGATAGGCGGACAGAAGGTTGGTCGCCGAGGCCATGAAAAACATGCCCAGAGCACTGGTCAGCAGAAGCGTGTAGTACTCTCCCTGATAGACCTGCCGAACCTCGCGATTGCCCAAAGACATCCAGATGACGCAAATCGCCGCAAGTAAAGTCACCACTTTGAAAAACAGGCTGAAGTTATCCAATACAACCATGCGGTAGAACAGCCAGCCCTGTGGCGCGCTGTAAAGATCGAACGTCGCTACGAGCGACGCCAGCGAGCCGACAAGAGCCAGCACTGCTAGATTGCGTTTGTTTTGCACAAACAGGTCCAGAACGATCAGCAACAGGATGGTTCCCGTCAGTATCAGCTCCGGTCCAAAAAAACTGAGGCTCTCGAGATTTTTCAGATCCATGTCGTCTTAGGAAGGAAGGTGCGGAATAACGATCTGGTTGATATGGTCCAGCGAAGAGCGCAGGAGATCCAAAACCACGTTGGGATAGACGCCGACCAGGATAACGATCGCCCCCAATGGAACCAGCGTAAAAATCTCCCGGCCGTTGATCTCGGGCAGAGTAGCATATTTTTCGTTGGTCGGGCCCAGGTAAACGCGTTGTATGGTCCATAATAGATATCCCGCCGTCAGGACAACGCCGGTGGCACCCAGAATCGCCAGCACTGGATACTTCTGCCAAACACCCAGCAAGACCAGCACCTCGGAAATAAACCCGGACAACCCCGGCAAGCCCATGGAGGCAAAAAAGGCCAGCGCGGTAATACCGGTGTACAACGGCATCACCGCCGCCAAGCCGCCGAATCCTTCGATGTTACGATGGTGCGCCCGATCGTAGATCACACCGACCAGAAGAAAGAGCATCGCGGTGATCGTGCCGTGATTGAACATCTGCAACACCGCGCCGTTGATTCCCTGCGTCGTGAAGCTGGCCATGCCGAGCATCACATAACCCATGTGACTGACGCTGGAATAGGCAACCAGCTTTTTGAGATCGGTTTGCGCCATGGCGCACAAGGCGCCATAGATGATGTTCCAAGCGCCCAGCGCGCCCAAAAGCCAGAACGCCATATCAGCGGTAGCCATCGGCAACATCGGGTAGTTGATGCGCAGAATTCCGTACGTTCCCATCTTAAGAAGTACACCGGCCAGGATCACTGAAATCGCGGTCGGCGCCTCGACGTGCGCGTCGGGCAGCCACGTGTGAAATGGGAAGGCAGGAATCTTGATGGCGAAGCCGATAAACAGCGCCATCCAAACCACATGCTGGAAGCCCCAACGCAGCTCGGTAAAAGGCCAGAAAGGCAGAATCTGCGTGCTATAGCTGTTGGCTTGCGCCATCATCACCGTCATATCGAAAGTATTCGGGTTGGTGCTGAAATAGAGCGCCAGGATCGCCAGCAGCATCAACACGCTGCCAAACAGCGTGTACAGGAAAAACTTGATGGCGGCATACTCGCGACGCGGCCCGCCCCAGATGCCGATCAGAAAGTACATGGGTAGCAGCATGACTTCCCAGAAAATGTAAAAGAGGAAAAAATCGAGAGCGGCGAAGACTCCCATCATGCCGGCTTCGAGCATCAGAAAAAGTGAAAAATACCCTTTGACGGCTTTATCAATGCCGAAAGAAGCAAAGATACAGAGAAAGCTCAGCAATGCGGTCAACAGAATCATGGTGATGCTGAGACCGTCCACGCCGACGAAATAGTTGATGTTATAAGCGGGAATCCAGGCGACCTTCTGAACGAATTGAAAATCCGTTGTCGCCCTGTCGAAGTTCGCGTACAGCCAGCAGCCCATGAGCAGCGACGGCACTGTCGCCGCAGCGGAAACCCAGCGGATCAAGCCGTAACTCTTGCTCGGCAGCAGCAGCACGATCGCCGCGCCGGCAAGAGGAATAAAAATCATGTACGTGAGAACGTTTTGTTCCATCTTCTACATTCTCCAGTTAATCAGGTCCAATACCGCAACTTGATGATAATGGCGAGCACCACGGCGATCAGAATTCCGTACAGGTAGCTGTTAATGTTACCGGTTTGAACCCTGCGAAATTTGTTGCCCGCCCAAAAGGTAATGTTGGCGACGGCGTTGACCAGCCCATCAACGATGTAATGATCGAACAGCCCGTTGAACCAGGAGACGACCCGCGTCAAAGACGCCGCGCCATTGACGATCCCATCGACGATGTAGTGATCGAAGGCCGACCAGAAACGCGCCAGTAGTAAGGTGCCGTTGACGAACACCGCTTGATAAATTTCATCGAGATACCATTTGTTATGAAACACTCGATAGAAAAAACCGCTGGCGAGATTGGCGAACCGATCCGGCGAAAGCGCGCCGCGGTAATACATGAGATAGGCCAGGAACGCTCCAGCCGCCGCGACAGAAACCGACACTGCCATCAAGCCAAGCTCGAGGGCATGCGACCCGTGGTGCTCGCCATGGACGATCACCGGTTCGAGCCAGTGAGCGAATAAGCTGCCGCCGAACACCGCCGGCAAACCG
Source organism: uncultured Syntrophobacteraceae bacterium (assembly GCA_964482425.1). Taxonomy (GTDB): domain Bacteria; phylum Desulfobacterota; class Binatia; order UBA9968; family UBA9968; genus WHTF01. Next base: position 8,268 of record CAYZXN010000155.1, on the reverse strand, counting down.
ATCCATCCCGCTAGCAGCGCCCCCACCGCCAGTATCACCAGCGGCATCGTCATTACCCGGGGCGATTCGTGCAAGTGCTCTTGCGTATGATGGTCGGCGCGGCAGTCGCCAAAGAAAACCATAAAGAGCTGGCGAAACATATAGAAGGCGGTCATACCCGCGCCCAGGACCGCCAAGCCCCAGATCACCGGGTGGTGACCGGAAAACGCCAGCCAGAGAATCTCGTCCTTGGAGAAAAATCCGCTGGTCCCCGGCACGCCCGCGATAGCCAATACCGAAACAAAAAACGTAATAAACGTCACCGGCATGTAATGTTTGAGTCCGCCCATTTTGCGCATGTCTTGCTCGTGATGCATGGCATGAATGACGCTGCCCGCTCCAAGAAACAGACAAGCTTTGAAAAACGCGTGCGTCACCAGGTGAAACACCGCCGCCGAGTAGGCGCCGACACCGACGCCGATGAACATATAACCGAGCTGGCTCACGGTGGAATACGCCAAAACTTTTTTGATGTCGGTCTGGGTCAGGGCAATCGTCGCCGCCATCAGCGCCGTTAGAACGCCGATCACGGCGATGAGCTGCAATGTGAAAGGCGCCATGGAGAAAAAGACATTTAACCGCGCGGTCATGTAGACGCCCGCAGTTACCATCGTGGCGGCGTGGATCAGCGCGCTGACGGGCGTTGGCCCGGCCATCGCATCGGGCAGCCAGACATGGAGTGGAATCTGCGCTGACTTACCGGCGGCGCCGATAAAAAGAAAGAGCGTGGCCACGGTCACCACGCCGAATCCCCAAATCGTCTGTCCTTCGAGGCTGGAGGCCCAACGGGCCATCTCACGGAAGGTCAGAGTTCCATGCCCTTGGGCATCGAGCGACCAGAAAAGCAAAAACATGCCCAGTACGAAACCAAAATCGCCGACGCGATTGACAATGAACGCCTTGTTTCCCGCCCGCGCGTTACTGTGATCGTGATACCAGAAGCCGATCAAAGCATAAGAGCACAAGCCCACGCCTTCCCAACCAACGAACAGGAGCAGCAGACTGTCGCCCAGCACCAGTATCAGCATGGCGGCGGTAAACAGGTTCAGATAAGCAAAAAAGCGCCAGAACCCTTTGTCGTCGTGCATGTAACCGGTGGCGTAAATGTGAATCAGCCCGCCGATGCCGGTCACCACCAGGATCATCACGGCGGAAAGCGGATCGACCAGAAAGGCCATATCCACCTGGAGCGACCCAAGATCGATCCAGGTGTAGAGGTTATCGATGAGAAAACGGCGCTCCGGCTCCAAGGCCGCAAGTCTGAAGAAAGCCATCACCGACAGGCCAAAAGCAACAACCACCGGCGTACAGGCGATCACGGCAATGGCCCCTTTGCCAAAGCTTTTTTGAATTCTAGCGCCCAGAAGACCGTTGATGATGGCGCCGATCAAAGGCAAAAAGATGATCCAACGAATGAAATCGGTCTGTATCGGATGATCCATTGAGAGCTCTTTAACCTTTAGCTTGCTTGATTATTCTCGAAGAGTCTCTGCGGCTTCGACGTCAATGGTATGGAAGAGCTGAAAAATCGCCAGCACGATGGCCAGTCCTACCGCCGCTTCGGCCGCCGCCAGCATAATCACGAACATGGCGTAGATCTGCCCGTCCAAATTGCCGCTGCCGAAGTGGGAGAAGGCAACGTAGTTGATATTGGCGCTGTTAAGTATCAGCTCTACGCCCATCAGTACGCTGATGGCGTTACGCCGCGTCAGAACCGAAAACAGCCCCAGACCGAACAGGATCGCACCGATAATAAGATATGAAGAAAGCTCGTTGGGCGAGAAAAACATGGCTATTCTTTGATCTCCTTGCGGGAAAGGACCACGGCGCCGATCATAGCGGCGAGCAGCACCAAAGAAGCCAGCTCAAACGGCAGGAGATAATCTTCCAGAAACAGATCGCCGATTTTGGCCGTTGTCGGCTCGTAGGAGACCTCCTTGACCCTGACCCAGTTGGTGTCTCGAATCGTCTGAATGAGAAGAGCCAGAAACACGCCGACGATAATCAGAGCGGGCACCCGGCCGGCGGCACGGTTGGTGATTTCCACGTCGGTAATGCGGTGCGTCAGCATGACCGCAAACAGGATGAGAATCAGAATGCCGCCGACATAGATGAGCAACTGCGCGGCGGCGACGAAATCGGCGCCGAGAAAAACATAGAGGCCGGCGACGCCGGCAAAAGTTCCTAGTAGGGAAAAAGCTGAATAGATGATGTTGCGGGAGAACGCCACCACCACCGCCGAACCCACCGTCACCAGCGCAATCAGATAAAAAACCGCCGTTGATATATCCATGCTTCTTTGAATTTTTTGGAACCGAAAGAACCAGAAGACTTCTGGCTCAAATACAGGAAGATGGGTTGGGTATCAAGGGCTGTCGGGAATCACCAGCCACCGCCCCGCTCCTGCCACTTATTTCTCTTCCGCAGCGGCGCCTCCATCCGGCGTGGCAAATTCATCCAGATACTTTTGTCCGATGTCAATCTTTACCGCCAAAGTGGGGTCCGTTTCCCCACCCTTTTTTGGTTTATAAAGCGCTGAAGGTTGGGACCCGAAGTGGCGCACAAGTCCGGCGGGATTATAACTCGCCCCTTCAAACTCCTGCGAGTGACGGATCGAGCCGGTCGGACACACCTCGGAGCACAGGCCGCAGTACATGCATTTACAGATATCGATATCGAAATGCGTGAACTGGCGCTGCTTGGTTTCCTTGTTCATGTCGATGCCGATGGTGATGCAGGTGATCGGACAGACGCGCTCGCAGGCCAGGCAGCCCGTGCAAATATCCAGATCGACTTCCAAAATTCCGCGATAGCGGTGCGGCAAAGTCTCCTGGATGGGCACCGGAATCTTGTCCGGATATTGAATAGTCATGGGACGTCGAAACAAATGAGAAAAGGTTATCGACATTCCTTCGAAGACCGACTTTGCCGTATCGGTGATATCTCTTATGTAGCTGGCAACACCCATAAATCCTCAGCGATCTAAATATGAGGCTTGAAATAGAGCTCCGGTTTAGCTTGCCGGATCTGAAAACTTACCCGCAGAAAAAAGATGATCGTCAGGGCTACTCCCAAACCGAACATGGCCGCGCTGGTGATCCTTTGCAGATTGGCGGGCACAAACATGAAAACCACCGTGCCGAGCAGGCAAACGAATGAGAGCGGCACCATGTACTTCCAGCACATGGCCATCAGTTGATCGACGCGTACGCGCGGCAGGGTAGCCCTCACCCACATGGCGACAAATACCCAAAGATAGGCTTTGAGGAAAAACGTGACAAATTGAGCGATCCCCAAAAGGACCGGACTGTCTGCAAAAATCGCCAGAGGCGGAACCTGCCAGCCGCCCAGAAACAGTGTGGTGGCGACTGCGCCGATGACGTAGAGATTGCCCCATTCGGCGAAAAAGAAGAATAGAAAGCGCATGCCGCTATACTCGGTGACGTAGCCTGCCACCAGTTCGGATTCGGCTTCCGGAATATCAAACGGCGTGCGATTGCCCTCGGCCAAGGCCGCGGTGAAATAGAGAAAGAAGCCTGCGAACGTGAACGGGTTATGGAAAAGATACCAGTCCCACGGCGCCCAACCTTGCCCTTGGATAATCCCCTGCATGCTCAACGTGCCGGCCAGGAAAACAATCATGAGAACCGACAATCCGGCCGGGATTTCATAGCTGACAATCTGCGCCGCCGATCGCATGCCCCCCAACAGCGACCACTTGTTGTTGGAAGCCCAACCCGCCATCAAAATTCCGACTACCACCAGCGAAGTCACCGCCAGGATATAGAGAATGCCGATGTTCAGATCCGCGACGATCAGGTGGCCGCCGAAGGGAATGACAACAAACGCGCAAAGAAAGCCCATGAACACTATGTAGGGCGCCAGCGAAAACAGCTTCTTGTCCGCCGCCGTGGGAATAATGTCTTCTTTTAACAGATTCTTGATTCCGTCGGCGAGCCACTGCAGTATTCCCTGCGGTCCGACCCGGTTCGGTCCGACCCTGGACTGCATTCTGGCCCACACCCGCCGCTCCAGCCAGCTGGTAACACCGGCCAGCGGCGCCACGAATGCCGACAAAACAATAAAGGCCGCCAGCAGCATGCCGATGGCATAGACCACCTGGGTAGGGAGGCCGGCAAAAACGCCTTCTTGCATTAGTTGATCGAGATACTCTTGCATGATGATTCTTACGGTTAGCGGTCGATCTCCGGAGCGTCGACATCGAGACTGCCGATCAGAACGATTAAATCGGCCAGCATGATGCCCTTGCTCAATTTGTCAATGATACTCATGGCCGTGTACGAACCGGTGCGAATTCGCACGCGATAAGGATACTCGCTGCCGTCGCTGATGACATAAAATCCCATGTCGCCGCGCGGCGCTTCTACGCGCGCATAGCATTCGCCCGGCGCGGGCTTGAATTTCCGCGCGACCTTTGAGATCGCCGGCCCGCTAGGCAGCATTTTCAGGCATTGACGTACGATTTTACAGCTTTCCTGAAGCTCACGGATACGCACCCAATAACGATCGAAACTGTCGCCGAGAGTTCCGATGTGCCCTGTTCCCACGGGAACGTCAAACTCAAGCTCGGGATAAACCGAGTATGGAATATCACGCCTGATGTCCCACTTCACCCCGGAGCCGCGCAGGTTGGGACCCACCAGATTGTATTGCAGCGCGTCTTCCCGTGTGACTACGGCAACGCCGGCCAATCGTTCGATAAAGATCTTATTTCCGGTCAACAAGCGATTGAACTCGTCGACAATAGGCTCGAAATGCTCCAGGAACTCAGAGATGCGCGTGCAGGTCTCGGGTAAAATATCGTAGCCGACGCCGCCAATGCGGATGTAGTTATAGGTAAGTCGCGCGCCGCAGATCTCTTCCATCAAATTATTGATGGTCTCGCGCTCTCTAAGGGCGTGGACAAACGGCGTCATGGCGCCGATGTCCTGGCCGAAGGTTCCCACCGAAATCAAGTGACTGGCCAAACGATTAAGTTCGCAGGCGATAACGCGGCAGAACTCACCGCGGCGCGTCACCGGCGTACCCGCGAGCTTCTCCGCCGCCATACAGAAAACCTGGTTCGCAAACATGGCCGCCAGATAATCGGCCCGATCGGTGTACGGCACATATCCGTGCCAGGTGACTTTCTCGCCGATCTTTTCGATCGACCGGTGCAGGTAGCCGACGTCCGGAATCGCTTCACCGATGACTTCCCCGTCCGTTTTGATGACAAAGCGCAAAACACCATGCGTGCTCGGGTGCTGCGGCCCCACGCTGATGGTCATGTCTTCGGTGTAAAAACCGGTATCTTGATCCTGAGCGGTTTCGTTCATCGCATTCCTATCGCAGGAGTTTTTCCACCAGAGGAGCGCGTTGAGTGCTGATGCCGTCGTATTCCTCTTGCTCCACATAGTCCTTGCGCAGAGGATGCCCCACCCAATCCTCCGGCAGCATGATCCGGCGTAAATCGCTGTGTCCTTCGAAGATCACACCGAACAGATCGAAAATCTCGCGCTCGAACCAGTTGGCCACTTTCCAGATGTTCTCAGCCGTGGCGATTTTCGGATTGTCCCGCGGCAGATCCACTTTGAGCACAATCTGGTGCTTATGAGTGTAGGAGTAAAGGTGGTAAACGACCTGAATCTTCTCTTCTTTCGGCCAGTCGACGGCGGTTTGGTCGGAAAGGACCTCGAAGTTCAGATCGGCATCGTCGTGCAGAAAGCCGCAGACCTCCAGAATCGCTTCGCGTTCGACGATCAGAAACGGCTCCGGCACATCGTTCTTGAGGTCTTTAACCTTGCCGGGAAACTGCTTATCCAACTTGGAGAAAATAGCCGCAGCTTCCACACCTAAGCCCCAGCCACATCCGCAGCCGGCCGGTTCGACCGCACCAGCCAACGTTCGCGCATCATCTTGTCTTGAATGCGCAGCAACCCCTCGGTCAGGGCTTCCGGCCGCGGTGGGCACCCCGGCACATAGACATCAACCGGGACGATTTTATCGACTCCTTTGCAAACCGAATAAGCGAGCTGAAACAGGCCGCCGCAGTTAGAACAGCTGCCCATCGAAATGACATATTTCGGATCCGGCATCTGGTCGTAAAGGAGCCTGGTCCGCTTGGCCATCTTGTAGGTGAGCGTTCCGGCCACAATCATCAAATCCGATTGCCGCGGGGTTGCCCGTGGAACGGCACCAAAGCGGTCCAGATCGGCTCGCGGCCCGCCGGTCTGCATCAATTCGATGGCGCAACAGGCCAAGCCGAAGAGCATGTACCACTGTGACGATGCCCGTCCCCAATTGAGCAGGTCGTCGACTTTGGTCGTAAAAACAGTTTCAGGTAGCGAGTTGATTAATGGCTTCATTCAAACCCTCCTGAGAATTGGAACTCAGGCTCTTACCTTCTTGATCCAGTCCAGATCCCCTTTCACCCAGGAATAGACCAGACCGAGAAACAGTATGCCGATAAAAATAAATATTTTAACAAACGCGAACAATCCTTCGCCGCTCTCGATTAAGCCGCGGAACACCGTCGCAACCGGAAATATGAAGGCGATTTCCACTTCGAAAATAATGAACACCAGCGCGACGAGATAAAACCGGATATTGAAATTCACCCAGGCACTGCCGGTAGACGGTTCGCCGCATTCATAGGTCGACAGCTTACGAGTTTGCGGATTGGCCGGCCGCAATAAGCGCCCGATCAGTAAGTTCACCCCGACGAAACCAAGTCCTAATGCCGTAAACACCAGGACATTAGCAAAATCAAATAACATTGTGAGTTTCTGTAATAATTATGCCTAGATAGGTTATGGGTTCTTATAATCACAAAAGTCTTATGGAATCAACCGACAGCGTCCTGCTACTACGCCTTATGTATTTGCCATCGCTACCTTTTTCGATTAAAGTCGGCGCGCATCGGGCGCGGCAGGTCATTCACACCGGCTTATCTATCAGATGGGGCGCCAAAAAGCCGGGGGGTCGCTTAGACATTGATGATGACCCTCAGAGTTGAAAGAATTCCCGTGGCGCATCACCGTCATCCAGCTTCAACTGCCATTCTCGCGCCCTCTCAACATAGCCGCGGCCGCATCAGAGCAGCCTGCGTCTGTTCGCTGGAGGAGAAATGAGAATCGAGACGGAACGTAAGATGAGGCGCTGGCGTGAGCAGCGCTGGATACTGGATCAGGTTATTCAAGCTCGCGGCATCGATTGGGATCAGGGACGAACGGGCAAGATTCTGCGCAACTGTGGCCCGGCGGTTCAGAGCGATCTTCAAGAGGTTTGCCGTAGGATTGGAAAGTTCGTCGATATTCCCCGGGAATTCGCCCGCGCGGCAGCGCGACGCGAAGAGCAGGGCTGGCAAGCCGAAGCCGGTGGGCACTTTCCGGAAGCTCGCGACCACTATTATATCGCGGCATGTTTTTACACCAACGCGATGTGGGCGGTTTACGAGGATGGCAACCCCCGGCGACTCGGCTGGCAGGAGAAAAAGCGCGCCTGTTATGACAAATTCATCCTTTACGCCGGCCGCTCCATCGAGCGGGTAGAACTGCCCTACCAGGGAAAATCCATCCAAGCTCTATTACACCTGCCCACAGGCATAAGAGCCGGCGAGAAAGTCCCTTGCGTCATGTACATTCCCGGAATGGACGGTGTCAAAGAGGACACTCCGGCCAGCGGTGATCCGTTCATCGAACACGGTTTCGCCACACTCGCCATCGACGGTCCGGGTCAGGGTGAAACCCGCGAACGCGGGATTACCTGCACGGCGTCTAATTATGCCGACGCGGGAAAGCTTGCCTGCGACTATCTTGCCCGACGGCCGGAGATCGATGCCGAGCGCATCGGCATCATGGGTTCGAGCATGGGTTCCTACTGGGCGCCTCGGGTGGTTGCCGAAGACAAACGCTTTAAAGCGTGCGCGGTGAGCGGCGTTTGCATGGAACCGGGTCAGTACGCGATTTTCAACATGTCGTCACCGACGTTCAAGATGAATTATATGTACATGTCCGGCTATGACGACGAGGCGGCGTTTGATGAGTTTGCCAAGACTCTCACCCTAAAAGGCGTGACCTCACGGATCACGTGTCCCTATATGGTAGTGGCAGGGGAGGACGATGAGCACTGCGACATGAAGTTTGTCTACGAGCTCATGAGTGAAATCCCGGGCCCAAAACTTCTCTATGTTTTTGAAGGCGAGCGGCACTCGATCCGCAATCCGCGCGC
>CAYZXN010000154.1:0-15103 GCA_964482425.1 uncultured Syntrophobacteraceae bacterium | reverse complement strand
AGCTCAGCCCTTGCCTTTGCTCATGTCCGTAGATCACGGGAGCACGGCTAGCTCGGGCGAATTCTTCCACCGCGGCTGGCGTAGAGTCCTTAGTATTGTTGTCGACACTCACGATCTCCCAATTCAGATCCGCGGCGACTTCCTGCCGGTCGAGAGCAGCTAAAGTATAGCCCAGCGATGAAGCCCTGTTATAAGTGCATACGATAACGCTTACGTCCATAACCATATCATCGCCTGCGCTCGGAGGTGAAACAGCTCTTTACGCTTTCCAGCATAGAACGCCACCGGGTGTCACCTCGCAAACAGTAACCTGACTCCTCCAGAAGCGTTCCCGCCACACGGTAAATCGCCCGGCACTGCGCCGCAGTGAGCGTCTCAGACCACGCCCCGGCCCGACCTTCGCGAAAGAAACCGTCGGGTTCCGCAATATCAGCTCCATAGCGGCGCTTGATTTCCCCGGACCAGACAATACTTGAAGCAGGATCCTTAGCCGATCTGATCCTGTCGAAGGTAAAACGTTCATAAATCAGCCGGCTCTCGGAAATCTCCACAGGCAATCCGCAAAAATCAAACACTCGATGCAGCTCGGCGGGTCCATCCCGCAAGAGTTGCTCGTAACGGACCTCTATATAGGCGTTGCCGCTCTCGCGAGCCTGCTGCGCCCCGATAACATGTTTTCTCCAGGTTTTAGCGGCTCGGGCGGATTTACTGGGCGCCCAGGAAGCGCCCCATCCCGCGGAAGCGGCAAGGAGGGATGCGACCACATCTCGCCCATCCCGAAGGACGTGAATAAAACGCGCCTGCGGCACATATCTAGCGATTAAGTCAGTTTTGAGGCTATAAGTTGGATTTTTCTCCAAAACGACAGAGGCAGACGGTTTCAAAGAACGTAGCTTACGATAAACGGCCCCGATCGACTCGGAAATCCAACGATCGAACTCATTTTGAGTCAAGACGGCAGCGAGTCCCTTAAAGCGCCTTTGCCTGTCGGTTGCCAAATCTTGACTCCAGCTGCGGCATAATGGTTCCACGTATCGATTGAAAAAATCCGTCTCTTGCGACGTCACTATGCCTGGATAGGCGCCGAGCATCTGCTGCAACCAAGTCGTTCCGCTGCGCGGGGCGCCGATGATAAAAACGACCGGGCAGTCGATCGGGGCAGTGACGGTATCAGCCGTTGGAATCAACCCTTTGTCCTCCTCGATTTGCGTAAACGACTTGATCGATGAAGCGACCGTCTGGCATCAGTGTGTAGCCGAAGCGATTTACCGCCGTTTCAAAACGCAGCTGCAGATATCTCACGTACGCTCTCGACCGCCAGCCGCTCCGCCGGCTGCTCCATTCCCTCAAGTAGCGGTCATTGTGATCGGCGATTTCAAGGTCTACCGGATGGCTCGGGATTTTTAAAAACGCACAGAGCCGATCGATGGTAGCCTGTGGTTCAGCGACCAGGCTCTCATAGCGGACAACCAGTACATGCTTTAGATATGCGGCATCCCGTACGAAGGTTCGGTGACAAATCAGCCAATGCGCTAGGAGAGAGTGGACGCCGGTACGACTCCACTTCCGGGTCGCCAGTGAAACGGCAACCGGGTGCCGCAGCACCATAATAAAATACGACTCCGGAAAGAGTGCTTGCAAGAACCTGGCGCGTATCAAATTGGGCGGAGACTTCTCGAGAAATAAAGGACGGCTTGTGTCCCACCATCTCCGCCATTGACTGAAGAGTTTGACCCGGTTCTGATCCGTGATCAGGTCCGAGTCCTCCGTCAGATGCGACTCGGGTACAAAGCCAAACTTACCGGCACCGCCGTACGCAACCGCCGGCGCAAAGACATCCTGCAGGTGTTGCCCCTCATCCTCTGGGACTCCGGTTCCGCTAAAACTGCTGATTAGAGGATGCTGAGCCAAGAGTTTCGCCAGAAGCGATGTTCCGCTCCTATGCAGCCCACCGATGAAAACAAACCGGTGCTTCTGCAACTCGTTTAAAGTCTCGCTTATCCGATCCATCGTGTAGAAGCTGAACCCCCACCGCCGAAGTCGAAGTCTCTTGGCTGTTCGGCAACTGTCAAACTATCGTCCGGGTTTTCCCTTTGATGGCCTCCAAACGCCTCTATTCCCTGTTGCGCCGGAACCCATAGCGCGTATAGGCTTGTTGTCTCATCGCCCATAGCATTCCACTCAAAAATGACGGCCACGAACCGGTTCGGTAACGATTGGCATGACGGTAAAATTCTTGCGCCTGATCAAACTCGCCGCATTCCAAAGCGGACTTTGCCAGTTTCGAAAAATGCCCGGCAAACTGAGCCTGCAGAAACCGTTGCTTACCGTCGTCATCGCGCCATAATTCTTCCAGGCTTTGCAATAATAACAACCAATTTTGCCATTGGATCGCTTTTTCCTGCGAACGCGGATGCAAGCGGTACTCTACCAGAGCGTACGGAATAAAGTGCAACTTGGAATGCTGCGCAATACGCGCAAAGAACTCGAAATCTTCGTGATAGCTGCCGCGAAATCGCGGGTCGAAGCCGCCCGCCTTTAAGAGCAAAGCTTTCTTAGCAAGCACGGTCGAGGGATATGGAAAGGGTCGATCATGGAAAGCCACCGAAACCAAACTGCGCCGACGTAAACGGTTGGGAACGAACCAGCGGGAGTTTCTAACTTCCCGGCGGCGCAGTTTTCCGGCCAGATACCCCCTTCGCTGAATTTCACCCGTTTCGTTTACCAGGTCGATATCCGTGTAAAAGAACGCCACTTCCGGAAACTGCTCGACATTCGCCATCTGTACGGCGAGCTTGTCGCGCCGCCACAGGTCATCCGCATCAAGAAAGGCGATCCACTCACCCGCCGCCAGGGACAATCCCGTATTGCGAGCAATGGCTACGCCGCAGTTCTCTTGCCGGTGGTATTTGATGGCACCATCGATCGATTGGATGAGTTCCCGGCTTCGATCTGTTGAGCCGTCGTCGACAATGATAATTTCAAAATCCGTAAAGGACTGACGCAGCGCGCTGCGCACCGTTTGCTCAATGTGCGCCTCGCTATTATAGACCGGAATTACTACACTGACTGCCGGCATAGCTCGCAAAGTCTTTGTATGATGATTGCCTTTAGCGGGCGTTCAGCGCGAGCAGAACCACTGCGTCAACATCGCGCGATAGTGGTAAACTCGCGCTTCCGAGCGATAAACTCCGCGCTCGTTCTTCAGCAGCGAATACCATCCCCAATTCGCGATCGCCCAGCAGAGATCGGGCACAATTCTCAACACTGAATTTTTCTTATATGTCTGACGACTCACTCCTTGTGCTTCATGTTGCCGGCGGAAATAGTCATGAGTCAAGCGGCTGGAATCTATCTCATGGTAGACCCTAGCCTGCGGCGCATAACCGATCCGGAGACCGTTTTTCAGCAGCTTCTTCCCGAATTGAGAATCTTCCGAGGTCCCGGTTTGGCCCGGTCCGATCCGCTCGTCAAACAAACCGACTCGTTCGATCACTTGCCGTCGAATCGCGAAGTTGGCGCCGGTCAGTTTATGAAAGTCCTTGACGTTTTCGCCGTAATTCACGTGAACTATCGTACGGTACCGGTTCCAAACCCGAAGGAACTCAACATCGGCTTCTTTTCCCGGCGGAAACAAAATGGCCCCCTGCATCGCGTCGAATTCATGATGAAGAAAAAAATCGCGCACTCCGGAGAGCCAACCACAACCGACTACGACATCATCGTCGAGAAACGCCAAGACAGACCCGCGGGCGAACGCGATGGCCTTATTGACCGCCCTCGACTTGCCAGGCACGGGCTCGCGCAAACAGCGAACCGGAAGGTCTGTAGTCCTGCCGAACTCGTCGGCGAGCATGGAAACCTGAGCCGGTAACTCTCGCTCGGTGGCATTGTTGACAACCAGGACCTCATGCTCGACTTGGCGGCGGTTGTCCGTTTCTACAAGACTCTTGAGCAGACTTCTCAAGGATTCAATGCGGCCGACCGTCGGAATTATGATCGTGATCATCCGGGTGTGAATTAAGCGCGCTCAGCTCGGTGCGGTGTGACCTTGTTGTTCGATCACGACCAAAATGCCTGCGTAGTATGATCCGTTGCCGCGTTTTTTTCAAGGTGAGTACCTGCTGCTGTAGCTGCAAGTCGATCCTCGAGGTCAGTCCCGGATCTATCTCACGCGAGCAATAGCGATTCACGTATGAACATGATCAGGTAGGAACTGCCCCGTTCGGCCTTCCTTATCTGAACCCATCAATGCTTAGCGCGCAACGCAACTTCCTCCAGGAAATGATTTCTGAGTCTTCGATAGTTTCAGGGCGCCGAATGGACTAAGCTACCCGCTGCAAGTCGCTCGCGGCATGCACGCGGTGACGACCATGCACCTGACGGTGCCCGGAGCCGGAAAACACAGGAAACTGATGAACGAATTTACCAATTTACAGGAGCGCCTGCCGGCGGTGCTGAGAGCGCTCGCTGTTGCCATTCCAGCAGGCTATGTATTCGATTTGCTCGACACGCCGATACCGTGGATGATCGGGCCTATGATCGCGGTCGCCGCCTTGAACCTGATGGGCGTGCGCATGCATTCGCCGCCTTATGCCCGTCAATTGGGGCAGGTGGTCCTCGGCTCAGCGGTGTCGCTGTATTTCACGCCGCCGGTCGTGGCGGCGCTGGGCGGTAATTTCGCGGCCATCGTCACCGCCACGATCGCGGTCTTCTTCATCGGCGGGCTGGGTGCGCTGATCTTGAGCCGCGCATCCGGCGTCGAGCGAAGGTCAACCTTTTTTGCCTCTATACCGGGGGGCGCCATGGCAATGGCGGTGCTAGCTGAACGCTATGGCGCTCAAATCGCGCCGGTGGCCGTCGCCCATAGCCTGCGCGTTTCGATCGTTGTCATCGTCATTCCGTTCGCGCTCACCTACGGCGGTATTCCGCTGGAGCCTGCCGCCTACCGCCCGGACGTGCCGTTGAACTACGCTATACTGGTGCCCTGGCTCGCATTCGGCTTATTGCTCGGGCAGGTCTCGGAACGGCTGCGCTTTCATAACGGCTGCCTGCTCATGCCGATTTTTTTTGGCGCAGCGCTGACCGTGAGCGGCATCGATCTTTCGGCTGTACCGCACTGGTTAATCGATTTCGCCCAGCTCATGTTCGGTCTGGTGCTCGGCGCCCGTTATGAGCGCGCGTTCTTCGTCCGTTATAAACTGTTCATTCCTTTCGCGCTGTTGAACTCGTTTTTCATCCTGATCGCTTCGGTGATTGCCGGTGTCGCTCTGGCGTGGGCGTTTAGCTTACCGCTGGCCACCATGATCATCGCCACTTCTCCCGGAGGGCTGGCGGAAATGACTATCACGGCGCAGGCATTGCAAATCAGCGTGCCGCTGGTGGTCGCCTTTCATTTGTTTCGGGTCGTGATGGTGAACATGGGAACCCAGTACTTCTACACCACCGCCGCCTGGATGTTTGATCGTACTGGACGCTCGAGGAAGCCACGGACATGAGCTTATTGAAGGAGCATCCCTCCCGTGGCTGGGCACGCAGAGTCGATTAAGGCTGGCAAATAAATCATTGGGAGTCGGTGCGGGGTACAGAATGGACACTGTGTTCTAACGGCTCGCGGCTCGGCGCAGTGAACGGATCGCCTTGACGTGACGGCCGGCGGGCCTTGGCGCATGCTTGACGACTGCGGGCTGCCGGCGTTTTGCTTCCCTCCATAGAAGCAGCCCGTGGCGCAGATAGTCGGGAGACAGCCGCAATGTCTCACAAATGTTTTCGAAAGAATAAAACCAGTCGCTGTCCTTTTCCAACATCCATTGCTCCGCTTCGTTGAACAGCGCCTTTCCCTTGGGATCGCCGGCAAACGCATATTCCTGAAAGTGCTCGATGGCGTTCTCCAAAACTGCCAGCATTAATCTCTCCTCGGCATTGAGGGGTTTCGCGAACAGACTCTCCGCGCGTCCCGTATCCACCGGATCGAACAAACTGAATGCGCGCCAATTTATAGTCATGATAAACCTCTTTGTGTCGGCTTGATAAACGATCCCTACCGCAACTCGCATGCCGTGGGAGTTTTCTCATCTGGGGAAACGAAAGAGCTTGTAAGACAAAACGCAATCGATCCGCTGCCTCAAATGCCCGACCTTCGGAAAACAGCGAGTTCCAAGGACTCCGTCGCCCTACCACAACGATGTCTCAAGAGAGTGAAAGTAAAGGTTTGGTCGCTCTTCTCTAACTCGCACCATGGAGAGGCGACACCGAGTGCTATAGCGCTGGCGCAAGTGCTCCGTTAATGAGCACGTTGACTCTGAGTTTATTCAACCTATATATCTATGTCTGATCAAATGAATGCTGACCGGAGGGATATTCGTTAATGGATCGCTATGCTATGAAGTTCGGCGCGCACTATTTGCCCACTTATGTTCCCGACCTCGATGGCTCGTTACCGGAGTACTACCGGACGATGTTTACGCAAATGGAAGAGATGGACCGGCTGGGCTATGACCATATCTGGGTGACGGAGCATCATTTTGCGATGTACGGCGGCACATTGCCCCACCCGCCGACGTTCATGGCAGCCATCGCGCGCACGACTCAACAGATCCGCCTTGGCGTCGCCATCAGCGTCCTGCCGCTGCACAACCCAATCGAACTTGCCGAGTCCTACGCCATGGTGGATATCGTGTCGAACGGCCGGTTGGATTTTGGGATCGGCAAGGGCAGCGAAGCCCATGAATACCGCAAGTTCGGGATTAATCAGCAGGAAGCAACCGGTCGAATGTACGAAGGCACCGAAGTAATGCTTCAAGCATGGTCGGATAGCCCAGTGCAGTTCCACGGAGAGTTTTTCAAGTACGATAACGTGCCGGTATTTCCCAAACCCGTGCAGCGCCCGCATCCGAAAATTTGGGTGGGCTGCGCGCGCAGCGAAGACTCGTTCCGCTGGGCAGGGGAAAAGGGGTTCCATTTGATGACTCTGCCCTATCTGTACCGCGAAGCGGGCGTATTGCCGGGCTTTATCAAGAGCTATCGCAACGCCCTGGCAAAGGCCGGTCACGATTTTACCGCGACCGACGTTCTCGGCAAGTTCCATATTTATGTCTCGAGCAGCCTGGATCAAGCCATTCGTGAGGCCGAGCCCTATCTCATCAAATATCTCGAGGTTCACAAAGCCGCCGACCCGGACCGAAAGGAACAGGGACTATTGATGCAGCGAGACGCCAGAACCCAACTATCCGAGGGGCTTGTGCTTGCGGGCGATCCGCAGCGCGTGGTCGACTCGATTCGTAGATGGCGCGAAGAAGTCGGCCTGACAACGATTTCCGGAACCTTCCATTTCGGCGGCATGCCGCAGGATTTGGCGCTAAAAAACATTCGCTTATTCGCCGACAAGGTCATGCCGGAGCTGAAGTAGCCTATCCGCCGACTTACCATACCCGGACCGCTTGGTCTGATCGTTTTTCCGGTGAGAACCGTGTGTTTTCCGGATGTTCGGTGGACTTTAGCCGGACCTTCAGGTAAGAGACGGAAATCCAAAACCGTACCAGCTATGAAGCCTTATTTGGAGGTCTAATGAAAATCTGTCACTACAATAACAATCAGGCCGGCGTCGTTGTTGACGACAAGGTCTACAATATCGGCGATGGCTTGATCAAGGCGGGCATGGCGCGCAACGGCTATACCATGCTCGAGATCATCGATGTGCTGGCCAATAATCCTGCGGCAATGCAAATCGCCCGCGACGCGGTAGGGGGGCCAGGCGCTGTTCCGTTGAATTCGGTAAAGCTCCTAGCGCCCATTACCAATCCCGGATCGCTGTGGGCGGCAGCAGCAAACTACCGGGCACATCAAAAGGAAATGATAGAGCGCATGGGCAGCGCGGACCGCGTCACCAAAACCAAAGACGAGCTCATGGCGGAATTCTTTCTCAAGACCACGTCATCTATCATCGGGCCCGGCGACACGGTTATCCTGCCGAAGATCTCCAAGCTCGTCGATTTCGAGTGCGAGCTCTGCGCGGTTATCGGCAAACGCGCTCGAAAAGTGACCGAGGAGCAGGCGCTCGACCACGTATTTGGCTACATGATCTGTTGGGATATCAGCCAGCGCGATCCCTGGGGAAAAGGCGTGCAAAACACCCGTAATATCCGTAAGGGCTTCGACACGTTCAGCGCTTTGGGACCGTGGATCGTCACCCGGGACGAGATCGACGAGCCGCAAAACCTCAGCATCAAGGTTTTACAGAACGGCAAGGAGGCAATGACGGCCCACACCAGTGATATGATATGCGGTTTGCGCGACCATATCCGTTTTCTTTCCGGCTGTTTGACACTTCGTTCCGGCGATTTAATCACCACCGGCACTCCGGCGGGCGTCAGCAAGCTCAATGACGGCGATCACTTGCACGGAACTATAGAGAAAATCGGCTCCATGGAGCTCCGCGTCAAAGCGGAAGAATAAACCATAATCCGGAGAAAGCTGATCATGCCCTTACCGCCTAAACTCAACCCGCCTAACCGGACGTTGCTGGGACCGGGGCCAAGCCCCGTGAGCACGCGGGTGCTGCAAGCGTTGTCGTTACCGGTTGTGGGTCATCTGGATCCCGAATTTTTAAAGATCATGGATCAAAGCATGGCTATGCTGCGCGAGGTCTTCCAAACCCAGAATCGTCTCGCCTTGCCGATGTCGGGAACGGGCAGCGCCGGCATGGAAACCTGCTTCGTCAACGTTCTTGAACCCGGCGACACAGTCCTGATCGGCGTCAATGGCGTGTTCGGCACGCGCATGGTGGACGTCGCCCAGCGTTGCGGCGCGCAGGTCGACACCGTGGAGGCTGATTGGGGCACCGCTCTGGACCCGCAACAGTTCAAAACAGCGCTGGGAAAAAAGCCCTATAAGGTCACCGCCGTTGTGCACGCGGAAACCTCGACCGGGGTTTTACAACCGCTCGACGAAATCGCGCGTATGGTGCGCGACAGCGGCAGTTTGTTTCTCGTCGACGCGGTGACGTCGTTGGGCGGAGCGGCCGTGCGCGTCGATGAGTTGGGCATCGATATTTGCTACAGCGGAACCCAGAAGTGCCTTGGCTGCCCGCCGGGGCTCTCCCCCGTGACCTTCAATGAACGTGCTGTGCAGGTCATGCGCAATCGAAAGCACAAAGTGCAGAGCTGGTATCTCGATCTTTCAATGATCGAGAAGTATTGGGGCAGCGAACGGATTTATCATCACACCGCCCCGATTTCGATGAATTATGCCTTGCACGAGGCACTGCGAATCGTGCTTGAAGAGGGGTTGGAGGCGAGCTGGCTACGACACCGCCAGGTGCACGAAACGTTTGTCCGGGAAATGCGCAAGCTTGAGATTGACCCCGCGGTGGCGGAGTCGATCCGGGCGCCCATGATCAACGCGATCAAAATCCCGGACGGCGTGGACGATGCCAAAGTAAGGCAGCGGCTCTATGACGACTTCAATATTGAAATCGGCGCCGGCTTGGGGCCGCTCAAAGGAAAAATTTGGCGCGTCGGATTGATGGGACAGGGCTCCCAGGTGGAAAATGTCGAGCTGCTGGCCAAGGCGCTAAAAGTATTGATATGAACGCTAGATTGCATTGCCGGGGCGACCTGGCAGCTGTCCCTGTACCCTGCATCCGTCGAATTCTGGTTACACATACAAGTGCGCGATCCATTCGCCGTAGCCGTTGAAGAGTAGCGTGGGTCTGCGCTCGCCGGTATCGATAAGTCTCTCAGACTCCTGTGACCAGCGCGGATGCGGCACTTTGGGATCGACATTGGCCTCAAAGCCATACTCATGGGGTCGGTTAGTGTTCCAAAACGTGCGCGGCTGCGCCGCGGTAAATTCAATCCCGACAATCGATTTGATGCTTTTGAAGCCGTATTTCCATGGCACCACCAGGCGTAAAGGTGCGCCATGCTGTTTCGGCATAGGATGCCCATAGATTCCGGTGGCAAGAAAGGTCAGCTCATGGCTGGCCTCGGCCATGGTCAGTCCTTCGCTATAGGGCCAAGGACCGTAAGATCTGCTTTGATTCGGCGCTTCCTCAGGCCTTAAAAAAGTAACGAAGCGCACGTAACGAGCCGAAGATAACGGCTTTACCAGCTTGAGCAAGTGATGCATGGCGAACCCGGTCCATGGAACTGCCATTGCCCATGCCTCGACACAACGAAAACGATAGCGCCGCTCCTCAAGCGGCATGGCGCGAACCAAATCGTCAACCTCGAACACCCGCGGTTTTTCGATCAGCCCACCGATTTCAATTTGCCAGGGAGATGTTTGTAAGCGCGCCGCCTTCCTGTAAACGTTTCCCTTGAAGACGCTGAATTCATAGAAGTTATTGTAGGATGCGGCGTAGGATTCGTCGGTAATCGGCCGGTCGAGAACGAAATTGGAATTGTTCCGTGCCGGATACAAGTCTGGGGCCAGCGGATGTTCCTGTGCACCGATGCTCGGGGCATCTTTCGCCGGGCCACAGCCGAGCACAGCGCTTGCGCCAAGCCCCAGGCCCAGCAGCCCCATCGCCTTGATCAACTGCCGCCTGCGGAGGAAGAACGGCTCCGGCGTGATACACCGCTCGGATGTTTGCCAGGGAGGTCGAATGATAATGGCCGCCATAGAGTAACCACCTCAGCGCAGGGGTTTATTCTACGAACGAAAAGGACAACCTACAACGACAAGCTAACTTGAGCTGGCGGCGACCATCCATTAGGGCTCGCAGACCAAAGATCATCGACGCCAGCTGGAGAAAAGTGGAACTCTGGTATCGAAGTTCATCACGGGTCGTTTCTAGCTTTAACGGCGGGGGCGACGAATTCCTTTCTCAGGAAACCTCGCCAACCCCCCTGCCGTACTTCGTACCAATCGCCGGTTTTGCCGAGCAGAAAGACTTTTGTGCCGGCGGAGAATCGAGCCACGGCTGTGGCAGAGAATTTAGGCTCCTTGCGAATCGCGGTAGAGTACTTCATCTGATAAACTGAGCCGTCTGTTACCGGCTGCACCCGGGGCGCCGGTGCTGCCTGGGGGAGTGCAGTGGCGACCGAGCGCGCTGGCATCCGTTGCGGCTTAGGAGCTGCGCGAGGAGTAGGCGGTTGAACAGATTCGACACCTGCTGTTTTGGCCAGGTCTTTTTTAGCGTTGGATTGAGCGCGAGACCTTTCCCAACGGATCAGAGTCGTGACATCCATGCCCTCACGGACAAATAGCAAGGGACAGACAATCGTTGCTTCTTCACTGAGAACCTGATCGAACGACCAGGAGGCAACCTCGTCAACCACCGCCTTACGAAAGTCGCCGTCGGCGATGCGTGACGAGATTTCCCGTACATTCGACACTTCGCCTGTTGCGGTCACACTCAATTGCAGCACGAGTTCGCCCATGAGCCCCTCGTTTCGTGCGCTCTCATCGCGGTAAAACTCCCGCAGGCGCTGTAACTGTCCCTCTATTCTGGCAGCAACCTGCGATTCATCGACCACCGCCGACTCGGTTGAGCTGACGCTGAACCCCAGATCCCTGGCCAGGATTACGAGATCTCCCAGCGCAATATTCCATGCCGGAAGTTTTTTCGCCATCTGAGGTTGGCTTTGTTGCGACGCCTGACCTTGCAAACTTGAGCTGAGATAAAATCCCAGTACCATCAGCCCCAGCACTAACGCGCAGATTGCCGAAATCGCGCGCGTGCCCCCGTTTTTAAATCGTTTGTTCCACACACCAGTCATACTTTTTTCTCTCTATCTCCTCGTCCAGCCTCTTTGAGATGACGGCATAAAAGCAACTCTCATACCGCACAAGGTCATCCGGGAAAGCGCCGGAGCAGCTGATTACCTCGATAGCGGGCTGGAGAACTTAAAAGACAACCACAGCGAAATCGGACCGTCATGGCCGGCGCTTTTGCTCGGCCTCTCCGCATTGACCGGTGAGCGGACGCCCTTTGCAAGAGCTAAATAAATGGACATTTTTTGGTTAGCTTCAGAAGGCTGGCGAACACCTTTAGATGCCCCGGATCATGAATCATCTCGCAATCAGACGTTGCGCGGCGTAGGCTTATTTCGGAGGTCGTCATGTCATTCGCTGACCATCCGGGTTATCTTACGGGAGTTCTGTCCGGATCAAAGGGTTCAGTGCTAACCAGACGCAGATTTCTCGAGGTAGGTTCGCTCTCGGTTACCGCCGCCACAGCGGCGGCTTGTAGCTTGCGCGTGCCGCCTGTCACGGAACAAACGCAGCACCGCCCTTGGCCGCTTCCGCAGACGCGTTGGGTCATGTTCATGCGCTGGCACGATCTTCTCTTCCTCCATTGGCCGGTCCGGCCCGAGCTGCTGCGGCCTTTGATTCCAGCTGCCGTCGAGCTCGATACCTTCGATGGATGGTGCTGGCTCGGGATTGTTCCGTTCGATATGACCGGCGTTCGCTCGCGGTTTGTTCCGATATCGTTTGCTTTTCCAGAGCTAAACGTCCGAACCTACGTGAAGATCCCGGGCAGGAGCGGCGTATGGTTCTTCAGCCTTGATGCAACGAGTCGGCTGGCTGTCAGAGTCGCGCGATGGCTGGGCCTGCCCTACTACGATGCTCGAATTAAAGTGCAGCCGAATGGCGATGCCGTTCATTATCATAGTGTCCGTGTCCACAAGAAAGCCGCGACCGCAGAGTTTAACGCCTCGTATAGGCCCGTGGGAGCGGCATACCCGGCAACTCCCGGCACATTGGATCACTGGCTCACTGAACGATACCGCCTCTACGCTGCGCATGATCCCCATCGTATCGTTTACGGCGACATTCATCACCCGCCTTGGCCGCTTCAGCCGGCGGAGGTAGAATTACACGTGAACACAATGACGCAAGCGATCGGAATTGAGCTACCTGATACCAAACCCATCTGCCACTTTGCTCGGCTGCAGGAGGTGGTCGCCTGGCCCGTCGTGACTCTCGACCGCACTGCTTCTTCTCGGTAGAGCACCGTCTGCTTGGTGGCGCTCCGCTCCCCACGCTGTACACTAGCCTGCGATTAGCATTTCAAATGACGCACCTTTCTCAGCTCCATTACTTTCAAAAGGGATGCTCAGCCGCACTGCAAAAAACTGAAGCGCCACGCGTATTGCGCTGTTGAGGCCTCGGCTGATATTAATCTTTAAGGAAGAGCGGGCGCAGTTCTTCAAAGGGACTAACAATGGCCAAATTGATCGATCCCTGGGATCATCACGACTGGAGCTCAAAAGACTATGTCTCACGTTGGGCAGAGAGCCAGGATGAGAGAGAAGTTGAGCGGGAGGAAGTTTTTCGTTTGATTGTTAAAACTCTTTCCGACAATCCAGAGGCGACTGTTAACTTCTTGGATCTCGGTTCCGGCTATGGGGCCCTGGCACAGTTTTTATTGAACCATCTTCCTAACGCCACTGCTGTCTGTCAGGACGGATCGACGGAGATGGTCAAGCTGGGGCGCAGGCGAATGAAACGCTGGAACGGACGTTTCAAGTACGTTCTTTGTGATTTCAGTAAGGCCGATTGGAGCCGGAAGATCGCAGGGCCTTTTGACGCTGTGGTGTCCGCCATCGCAATTCACAATGTCCGGTCACCGGAGATCATCAAATCGATCTACAAAGAGACTTATTCGTTGGTAAAAACCGGCGGGTGTTTTTTGAATTTCGATCGAATGACACCGTCACTGAAAGACCAGTTGGCGTGGCTTAAAGAAGCGGGATTTAGCGATGTGAAATGCTTTTTCGAAGGGGGCAGGCGGGCGCTCGTGGGCGGCTTCAGAAAGTAGCGGCAAGGTTGGGCACCGATGGCAACTGCGCTCCTGCACTCCTGTAGTGACACCAGTTCCATTCAAAAGATAAAGAAGCGCCACTGACTCTCGCTCAAATGCGTGAGACTGTAGATTGTCGGCACTAGGTTGGCGAGAACATAACAGCGGTGGTGTTTTTGCCGGTGCGCTGCGACACCCGGAATAAACCGTTTCAGGGTGAGAAGTAAAAGCGAGAAACAACAGATCAAGGAAGAAAACACCAGCAATGTAAGCATGACCAATCGCGGCATTCTCGTTACCGCGCCAAAGACGCTCAGTGTCCCAACCACCCCGATTGCGATCACGAAATAATCAGAAGCCCTGAACACACCCGGCATGCTACGTTTCACCAGCCTGCCCAGAAGCTATTCCTCGTCGTCCGTCGCTGATCTGACAACTTTTTTCACGCCATGGCCGACCGCCTTAGCCGCATCACGAGTCCCATGACCGATTTCCCGGGTAACGTTGCGCGTCGTGTGACCGATTGTTCTACCCGCTTCCTTAAAATGAGCGCAAGCCGATAAAAAGCAGCCGGCGAGTGCAGCTACAAAAAACATTTTCATGCGCGTGTCCGACATGGCCTCTCCAATCTGTCACACCGATTCCGCGCTACTATATCATCTTTCGGGAAAAATGACCGTTCATCGCCGGCGCCGGGTTGATTGTGTCGGAAACAAATCAGCGTCTCGCCCGGTCAGCCTCGTCTAACAGCGGCTGGATTTTCTGGGCAATCCGCTCTGCAATCAGACGGTAACCTGCGCCGTTCGGATGGATGGAATCGCTCCTGAGTTTGGAGTCGTTGAAAATCCCTTTCGCTACATGCGAGATGTATAGCGCCCCAAGCGCCGTGGCGGTCTCCTCAAAGATTGGGCTGTATTGATCCGTAAACAAACCGAGGCTCAGGCCGGCTATGGCTACCATCGCACCATGCTCTTGTATCCGCCTGACAATCTCTACGAGATTTCGTCGAGTATCCTGCAGGGGCACCTGGCGCAGGAAATCATTGCCCCCTAACAGAACGATGACCAGCCGGGGATTTTTATCCATGACCGACGCCGAGATCCGTTCTAATGCCCGCGCGGTCGTATCGCCACGGCGGCCGGCATTGACCACGGGCATCATCAGCTCGCGGGACAGCACCGTCGGATAATCTTCTCCCGAGCCGGCACCGACACCTTCGGTAAGGCTGTCGCCAAAACAGACGATGGTTTCTCCGGCGGAACCAAGGTTGCGAACAGAATCGAACCGCTCCCCACCACAGCCAAAAAGAACAGCCAACACCAGGAAAACGCTAAGGCCGAAGATCCGGCGATT
>CAYZXN010000153.1:0-3852 GCA_964482425.1 uncultured Syntrophobacteraceae bacterium | reverse complement strand
TTATGTTAGCTCGGAGCGATCATACTATTCCGGGTCGCTCGGTCTCGGCAAGCGGAAAGTTGAATCACGCCGGTCCAGTTCCAATACATCGCGAAAGCGGGATAAATCTGAGGAGCGTGCAGCGCCGACCGATTAGCGATTAGCGCGAATTCGCCGTTCGATCAAAAACGTCGCCGTTAGAACGATGGACATCACACAGTCGTTGGGTTAATACGGGGCAACATTCAAATCGCTAGTCTGGAGGAATTGTTATGGCAAAGGAACGCCTTAAAGGAGATGCCCGGCAGGAAGGTCGCGCTTATTCTCCCGCCGTGAAGGTACAAGGAGGCACGACGATTTATCTTGCCGGACACGGCGGCTATCAGGACGGAGCGGGGAAAACTTTTCCCGGCGATTTTGATGCGCAAGTGCGCGTCTGCTTCGAGCGCATGCGCAAGGTACTCGAAGAGGTAGGCGGCACCCTGGACGACATCGTGACCATGACGGTTTTTATTACCGACATGAAAAACGGCGATCGCTTCACCGAGCTGCGCAAAGAAGTTCTCAAGCCCGATCACTATCCGGCCAGCGCCATGATCGGCATCAAAGAGCTTGCGCGACCGGAAATGATGCTGGAGATCCAGGCCATTGCGGTTGTCGGCTGACGCGCTGGCGATGGGTCGTGGAAGACGGGGCAATTACTTTTCAGGTCAGCTGAGGTCAGCTCGGAAATTCAGCCGACCGGCTCGCGGGTAATCTCTGACATCGGCTGTCGGTTTGTCGACGCGGTTAGCGCGCCACGCAAACGATCCGGGCGATCCATATTAGCGCGATAGAAATGCTGAAAGATAAGGGATTGAGGAGCTTTCTTAAGCATAAGTCGTTTAAACAGCCTCCTTTTACCCTCGCGTCAACTGTCGATACTTGATTCGATGCGGCCGCTCCGCCGCCGCCCCCAGCCGAGCCTTTCGATCGGCCTCGTATTCCGAATAGTTGCCGTCAAACCAGATGGCCTTGCTGTCGCCTTCGAAGGCAAGAATATGGGTCGCGATGCGATCGAGAAACCAGCGATCGTGGGAGATCACCACAGCGCAACCGGCGAATGTCTCCAAAGCTTCCTCGAGGGCGCGCAAAGTGTTCACATCAAGGTCGTTGGTCGGTTCATCGAGCAACAGAACATTGGCGCCCTCTTTCAGCATCTTTGCAAGATGGACCCGGTTACGTTCGCCGCCGGATAACGTGCCGACCTTCTTTTGTTGATCCGTGCCGGAGAAGTTAAAGCGCGCCACATAGGCGCGCGAGTTAATTTCCCGAGCTCCCAGCTTCAGCACATCCGCGCCGCCGGTGATTTCTTGCCAGATCGTTTTCTGCGGATCGAGCGTGCGGCTTTGATCGACGTATCCGAGGGACACGGTTTCACCGATACGAAACGTGCCGCTGTCGGGCTGTTCCTCGCCGATGATCATACGAAAAAGCGTCGTCTTGCCGGCGCCGTTCGGTCCGATCACACCGACGATGCCGCCAGGAGGCAAGGAGAAGGTCATATCTTCCACGAGCAGGTGATCGCCGTAAGCCTTGGATACCCGGTCCGCCTCGATGACGATGTCGCCCAGACGCGGGCCCGGCGGAATGGGGAGCTCGAGATCTTCGCGCCGCTTCTGCGATTCCTGATCGAGCAGTTTTTCATAGGAGGTGATGCGCGCCTTGCCCTTGGCGCGGCGCGCCCTGGGCGACATGCGGATCCATTCGAGCTCGCGCTCGAGGGTCTTCTGCCTTTCGCTTTCCGATTTTTCCTGGCGCCGTAAACGCTCCTGCTTCTGTTCCAGCCATGACGTGTAGTTGCCCTTCCACGGGATGCCCTCGCCGCGGTCCAGCTCGAGAATCCAACCCGCGACGTTGTCTAGAAAATAGCGGTCGTGGGTTACGGCGATCACCGTTCCCGCGTAACCCTGCAAGTGATGTTCGAGCCATGCCACCGACTCTGCATCGAGGTGATTGGTAGGCTCGTCGAGGAGAAGAATATCCGGCTTTTGCAAGAGCAAGCGGCACAAGGCGACCCGGCGCCGTTCGCCGCCGGACAATATTTTCACCGGGCTATCCGGCGGCGGGCAGCGTAACGCGTCCATGGCCATCTCGAGGCGGGCATCGAGATCCCATGCGTCCTGATGGTCGAGCTTCTCCTGCACTTCGCCCTGGCGCTCGAGCAGCGCGTTCATTTGGTCATCCGACATCTCTTCGGCAAATTTGGCGCTGATATCTTCGAACTCTTTGAGTAGAGCGACGGTCTCCTGGACTGCTTCCTCCACGACTTCGCGAACGGTTCGCGAATCGTCGATCAAGGGCTCCTGCTCGAGGAAGCCAACTTTATAGCCCGGCGAAAGCACGGCCTCGCCGTTGAAATCCTTGTCAACGCCGGCGAGTATGCGCAGCAGCGACGACTTGCCCGATCCGTTGAGCCCGATCACGCCAATTTTGGCGCCATAAAAATAGGAAAGATAAATGTCTTTGAGGACGGCTTTTTTGTCGTAATACTTGCTGACGCCAACCATTGAATAGATGACTTTGTTGGGCTCGGTGCTCATAAACTCATTTGTGTCCTTGGAATTTTGGGTTTTTTAAAGCTAACGTGTCAGATTGGATTGTGCAACAAACAGCGAAGTAGCTCTAAACATTTATGCGAACCAAACTGAAATTCGGCTTGTTGCTGCCGCATTTTTGCGAGCACGCTTGGGTGGCAAATTGTCTCGAGGGCGCGCGCCGCGCGGAGGCCTACGGTTTCGACTCGCTATGGGTTCGGGATCATCTCGTCTTCGAGCCGCACGGCATCGAGGGCAGCGATAATACCCATATCGAAGGCCTGTTGACTCTTTCGGCGGTCGCCGCAGTGACCACCCGCATATCGCTGGGCACTTCGATGGCGATCTGCCATCGCCACCCGATTCATCTCGCGCAGCTCTTTGCCGGCTTGAGCGCGATTTCGCAGGGCCGCGTCATCATGGGAATGGGTCTGGGCGGGTTCCCCCATGAGTTCGCCGCCGCCGGTTATCCCACGGCTATCGAAAAACGCGCCGAACTGGTGAGAAGCAATGTGCAGATATGCCGCCGGCTGTGGGCCGGCGAACGTCTCTCCTTCAGAGATGAGTATTTCGATTTTGCCGACGTGGCATTAAAACCGCGTCCGGTCCGACCGATACCGATATGGTACGGGGGTGGCACGCCGGCCGCGTGCCGGCGCGCGGTCGAATACTGCGATGGCTGGATGCCGGCGCGCACCACACTGCCAACTTTTGAAAAGTTGATCGATTACATACGGAATCTTTGTCAAGCTGCCGGGAAACCGATGATCAGCACGGCAGTTATGCCGTTTACCAGCGTCGATCACGAACGAAGCACTGCATTGAGCAAGATAGACATCGAAGCGTTAGTCGCCGAAGCCAACAAGTTCCCGACGTGGGTCAAACCGCCGGGCGGTACATTTGTAAAGCTCGACGATATCCGCGGTTTCATTCTGGCGGGTACCCCGGCCGATATCATCCGCGACACGCGTACCTATGAAGAAGCCGGCGCCGACCATATCGTATACGATTTGCGTTTCCGCTATGCCGACTGGTACGAGCAACTGGACCTTTTGGGACAAGAAGTCTTACCCGCGCTGCGGTCGTAAGCCACCTTTGCGAGATAAATAAATAGGACGGCCGCGCCGCGCTACAGATTGTAAAATCGTGCGGCATTCTCGCCGAGGATCTTTCTCTTGGCCGGCTCTGAAAGATCGCTCCGTTCGCGCACAACGTCCATGGAGCGCTCGCGCGCCTCGCCGTGCGGGATGTCGGCCGATGCCATCATTTGATCCTCGCCGAGAAGCTCGAGCACCTG
>CAYZXN010000152.1:0-10396 GCA_964482425.1 uncultured Syntrophobacteraceae bacterium | reverse complement strand
ACTAAACGGCCATAACCGATCCTACAAGGGGAAAGAGGCGGCAGGGGAAAATTACCGGCAACTCTGGGCGTCCATGCGCTATGTAAAATTCCAACCGATCCAGCGCTTCGCGACCGAAGATCGCGTCGTCGATGACAGCATGGTCAGGTTCGAAGTCGCCAAGGAAGGTTACTGGCATTTCCCTTTAGGCAGCAAGGTCGAAATGCGGCTGGTTCACATCTTTGAGATGCGGTACGGAAAAATTTCACGGGAGATTGTCTTCGACATGGGCCGTACTGTCAGCGATCGTAGCGCCGCCTGATCTTCGATTATGAATGGTATCGGCTACAAGCTCCTGAGCGCTAGGCATACTCGCGTTCATGTAGAAGGTGTCCGGTCTGGCCTACACCACTGAGGCGAGGTGTTGAGTTGAAGGCACCAGAAAAAACTGGTGATTGACGAGCAGTTTGACAGCGGACGCGACGGCGAACCAGTGACATCGCTCATTCTTCTCACAGGTGCCAGCGGGTACGTTGGCGGGCGTCTTCTGCACTCGTTGGAGGGCGGGGAGTATCGCGTGCGCTGCCTGGCCAGGCGTCCGGAAATCCTGCAGCAGAAGGTTAAACCCCCGACAGAAGTTGTCGCGGGCGACGTCCTCGACCGGCCGAGTCTCGACTCCGCTCTGCATGGCGTCCATACAGCCTACTACCTGGTTCATTCGATGGGTTCGGCCGGCTCTTTTGAAGATACTGACCGGCAAGCGGCACTGAACTTCGGCCAGGCGGCGAAGGCAGCGGGTGTAGAACGGATCATTTACTTGGGAGGGCTGGGCAGCGATGCGGAGGCGCTCTCGCCGCACCTGCGCAGCCGACAGGAGGTGGGACAGATCTTGCGCCGGTCGGGTGTCCCGGTGCTGGAGTTTCGCGCCTCAATCGTCATTGGTTCCGGCAGTCTCTCGTTTGAGATGATTCGCTCGCTGGTGGAGCGGCTGCCGATCATGATCACACCGAAATGGGTCAACGTGCCGGCGCAGCCGATTGCGATCGACGACCTGCTCGAATATCTGGTGGCAGCGCTTCAGCTTCCATTATCCCAATATCGCGTGTACGAGATCGGCGGCGCTGACCAGGTTACCTATGCGGACATTATGCGTGTGTACGCACGACAGCGCGGGCTGCGGCGTTTCATGATTCGGGTGCCTGTTCTGACTCCGTACCTTTCCAGTTTGTGGCTTGGACTGGTCACGCCGCTGTACGCTCGCGTCGGCCGCAAACTCATCGAAAGCATCGTCCATCCGACGGTGGTCCGAGACGACACCGCTCTGAAAACCTTCGCCATACGTCCAATGGGAGTGGAAGAGGCGCTGCGCCGAGCGCTCGGCAGGGAAGAAGGGCAGTTCGCGCCAACGCGCTGGTCCGATGCGTTGTCTTCAGCGGGAAACTTGCCATCGTGGAGTGGGGTGCGGTTCGGCTCGCGGCTCACAGACTCGCGTACGGTGAGCGTCGCGACGCCACCCGCAACCGCCTTCAAGGTCATACAAGAAATCGGCGGCGACACGGGTTGGTACGCGTGGAACCGGCTCTGGCAGTTGCGCGGATTCGTCGACCTACTTGCAGGGGGCGTCGGCATGAGGCGAGGACGGCCTTCTCCGACGACGCTTCGCGTCGGTGACGCGGTCGACTTCTGGCGCGTCGAAGCCCTTGGACCCGATCACTACCTCCGGCTCGTCGCCGAGATGAAGTTGCCCGGGCGGGCATGGCTGGAGTTCGAAGTTGCCGGTAACGGTTCATCAGCGACCATCAGGCAGACCGCGATCTTCGATCCGGTGGGACTGCTCGGAAGAGTCTACTGGTATGCACTCTACCCGTTTCATCACTTGGTATTTGGCGGCATGCTGCGTGGAATCGCACAAGCCGCTTTGCATGAGATGACCAGATCTATAAAATCAAAGTGAACTCTCAAGCATCCGTGGACCAACGCATATCAGCCCGCTTGGTCTTATGTGTGTCCGAGTCTGTTTCAACTGCCGCGATGAGAAAAGCCTGATCCGGTTCTGCGTTATTTGCTTTCGGTGTATTTCTTGATTGTATTTTTTACTTCCGCCGGAGCCTGAACCAATTTGTTTATCAGTTTGTCGGCTTCGCCGCCGACCTGAAAGCGCGGATCGGAGCGGGTGACTTTTTTAAATTCCTGGATGAACTCCTGATCTTTGATCATCTGCGAAAATCCCTGCCGCAGCGCGGCGACCGCTTCCGGCGGGGTGTTGGGCGCAACTTTGGCGACGCGCTGCATGGCATGGGTTACGTTGATGGTTTTCAAAGTCTCCCACAATACGCCCGATCCAAGCTTGCCGAATATCTGTTGATGGAGCTGCGAGAAAGACGGTATATCGGGCACTTCGGCGCTGGGCCGGAACTGACCATCCGCCGTCACAAGCTCATCGGCGTAGACGGGGACGACGACTCCCTCTTTGACCATGCGCGGCTGCACCTGTGACCGATAGCCGGGCGTTCCCTCGGTGAAGAACTGAATCTCGTTCCTTTCGACAGCCAAGCGCGCATCCGAGTTGGAGTTGTAGCCGGTAACGTACTGGTGCGGGATGCCGAGAATATCGAGCTGAAGCCGGAAACGAACGTCCTTCGCGCTGTTGAGGCTCAAACCGCCCGCCTTGAAGCCTTTTGCCTTGATGATGTCCTTGGGATCCTGGACGCCCGGGGGAGCGTCCTTGCGCATGTAGGCGACCGCGACTCCCTCGATACTGGCGATATATGCGAATTTTGCCAGATCGACGCGCAGGGTGGGATCGGCAGTCAACAAATTGAAAAACTGCCCGGTGAAATACCCCATGGTCAGTCCGTCCGGTTTGGCAATCTCGCCGAGGTAATTAGTGCCGATTACGCCGCCCGCTCCGGGCATATTCTGAACCACAACCGCCGGCTGCCCGGGGATGTGTTTTCCGAGAAAGCGCGCCGCAAGTCTCCCCTCGATATCGGTGGGTCCGCCGGCGGCAAAGTTGATTAACACGGTCAACGTCTTGCCGCGATAGAAAGGCGTCTCGGCTGAAAAAGCAGGATTCACCCCAAACGCGCTGAAAACGGCAAGAAAAAACAGAACGACCTGGTTAGGATTCACTTTCATCGCCTTTCTCCTTTGCTTGGCCACCACTCAGCCGTAAGCCATTTTATTAGCATCGCCGCACCTCACGTAGTTTCGGCCCGGGGCGGGCGACCGCCATCGATTTACCACGGCGCGTTTGAGGCGGTCAAACTAATTCTCAACTGCCAGGGGTGGTCATAATTCAGGCCGATGCGAGAAATTGGGATGTTCACCAAATTCTGTTCACGGGGAGCCCGGCCGGTCTTTTCGCTCAAGCCTGGGTTTCTGCTATTAGAACAAAATAGAAATTCTGGCATATCGTTTCTCCTTCCTTGACGGGCACTCGCTCCCTGTAATAGCGTTGAACGTATCCACGGGCGAATCGCTTCTCGACCGAACAAACGAGAGGGAGGATGCTATGGCCATAATCGACTTGGACTCTCACCTGCGCGACGGCTGGCTGCTTGACGAAATCTATCAACTGCCGGAGCCTTTCACCCACTACACTCCCAAACGAATCGGCGACGGAAAATATTTTTACTCCAGGTTCGAGCACGAACTTTCGCCCATGGAGGATCCGGTAGCCAGCGCCAATTTCAAAAAACCGGTCACCCATCAGGTCTTCTATAATCCGGAAGCAAACCGGCGCGGCAATGAGGTCATGAAATGGCAACAGGGCGGCTATGACATGGAATACCGGCTGAAAGATAACGCACGTGAAGGCGTGGACGTGCAGTTGATTTTCCCAACGTCGATTGAAATTGCGTCGCAGAACCTGGGCGCGCTCGGCGCCGCCGTCAGCCGCGCCTATAATAACTGGGCGCACAACCTGGTCGCCGGTTACCGTGACAAACTGTTTCCCGTGGCCATGATGCCGGCCGGCTCCCCGGAAGAGATGCCCCATGAACTAAGACGCTGCGTCCAAGAGCTCGGCTGCAAGGCGGCTCATCTGGTCAGCTACACTAAAGACAAACAGATGGATGACACCGCTTTTTTCCCGTTTTACGAAACAGCGCAGGAGCTCGATATCCCGCTGTTTTGCCATCCGAGCACTCTGGGCGACGTCGGCACGCTGATCAACCGGCAAAGCCATTTTTTCCCCATGCATATTCTCGGCCGGCCGCTCAATTGCGTAGCGCCGCTGGTGGCGATGGTTCTTGGCGGCATATTCGAAAAGTATCCACGCCTGAAGGTGGTTTTCTTCGAGGTCACGGCCGAGTTCCTGGTTTACTGGATGCATCGCATGGACGATGATTACGAGATTCTGAAAGACCACGGCATGTGTCCCGCGCTTGCCATGGCGCCTTCGGAATACGTACGGCGCAACTGTTACATAAGCTGCGAGGCGGACGAAAAGTGGCTACCGCTGGCGCTCGCCGAAGTCGGTGAAACTCACGTGGTCATGGCCACCGACTACCCGCACTTCGACTCCACGTTCCCGAATACAGTCAAAGGACTCCGCGAGCGTTTCGATCTTTCACCGCGGCAAAAAAAAATGATCCTGGAAGACAATGCACTGGAACTGATCCACCTGTAATTGTTCGGCGGTTAGCGGGGAAAATTTCTAAACTAACGGAGCCGCGCGTTGTTAAGAAGGCGAAGCAACGAAATGCTCTGCTACTACCCGCAACTTCGATAAGGGTACTTGCACATCAAAAAGCTCGCGCGCAAAACAATTTGGCCGCCATTTTCCGGTAGGGAACTCGCCGGGCGCTCAGTCAAACCAACGATTGCCAACAGAAGGTGAATCATGAGTCAAGCAGAGCTGAAGAATTTCACGAAACCGGATGAAGTACGGGAATTCCCAAAGGGCCGCCTGGAGCTGACTTTTGTAGTAGAGGTTTGAAAAAGCCGTGAAGCTATGGGTGGGAACCAGTGGCTACAGCTACAAAGAGTGGCTGGGAAAGTTTTATCCTGAACGAATGTCGCCGAAGGATATGCTGAGCTTTTACGCCGCGCGCTTTTCAGCCGTAGAAATCAACAATACTTTTTATCGGTTACCGAAGGAAAGCGTGCTTCAGTTGTGGGTAAGGCAGGTGCCGCTGGAATTTCGCTTTGTCCTCAAGGCGCCCCAGAGTATTACTCATAGGAAACGACTCAAAGACGCCGGTCCGGAGATCGAGTACCTTTTTCGAGTCGCCAGCACGCTGGAGCATTATGGGGCTGCCGTTCTCTTTCAGCTACCGCCGAACTTGAAGAAGGACATCGAGCGCCTGCAGAACTTTCTGGCACTGCTGCCGAACGATCGAGCTGCGGCATTCGAATTTCGCCATCCCTCGTGGTTCGACGATGACGTTTTCGCCTGTCTCCGCTCACGCAACTGCGCGCTGTGCGTGGCAGATACGGACGAGAGCGAGAGCCGCGACTGGACGACGACTGCGACCTGGGGCTACCTCCGGTTGCGCCGCTCGGAGTATAGCGATGCGGACCTTTTGCAGTGGAAGCAGCGGATTCTTGCCCAGTCATGGGATGACGCGTTTATTTTCTTTAAACACGAAGACGGAGCGAGAGGTCCGAAGTTCGCCGCGAAGTTTCTCGACGATTCGATAAAGCCGGACTAATGAGCTTTGGTGCTGAGACAATGGCTTCTTTCCCTTGTGCCTGAGACTGATTCTTAAAGAGTTGCTACGTAATCTGATCTCATGTGCACGGTCATGACTCACCCTGCGGTACCGATTGCGCTTTCCGCCTTGCTGCCCGCGGACACGGCATCGTCATCGCTGCTGATCGCCGCTTCGCTTTGCTCGGTCATCCCGGATCTCGACGTCATAGGTTTTGACTTCGGTATAGAGTACGGCGACATGCTGGGGCACCGCGGCTTTACACATTCGATATTTTTCGCCGTCTTGCTGGCCGGCGCGGCTACTTTGACGTTTTTTCATGACGGCCAGGGCAGCCTCATCGTTGTTTTCCTGTTCCTGTTTTTGTCGACGTTATCCCATCCGGTGTTGGATGCGCTGACCAATGGCGGATTGGGCGTCGGTTTCTTTGCGCCGTTTAGCAACAAGAGATATTTTTTTCCGTACAGGCCGATAAAAGTTTCACCCATTGGGCTGGCCGGTTTTTTTTCACGCCGGGGATTTGAGGTTTTATTGAGCGAGCTGAAATGGGTATGGCTGCCGTCGTCAGTTGTTTTCGGGATGGGAGTGCTGTTCAAGCGTATACGTGAGGTGGCCTGACGCCTGCGGCAATAAGCGGCGGTACTTGCGGGGAAATGCGTTAGCCCACCCTATTGTTCATGCCCGCTGCCGCCGGATGGCTGCTGTCATCCTGAGGAATCCGGTGACGAAGATTCTTTGGGGCAGTCGAGGGATCCTTCGCTAACCCTCAGGATGACCCGGGAGGGATGGCCCTGTCATCCCGAGGAACGCAGTGACGAAGGATCTGCTTTTATGCTTCCGGAGTGAAAATGAAGCCGTGCGCCGAAGTAAAACTCTTCCTGTTCTATCCTGAACTTGGCGCGCTTTACGCGAGAATCATCATCGGCGTTCATGATCTTTGTGACCGCTGATTTCGATAAGACTGATCGAGATGTCTTTTTACGTTCCGCTCTGGTGCAAGACTAATTTCTCCTTTCTCGAAGGGGCTAGCCATCCCGACGAGCTGGTGCAGGAATCGCATCGGCTCGGTCTGCCCGCTCTCGCAGTGACCGACAAGGACGGTGTTTACGGCATCGTCCGCGCTCATGTAAAGGCCCGCGAGTACGGACTCAAGTTGATTGTCGGATCGCAGGTCGCCGTCGATGACAGCTCATCCATCGTTCTGTTGGCGCAGAATCGGGAAGGCTATGGCTCTCTGTGCCGGCTTGTGACGGCGGGCCGGCTGCGATCGAAAAAAGGGGAGAGCTTCGTCTCATGGGACGAGATTTGCCGCCATGCAGCGGGCCTCATTGCGCTTTGGGGCGGCGAGTCAAGCTTGCTGGCAAGCGAAGCGGAGCCTGACGAGCTGATCGGACAAGTTCGCGACGTTTTTGGCGACCGTCTTTACGCCATAGTCGCGCGCCACCGGCGCGAGGAAGAAATCGGCCAGGAAGCCAGGTTACGCCGCCACGCCAAGCGCTACGGTCTGCCGCTGGTTGCCGCCAATGAAGTTCTTTATCATAGCTCGTCGCGCCGGCCGCTGCAGGATGTTTTGACGGCGATACGTCATGGCATTCCGGTGGCTTCCTGCGGTCGCAGGCTCAAGCCAAATGGCGAACACGCGCTCAAATCGCCCTACGTCTTCGCGCAGTTGTTTGCCGACGATCCTGCGTCTTTGACCCGCACACTCGAAGTCGCGGAACGTTGTTCGTTCTCTCTTGACGAAATCCGCTATCGCTATCCATCGGAACGCATGCCCGACGGTACGACCTCGGCGCAGTGGCTCCGCCACCTTACTTTTGACGGTGCGCACCGGCGTTACGGCGAGAAAATCCCGTGCGAAATCGTCGAACAGCTGGATAAAGAACTGGAGATCATCGAGAGCCTCGATTATCCGGGTTATTTCCTGACTATGTCGGAAATCATCGAGTTCTGCCGAGCCAACGATATTCTCTGCCAGGGACGCGGCTCCGCGGCGAACTCCGCCGTTTGTTATTGTCTGGGCGTGACCGCGGTTGATCCCGCCCGCATCGGCTTGTTGTTCGAGCGTTTTATTTCCAAAGAACGCGCCGAGCCCCCCGACATCGACCTCGATATCGAGCATAACCGGCGCGAAGAAGTGATCCATTATGTTTATGAGAAGTATGGCCGCGATCACGCTGCCATGGTGGCCAATGTCGTGCGCTATCGCTCGCGCTCGGCGGTGCGCGACGTCGGCAAGGCTCTCGGGCTTTCCGAGACATCACTGGACCGCGCCGCAAAATTCCTTTCGCCGTATGAGCATGTTCGGCCGGAGGCGCTGCACCAGACGGGCATCGATCCGTCGGTCGGCCTGCACCGTCATTTGGTGGAGCTCAGCAATGAGCTTCTCGACTTTCCGCGTCATCTGTCCATTCATCCGGGCGGTTTTCTCTTGGGCCATGAACCGGTGGAGACCATCGTTCCGATCGAGAACGGCGCCATGGCCGGGCGCACTGTTATCCAATGGGACAAGAACGATCTTGAGGATCTCGGGCTTTTCAAAGTGGATCTACTCGGCCTCGGCGGGCTCACGCAGCTCGATCTGTGCTTTAAACTTTTGCGTCGGCACCGCGGTATCGATCTTTCTATGGCGACTATACCGCCGCAGGATACAGCCACCTTCGATATGATCTGCAAGAGCGATACGGTGGGCGTTTTTCAGATCGAAAGCCGCGCTCAAATGGCGATGCTGCCACGGCTTAGGCCAAAGGATTTTTACGATCTGGTGATTCAAATCAGCATTGTCCGGCCTGGGCCGATCACCGGCGGCATGGTTCATCCTTATTTGCGCCGGCGCCAGGGTAAAGAAGCGCTCGAGTTTCCTCATGAGAGTTTAAGACCGGTTCTTGAAAAGACGCTGGGCGTGCCGCTTTTTCAGGAACAGGTCATGCGCCTGGCGGTGGTCGCGGCCGACTACACGCCCGGCGAGGCCGACCAGCTGCGCCGCGACATGGCTGCATGGCATCGCACGGGGCGCATGGAGCGGCACCGAGAGCGGTTGATCACGCGCATGCAGGCAAAGGGCATCGAGCTGCACTTCGCCGAAAGAGTGTTTGAACAGATCCGCGGTTTCGGCGAATACGGCTTCCCCGAGAGCCACGCCGCCAGCTTTGCCCTGATCGCCTATGCCACCGCGTGGCTCCGCTGTCATTATCCGGCGGAATTTACCTGTGCGTTATTAAACGCCCAACCTATGGGGTTTTACCTGCCGGCAACCATTGTCGAAGACGCCAAACGTCATGGCCTGGTTGTGCGGCCCATCGATGTCCGGGCCAGTGATTGGGACTGTACTTTGGAGCCCGGCGCTGAAAGCGCCGGCGGCTTAGCGGTGCGCATGGGCGCGCGCTACGTCAAGAGCCTGCGGGAAAGCGAATGGCGCAACGTTCTACAGGAGCGGGAGCTCGGATCTTTTGCATCGGCGGAAGACTTTGTCAGGCGGACAGAACTCAACGAGAGCAGCCTGAGCGCGTTTGCGGAAGCCGGCGCATTTGACGGGTTTGGCGTTGAGCGACGCGCTGTTTTATGGGACATACGACGATGGCTTCGGAGGCGAAACGAATCTTTGCCGCTTTCCGCGCGCGAAACAGACCCTGCTTTCGAACCGCTTACCGCCTTTGATGAAGTCAATTGGGATTATCGCACAACGTCGCACAGCGTCCGGCGCCATCCGCTTCAACCTTTTCGCGCTATCCTTGCCGCTCAAGGGTTGCCGGATGCCCGGTCGATTGCCGCCAAAAGAAATGGCGAGAAGGTTCGTTACGCCGGTTTGGTCATCTGCCGGCAGCGGCCCGGAACTGCCGGAGGCGTGGTCTTTATGACTCTGGAAGACGAGACCGGGTTCGTCAATGTTGTCGTATGGGAAAGTGTTTTCCAGCGCTATGCGGTATTGGCCAAGACCGTCGGCTTCATCGGAATCACCGGCACGCTTCAAGTCGAAGACAGCGTTGTTCACCTTGTGGCGGAAAAATTCTGGCAACCGCAAGTAACCGCCAAACCGGCGGCGACGGCGAGCCGGGACTTTCACTGAACGCTCAGCCGGTCCCGGAACCACATCCTCTATGTTATTCTAACTGCAGAGACCCTGTGCGCTGGAGGACCTATGGTCACGGAAGCTAACAATCCGGACTTACACGGCAACGTACCGGACGACTGTTCTGTCGTGCTGATCCTGATCGATTTGATTAACGACTTTGAATTCGAGGGCGCCGACGAAATATTTACCAATACGCTTGCTATTGCGAGGACAGTCGCATCATTGAAGAATAAAGCAAGCGAGGCCGGCGTTCCCGTCATCTACGTCAACGATAACTTCGGCAGATGGCAGTCCGATTTCAGAAAACTCGTCGATCATTGCCTTAATGATGGAGTCAGGGGCAGAGCCATCGCCGAATTGTTGGTTCCGGACGAGCGGGATTATTTTGTCTTAAAACCGAAACATTCGGCATTCTACTCAACGACTCTCAGTCTGCTGCTGCAGTATCTGCGGGCGAAAACGTTGATACTGTCGGGCATCGCCGGCAATGTTTGCGTGCTATTTACCGCCGGCGACGCCTATATGCGTGATTTTAAACTGATCGTTCCGCGCGACTGCATTGCATCCGAAGACGAAAGCGATAATCGATATGCCCTCGAGCAGATGGCAAAAGTCTTAAAAGCAGACACCCGGGCATCGGTGGAAATCGACTTCTCCAATCTCAAGGAATCCACATAACAACCGCGCC
>CAYZXN010000151.1:0-9795 GCA_964482425.1 uncultured Syntrophobacteraceae bacterium | reverse complement strand
AGGGAGGCACGGTGGCGATCAGTCGATTCGGATCCGCGACCGATTCGATCGCTCGCTTTGCACTGGCAAAGATCGGCCTCACGCCGGGCCAGGACGTAACTTTGGTTCAGGTAGGCAGCGGCCCCGATCGGTTGGCGGCTGTCTTAACTGGACGAGTCACGGCCGCTGTCATCAATCCCCCTTCCAACTTCATCGGGGAGAAAAAGGGACTGGCCGTGGTGGCGGACGTGGCCCAAATGGGCTTGGTCTTTCAGCATACCGGTGCCGCGACAACGCGGAAATTCATTCGTGAAAATCCCGACATCGTGCGCCGGTACGTCAAGTCGCATGTAGAAGCCGTGCACAGAATATGGACCGACAAAGAGGCAACGGTGAAAACCCTGGGCAAGTACATGGGCAGCAACGTGGATCGCGAAATCCTGGAGAAGAGTCGCGAGAATATACTGACGGAAGCCTTGCTGCCGAAGAAACAAATCCCAAGTCTCGAAGGATTAAAGACGGTCCTCGGAGATATCGGCGAGCGTGACCCGCGCGCAAAGTCAGCGAAACCTGAGCAGTTCGTCGACTTCACATTTATTCGAGAGTTGGAACAAAGCGGATACATCGATGGGCTGTACAAGAAGAAATAGCAACCGCCGCTGATTGCTCTGATGTTGCCTGAAACGCGCGGCGATGCGGCGGCTGCGGAGATCGCAATCTGGGCCAACCGCATCGTCCGCCCCTTGGATGAACAAATACACGTTGACGTTGATTACGACAGCGATTCAAACACATATCTTTTACGTCTTGTCAAAGGTGCGCGCGTCTTGCTCTTCAGGCTTTCGCAATCTCAGGTGCACACGCCGGGACGCGAGTCCGAGTGTGAACGAACGTTGCAGCGGAAAGTCAAAGATTTATGGAATTTGATCTAGATACCTGGGATTATGGTAATTACAGGAGAGGTGCCACTTGTTTGGCGAAATAGGTCAAAATCATATCAGCGCCGGCGCGCCTGATCGACAATAACACCTCCAGCATAATTCTCTCTTCATCGACCCAACCGTTGGCGCCGGCCGCCTTGATCATCGAGTATTCTCCACTGACGTTGTAAGCGGCCACAGGGTAGCCAAACCTTTCTTTCACGCGGCAAATCACATCGAGGTACGCCAGAGCGGGTTTCACCATGACGATATCGGCGCCCTCGCTAATATCGAGCTCGACCTCGCGTATCGCTTCATCACTATTGGCAGGGTCCATTTGGTACGAACGGCGATCACCGAACTGCGGTGTGGACTCAGCGGCTTCGCGAAACGGGCCGTAAAACCCCGAAGCGTACTTGGCGGCATAGGCCATAATCGCGACCCTGTCAAAACCATGACCGTCCAGGGCCTTGCGGATCGCACCCACCCTGCCATCCATCATGTCCGACGGGGCGACAATATCCGCGCCCGCCTGCGCATGAGAGAGCGCTTCCCTGGCAAGGAGCTCCAGCGTAGCGTCATTGTCGACATCGCCGTTTTTGACCAGACCGCAGTGGCCGTGGTCAGTGTATTCGCACAGGCAAACGTCTGTCATAACAATGAGATCCGGTACGCCCTCCTTGACGGCTCTGACGGCCTGCTGCACTACACCATGATCGGCGTATGCCTCAGATCCGATCGCGTCTTTTTTTTCTGGAATTCCGAACAGTATCACCGCCGGAATGCCCAAAGCCGCCGTTTCACGGCATTCGGCAACCGCCCGATCCACGGACATCTGCGCTATGCCGGGCATCGACGCAATCGGTCGCACAGTGTTGGTTCCAGGTCCGACAAACAGGGGATAAATAAGGTTCGTGACGCTGAGTCTTGTCTCTCGGACCAGTTCTCTTAGCTTTTCACTCTTGCGCAGACGTCGCGCTCGGTAGGCAGGAAATTGCATGTTCTTCTCCGAAGCCAATTTTCTACGGTTCGTCGCGCCGGGGGTTTTACCGAGCGGACTGATAGTGATTCAAAATCGCTTCGACCAGACCCGGTATGGTGAACTCGGTTGCGACAACCTCGGCGCGCAATCCGTGATCGATAACCGTTTGGCCGGTAATGGGCCCAATACAAGCGATCGTTATTCCTTCAAGTAGCTCTGCGAGGTCATGTCCGGCGAACAAAAGCGCGAAATTCGATACGGTACTCGAACTTGTGAATGTAATCATGTCGATCCGACGCTGCTGCAACTGTTTCCGGAGATCCACCTGGCAGTTTTCCGGCAGTACGGTTTTATAGGCTTCGACCACATCCACCCATGCGCCCCATTGCCGTAAAGCGGCCGGCAAAATCTCTCTGGCCTTGGCGGCCCTTGGTATAAGGATCCGGCTATCGCGCACCTCGGCGGATTTCAGGCCTTCGATAATCCCTTCGGCCTGGAATTTGGCCGGAACGAAATCGACACGAATGCCCTCGCTCTCGAGACGCCTGGCCGTCTCGGATCCGATGGCAACCACCCTGAGATTCTCGAGCGCCTGAATACCTTTGCGCAACAGCCGCAGTCGGGCGAAAAACGAGTCGACGCCGTTGACGCTGGTAAAGAACAGCCACTGGTATGTTTCGAGCTCCTCGATAGCGCGGTCCAGAGGGCCGAAATCGTTCGGCGGCACTATTTCGATGGTCGGAAAATCCACGACCTGCGCGCCGAGCGCGACGAGGCGGCGAGCCAGCTCGCCTGCTTGTATACGCGCCCGGGTTACGACAATGCGTTTGCCCGACAACACAGCGCTATCCTCGTGCCGTTTCGGTGAATCTGCAAACGCCATCGTTTAACCTGCCATTCGCTAGCCGTCGGCTAGGACCGTCCCCGCACCCTGCTCTAGTAGTCGCTCGGCGAGTTCAGTCCCGAGATCGGCGGCCCCTGCCGTCGAACCGCCAAGGGTACCGCGAAACAAACGACGGCCTTCGGTATCCGCCACGACACCCGTTAGATCGAGTTGATCGCCATCGACAATTGCCCGTGCAGCAACCGGTACATGGCAGCCGCCGCCCAGTCGGCGCAAGAAGGCTCTTTCCGCCAGTACCTCGATAAAGCTCGGCGTGTGATGCAAGAAACCGACTGCTTGACGAGAACCCTCATCGGCTCGCGTCTCAATGCCCAAAGCTCCCTGCGCCACTGCGCTCAGGCAAACGTCGGAAGAGAGATACTCGCTGATCCGGCCGTGCCGGCCAATCCGTTTCAACCCGGCAGCCGCAAGGACGATCGCATCGAGACCTTCAGCCTCCAGTTTGTGCAATCGCGTGTCGACATTGCCCCTGATCGGCACTATCGAGAGATCGGAGCGATAATATAGAAGTTGCGCCTTGCGCCGCAGACTGCCCGTAGCAATCGAAGCGCCTTTAGGCAAATTCCTTAACGCAACATTATTTCGACTCACCAAGACGTCCCGAGGATCTTCACGCGGCGGAACGGCGGCAATTGCCAGCCCGTCAGGCACTTCGGTCGGCAGGTCTTTCATGGAATGCACCGCGAGATCGATGTCGTGACTGAGCAAAGCCTCTTCAATTTCTTTGGTAAATAATCCTTTGCCGCCGACAGACTGAATGGCAACGTCAACAAAGCGGTCGCCGCTGGTCTTGATGATTACGAGATCCGCCGCAGCGCCGTTCTCCTCGATCTTTTGTTTAACCCAACCGGCCTGAGCCAGAGCCAGGGTGCTGCCGCGGGTGCCGATTCTCAATCTCATCATGGACTTCAGGCTACAAGCGTGCTCACTTACCCTCGAGATCGAAAAGCCTTCTGAGAGCAGCGATATACAACATATCGTCGTTATCGGAAGTTTTTTTCAAATGGGTGATCGGTCCATGCAAAAACTTTTTCATCATCGCCGCGGTCATATCTTCTATCGCCCGCCTTTGCTTGTCGGACAAGTCCTTGAGGCCGCCGTTCAGCGACTTGGCTATCTCTCCCTGACGAATCATCTCGAGCTTCTCTCTGAGCGCGGTGATCGTCGGCACCTGCTCCAGAGAGCTGATCCAGCCGACGAAACTATCGACCTCTTCCCGGACGATGCACTCGGCCTTCTCCGCTTCGCTGGAGCGTTCGTTGAGATTTTCCTCCGCAACGCTTTTCAGATCGTCGATGTTATAGATGTAAACGTTATCAATCTCGTTGATGCCCGGATCGAAATTTCGTCGGTCGCCGATATCAATGAAAAACATCGCCGCTTGTTTTCGCTCTCGCAACACTTTTTCGACCATGGCGGTATCGACCAGGATCTCTGGCGCGCCGGCGCAGCCGATCACCAGGTCGGCCAGTTTCAAATAACGCGGGAAGTCATCGAAGCGTATCGGACTGCCGTGTATCTTTCCGGCCAACTCTACAGCACGCTCGAACGTCCGGTTGGTCACCATGATGCTTTTGACCCCGCAACGTTGAAGATGGCGCGCCATGAGATCCCCCATCTTGCCGGCGCCGATCAACATTACGGTCTTATCTTCGAAACGGTCGAAGATTCTCCGCGCCAGTTCCACCGCCACAGAGCTGACCGAGACCGCCCGGCTGGCGATGCCGGTTTCTGTCCGCACACGTTTGGCAACAAAGAAGGAGCGATGAAACAGTCGATGGAGCACGGCACCGACCGTGCCGCTCTCCTGGGCGAGATTATAGTACTCTTTTAACTGACCAAGGATCTGCGGCTCGCCGACGACCATCGAGTCGAGACTTGCGGCGACGCGAAACAAATGGCGCACCGCATCGGTGCCCCGATAACTATAAAGATGCTCGTCCAGACCGGACTTGTCCGCAGGCAACCGCTGTTCGCCGAGGAAGGTCTTCACGGTTTCGATGGCCCGAGGGGCTTCCGGCGCAACGGCGACAACTTCAACTCGATTACAAGTCGAGAGAATCACGCTCTCGCGCACTGTTGAAACCGCATGCAGCCGCTCCAAACCTTCGATCATCTGAACACGCTCGAAAGCGACACTCTCCCTTACCTCGATAGGGGCGCTCCGATGATTCAGGCCAACTATAAAAATTTCTTTAAGCACGGGCTAGTCAAATCGGCCTTTGTGCCGGCCTGGAAAGATTGCGTCTCCCCATAAGAAGTAACCCAAAACAACCGTAAAACCGACGATCGTGAGAAACGCGGCTTTCTTGCCTCTCAGACCAGCCGTGATACGGCCGTGTAGGATGGCACCGTAAAATAACCAGGCAATGCCGGAGGAAATCTGCCGGGGCTCCCAGGACCAGTAATTGCCCCAATAAATTCCTGCCCACATGCTGCCGGTGAGAATACCAAGTGTCATAAACGGAAAGCCCCACCCCAACAACACGTAATTGAGCCGGTCGAGCGACTCCAGCGACGGAAATCGCTTCATCAAGGCCGTCATGCGCTTGTGTTTGAGATGATGCTCTTGAAGCAGATACATCAAGCTCACGCCGAATGCCAAAGCAAACACCGCATTGCCGAGAAAAGCCAGGGTCACGTGAAGCGGCAGCCAAAAGGTCTTCAAGTCCGGTGGAATCTCGCCGCTGCCACTGCCGAAGGCGATACCCGCCAGAGACATCAGAAATGCCAATGGCGCAATTATCCCGCCGAGAACCGTCAAGCTGTATTTCAGCTGGATTAACAAATAGCCGGCCACCATGAGCCAGCTTTTGAACAACAGCGCCTCGCGCATCTCCGTCAGAGCCGGATAACCATCCTGAAAGACGTTCATGCCAAGCGCTATGGTGTGAACGATGAATCCGCTTGCCAGCATTACCGGCGGCAGCCGGGATGCCGTATCTCTACGAGACACATAAAAGACGAAGCTTGCGGTCGCGGCGAGATAGAGCAACGCTGTAAGCTTGAGAAGAAGAAGACTCATACCGACGGTCATTATAAGCTAACCCCGCCCGCCTTCAAGCCGGTATGCAGCCACGGAATCGTCTCGTGGAACGGCGTCCCGAGTTCACCAAGAACGGCCAAGGAAGCAGGATGCGAGAGGCTACTTCGAGAAGGAAGACAGCGGATGATCATACACGGGAAAAATTGACGGATTCCGGCAAAACCGTTATCTTCGATCAACCAATCCGCTCCCGTTTTACGATCGTGAAATTCCCTGAAATGCGCTCCATACTATCAATGGCGGTCTTCATCGTCATGCTTAACGGCTGCGTAGGGTCCGATGTCAGAGATCCTTCAGGATACCTGGTCGTCGGAATCGAGAGCAATCCGGCACAGCTCGATCCGCGATATGCGACCGACGCAAACTCCTCGCGCATCGGCTCATTGATTTACAGCTCCCTCCTGCGTCTCGACCTCAATTTCCGATGGATCGGCGATCTTGCTGAAAGCTGGGAGATGCCGGATCCGCAAACTTTCGTCTTTCACATTCGGCAGGGGGTTACATTTCATAACGGCCAACCCCTGACGGCAGCCGACGTCAAATATACTTACGATTCCATTCTGGATCCGCGTAATCTTTCGCCAAAAAGGGGACCGCTGAAAGTTTTGCACTCAGTCGACCGGTTGGGGCCCTATACGGTTCGATTTCGCCTGACGGCGCCGCATGCGCCCTTTCTCGAGCACTGCACCATCGGCATCGTCCCCGCTGGCACGGCTA
Organism: uncultured Syntrophobacteraceae bacterium; assembly: GCA_964482425.1. Classification (GTDB taxonomy): domain Bacteria; phylum Desulfobacterota; class Binatia; order UBA9968; family UBA9968; genus WHTF01. The sequence goes on along the minus strand of CAYZXN010000151.1, from coordinate 3,247 downwards.
CATCTGCGAATAAGAAAGGTACCCTGCCGCCCCCCGGCTCAGGACCGTTCGTCTTGGCTGGGATCGATAGCGGTGAGAAATTGCTTCTCAGGGCCAACTCCTCTTACTGGGAGGGCAAGCCGCCCCTTGCCGGCGTGGTTTTCAACATCGTGCCCGATGCCATTGTCAGAGTCCTTGAGTTCAGAAAAGGAACCATTCAACTGCTACAAAACGACATCGAACCCGACACGCTGCCATGGATCGAGAGTAATACCGATGCCGTGGTCCAAACCCGTCAGGGAACCACCTTTCAATACATCGGCATCAACCTTGCGCATCCGATACTGAAACATCAGAAGGTCAGGCAAGCGCTCGCTCACGCGCTCGATCGCGAAGCCATCATCCGGCATATTCTTCAGGGGCAGGCGACGCCGGCCAACAGCCTGCTCTCCCCGCTTCACTGGGCGCACGACGATACTATACCTCACTGGTCCTTCAATCCGGCGAAAGCCAAGCAGTTATTGGATGAAGCCGGCTTCCGCGATCCCGATGGCGACGGTCCGCAACCGCGATTCAAATTATCATTCAAGACCACCAATATCGATTTGCGCCGAAGGATCGCCGAAGCCTTCAAGGAACAACTAGGCAAAGTCGGCATTGAGCTTGAGGTGCGCACCTATGAATGGGGAACTTTTTATAGCGATATCAGGAAAGGGAATTTTCATCTTTTTTCGCTCGCCTGGGTGGGTATCCTCGATCCTGACATCTATTACAACATCTTCCACTCATCGAGCTTTCCGCCTCACGGCGACAACCGCGGCCGTTATCGTAACGACGCCATGGACGCTTTGCTCGAAGAAGGCCGGCGCGAGAACGATGCGGATCAGCGGAAACGCTTGTATAAAAAGGTTCAGCAGCTCAGCCAAGAAGAGTTGCCCTATATACCTCTATGGTGGAGCAAAAACGTCGTAGTTCGTAAACCGGAAATCACCGGTTTCATACCGTATCCCGACGGCAACCTGTTTTCACTGAAAAACACCTCGCTTGCGGAGTCGCCACCCGTAAAGTGAACCGTTACATCCTTCACCGTCTGCTGTTTCTGGCACCGACGTTGTTCGGCGCTCTGACCTTGGTGTTCTTTTTGATTCACTTTGTTCCCGGCGACCCGGTCGAAGTCATGCTGGGGGAGACGGCCGGCGCTGCGGACAAAGAGGAACTGCGCCGTCAGCTGGGCTTGGATCAGCCGCTATTGACCCGTTACGGTAGGTTTCTAGCCGGTCTGGCACGCGGCGATCTGGGAAATTCGCTGTACGAAAACGCCAGAGTCGGCGAACTCATTCGCGCCCGTCTGCCAGCCACTCTCCAGCTTACGGTGGCGGCGATGATTATCGCGATGATCATCGCCTTTCCTCTGGCCGTCCTGGCAGCCTACAAGCGCAACTCCTGGGTTGACCGCGGCGCCTTGCTGTTTTCGCTACTGGGCCTTTCCATTCCCAACTTCTGGCTGGGGCCACTGCTCATGATAACGGTGTCAATCCAACTAGGCTGGCTGCCGGTCTCCGGTCGCGGCGGTATTTGGCATCTGATCCTGCCCTCGTTGACTTTGGGATTGAGCATGGCGGCGATTCTGACGCGCATCCTGCGCGCCAGCCTTGTGCGCACCGTCCATCTCGATTACATCACGGCCGCGCGCGCCAAGGGCCTCGGTGAAGCCGCGGTCTGGCTCAAACATATGCTACGCAACGCCTTGCTGCCGGTAGTCACCATTATGGGCCTGCAGTTCGGGACGCTGCTGGCCGGTTCGATCATCACCGAAACGATATTTTCCTGGCCGGGCATCGGCCGGCTCACGGTGCAAGCGATTCATACCCGCGACTATCCGCTTGTGCAGGGCTGTGTGCTGGTGATCGCCGCAGGATATCTGGTCGTCAATTTTCTGACAGACCTGCTGTACAGCCTTATCGATCCGCGCATCGGCTATGAAAAATAACTTCTGCTTTTATTTCGGCGGGTTGTTACTTGCCCTGCTGATCGCTGGAGCACTTCTCGCTCCAGTATTGGCGCGGTACGATCCCGACCGGCAGAACCTCGCCAATGACCTGCGCGGATCGAGTTTCGAGCATCCGCTTGGAACCGATAAACTGGGCCGCGATATCATGAGCCGGATGATTTTCGGCAGTCGTATCTCTCTGCTGGTCGGCATAAGTACAGTGGCGATTTCACTCTCCATTGGACTCTTGCTCGGCTCCATTTCCGGCTACTTCGGCGGATGGGTCGACCACCTGCTCATGCGCAGCGTCGATATTCTGCTGGCCTTCCCCGGCATTCTCCTGGCCATCGCATTTACCGCCGTGCTCGGCCCCGGACTCGATCACGTGATTCTGGCGCTCTGTTTAATCGGCTGGACCGGATACGCGCGCCTGGTTCGCGGCGAGATTTTAAGCCTTAAAGAGCAGGAGTATATACAGGCGGCCCGCGCTATGGGTTGCAGTCCGGCACGCGTCGTGGCTTTTCATCTAATTCCCAACCTTCTTCCGCCGCTGCTCATCCAGGCAACTTTCGGGATGGCCGCCGCCATAACCGGAGAAGGGGCGCTGAGCTTTTTAGGTCTGGGCGTGGAACCGCCGACACCCTCCTGGGGCTCAATGTTGAGCGATGGCAGGCAGTTTCTGCTGGTGGCGCCGCACCTGACGGCGTATCCCGGTCTGGCGATCATGTTTACCGTGTTGGGCCTGAACTTGCTCGGCGATGGCTTGCAGGATCGGCTCGAGTCTCGCGGGCGCTAGTACCTGGTACGCGTCGCAACCAGTCAAGAACTAGCGCTCGAAAGAGGTGTGATCGATCGTCGAGCCTGGCTTCGAGCGCGCCGATTCGTTGCCAAGCTCCGGAGACGGTGCTAAGTAAGTCCCACAAGGAGGTGCGCCGTGAAACTTTATTCCAGCCATACCTGACCCTATGCTCACAGGACAAGGATTGTTCTGTCTGAAAAAGAAATCCCCCATGAGATCATCGAAGTCGATTTGAAAAAAAAGCCCAAGGATCTCCTTGAGCTCAACCCATACGCCAAGGTGCCCGTGCTTGTAGATGCGGACGGAGTTATCTACGAATCGGCCATTATCAATGAATATCTCGATGAAACATTTCCCGAATTTCCGCTGCTCTCGAAAGACCCGGTGAAAAGGGCCAAGGCGCGAATCTGGGTCGACTTTTTGAACAGCCGGGTGCACCCGGCTGCCAGCGACATTGCGCACGAGAGAGAAACCGACCG
>CAYZXN010000150.1:0-3712 GCA_964482425.1 uncultured Syntrophobacteraceae bacterium | reverse complement strand
GCTTCGTCGAGCACGACAGTCTTGACGGCGCTAAAGTCCAATACCTTGCGGTCCAGCAGATCGAGCAAACGTCCCGGCGTGCCGACGACGATATCAATGCCGCGGCGCAGCTGCTTGATCTGCTCGCCAAAACCCTGACCGCCATAAACGGCCAGCACATGGACGCCGAGATGGCGTCCGTAGCCTTGCATGGCTTCGGCCACTTGCAGAGCGAGCTCACGGGTAGGCGTAAGCACCAGCGCGTGAGGGGTTTTGTCCGGTTGATGGTTGTTGAGAATCGGCAGCGCGAAAGCCGCCGTTTTGCCCGTGCCGGTTTGGGCTTGCCCGATCACGTCAACGCCACTGAGCATGAGCGGAATCATCCCTGATTGAATGGGCGTTGGCGTCGTATAGCCGAGCTCGGTGAGCGCCTGCATCAATGCCGGATGCAGTTTAAAATCGGAAAACTCTACTGTCATCGAAGGCTCCTTAAGTTACTTAGGTGTAGACGTTCTTTATGCTGCAACGTCCCTGCAGATACCGGTCCTGTTGTGGTTCAACACTCGGACCCATCGCATACGCATGAGCCGTTTTGTTGGAAGGATTTAAACGCCCGACTTTGGCGCGGACACGCACTACCAAGTGCGATAGATTGCCACTTTCGGAAGGTACTTCAGAATAGCACACTGAATCTTGAACTTCGAACGCGCAGGATTGAAATCCCGCCCGTTGCAAGTCCCTTATCCATCTTTCTTCCCTTGCAAATCGTGTTGGCGCGGCGATACAGGTAAGCACGAGAATCAGGAGGAGTAATGAAACACCAGGCTGTTTGTGCCAGCGTCGCCGCTTGGGCTCGACGCCGCCGTCTTTATCATACGCAATCCAACCCTCAACATGTCGGCGCTGACCCGCGGTGTAATTCAATTTCGCGTCCGCCAAACCCGAGGCAGCTCACTCTGACCCTGTGGGCGCGCGTCGATTACCCTTCTGATCCGAATCTCCGGTTAGGAGGTAGACAATGCCACCTGTAAGAGATTCCGCTGCAGCCAACGATCAGGCGCCCGCGATCAACCGAACTGTCAAAGCCCTGGGGGTTGTCAGCCTCCTAAATGACCTGTCGAGCGAAGTAACGGTCCGGACTTTGCCTCTTTTCTTAAGCAATATTTTGGGCGTCAGGGTGGGAATCATCGGCCTGATCGAAGGGATCGCCGAAAGCACTGCAACTCTGCTTCAGCTAATCTCTGGCTATTTATCGGACCGGGTTGGGCGAAGAAAAGCCCTGACGCTGTGCGGCTACGGACTTTCCAATTTCACCAAACCTCTGCTTTACTTCGCCACTGCCGGCTGGGGAGTAGTGCTCGCCATTCGTTTCCTCGACCGAGTGGGCAAAGGCATCCGGTCCGCGCCGCGAGACGCGCTGATCGCCGATGTCACGCCGCCTGAGCAGCGCGGCAGGGCCTTTGGCTTCAGAAAGGCGATGGATAAAACCGGCGCTGTCATAGGCCTGCTGACCGGAGCGCTGGTGCTTTATTTAAGCCAAAGAGACAGTCTGACTTTGACTCTGGACACATACTTGTGGCTTGTGCTACTCGCGGTTATTCCCGGCCTTGCCGCCGTAGTGGTACTGGCGGGGTGGGTGGAGGAGAAACCGAAATCGACGGCGGCGGCAAAACCTACCTTTCGCTGGTCCGGGTTCGACGGCCGCTTTTGGGGATTCATCGCCGTCCTGGTACTCTTCACGCTCGGCAACTCCAGCGATGCCTTCCTTATGCTCCGGGCACAAACGCTCGGCTTATCGATGGTCGAGATTTTTCTGGCCGTAGCGGGTTTTAACCTTGTCATCAGCCTATCGTCGACCAAAGGCGGAGCGCTCTCCGACGTCCTTGGCCGTCGCGGCCTGATCGTTGCCGGGTGGATCATCTACGCTATCATCTACTTCGGTTTCGCCTTCGCGTCTTCGCCCTTGCATGCTTGGATTCTCTACGCGGGGTATGGCCTGTACTACGGCGCTTTTCAGGGAGCGGCCAGCGCGTTAGTGGCGGACCTGGTGTCCGAAAACCTACGTGGGACGGCTTATGGAATTTTCAATGCCGCGCTGGGCATAGCGGCGTTTCCGGCAAGCCTCCTTGCCGGGCTCCTGTGGGATTGGTACGGCGCTCCTGCCCCTTTTCTCGTCGGCGGTGGGCTTGCCGTGATGGCGGCGATCGGTTTGGTAGTGATTCCAAAAGACCGGTAGCCAGGTATCTTGCCGCACCAGAGTTGCCGGGCATGCTTGTCACCAGAGGACAGACCTTCTCGACGATCATCGACGTGCATTGTCGGCGCGTAGCCTAGCGTCTCTTATGGACCTTGTTAGCCGGTTTGATCCGTCAAGAACGTTGCGGCGTCAAAATCTCCTCTCGGCCGTTTGCAGTCGGACACGCGCACGGCATATAAAAGTCCGCAGTAAAAAGGGGGGACTGATGCAATATAGCGTTAGAGTATTGTTCTTCGTCGCGGTGTGTTTATCAACGTTTCCGCTTGGCCTCCACGCCGCAGCGGCGCCGCACAAGGCGGTCTTCACCTTCGGCGGCTTGAACGAGCGCAGCGGCGTGTTGTTCGTCGCGCGCGACGCGGGCATCTTCCAAAAGCACGGCCTCGATGCCACTGTCGTCAACGTGCGCAACGCGGCCATCGGCATGTCGGCGCTGACCTCCGGTGAGACCCAGTTCCACGTCGGCTCGGCCACCGGTTCTTCCATCGGCGCCATGGCCGGCGGGCTCGATCTCGCCTTTATCGCCGGTCTGATCAACAAGCTCGACGGCACCTTTGTCGTCGCGCCGAATATCAAGGCGCCGGCCGAGCTCAAGGGAAAGAGGATCGGCGTGCAGAGCATCGGCGGCGGCGTATGGATGTTTTCGATGCTCGCATTTGAAAAGTGGGGGCTCAATCCCGAGCGCGATAACATTCAGTTCCGCGTGCTCGGCGATCAGTCGGTCATCGCCCAGGCGCTCAGCCAGGGCATCGTCGACGGCGCCTATCTGGGTTACACCTTCGGCGCGCAAATGGAACGGCAGGGCTACCGGATATTGGCCGATCTGGCCAAGATCGGCGTGCCGTACCAGGGGCTTGGCATCATGGCCCGGCGCAGCCTGGTGGACCGCACGCCGGAAGTCGCCGAGCGGGCATTGCGCGCCATGATGGACAGCATCGCCTTCATCAACAATCCCGCCAATAAGGCAGCCGTGTTGAAAAGCCTTGCCAGAGAACTGCGTCTAGCCAAACCGGAGGACGCTCAGGCGGGTTACGACGTAATGCGGACGCTTTATGACCGGCGCATTTATCCCAACGCCGACGGCCTGCGCAATGTCATTCGCCTGCTGGGGAAAAGCAGCGAGCAGATCCGCAAGGTCAAGGTCGAAGACATCGTCGACGAGCGAGTGGTGCGCAAGCTGGAGAAAGAAGGGCTGTTCTAAATCAACGGCGAAAGTCATGATCGCGACGCCGCGGCGACCCGGCGGTGAATAATTCGAACCTTTGCACCACAGAGACCCAGAGGACACAGAGATCACGAACACGGCTCTCGGATAGCCTGTAATCTTGACGGTTCATCGGTCGCGGTGATAGAGCATCGCATAGAACGAGTGAACTAAAGCACAACCCAATACCAAGCTGAAGTTAAAAAGGAGGTACTGTATGGCGGTCAATGGCGAGAATGCAGGCTTTGAAGTGATCATTTCTTCGGATTCCCATG
>CAYZXN010000149.1:0-4142 GCA_964482425.1 uncultured Syntrophobacteraceae bacterium | reverse complement strand
AACATTCGCTTTTGCCGCCGCAGCTCGAGCGTCTTATGGATCACCCACATTTTGGGCAGTCCGTCATCGGCACGGCTCCATACCTCCTCGGGTTTCATTGTTGTCATTTCCCCAAGCAATCGGCGGCGCAATTCATAGTCGACCGGGCGACGGTTGTCGGGATCGACTAAACTCAAATCCCAAAGCTCTGTGCCCTGGTAGAAATCCGGCACGCCCGGAGCAGTGAGTTTGATCAATGTTTGCGCCAATGAATTGATACGGCCGGGCTCGATGAGCGGTTTAACGAATCTCTCAAGATCGGTCGCAAACTCACAGTTGGTCATGACCCCTTCCACAAAGGAGCGCAACGCATCATCGTAAACCGGGTTTGGATCGGTCCAAGACGTATGCGCTTTTGCCTCCCGTGAGGCTTTTTCCATGTAGGCGACCGTCCGGTCCGTTCCAATGGGCCAAGCGCCGACCAAGGTCTGATACAGCAGGTATTCGATGTTACGGTCCGGCAAGCCATCGGATTTGTATCGTTCGTTCATCTCCGCCCATTTGGCTACCGCGTTGCCCCATGGCCCGGGCATTTCCGACAACAGGTTAAGTCGCGCGCGGACATCCTCGCTGCGCTTGGTGTCGTGGGTGGATGTCGCCAGCATCGTCAGTGGCCAGCGCGCCTGCGCCTCGGCACAGGCGGCGTGGAATTGCTCGAGCGGCAAGCCAAAATGTCCGGGATCTCCCCCCACCTCGTTGAGCGATATGAAACGATGGAAACAATAGAAAGCGGTATCCTCGACACTCTTGGCCATTACCGGACCGGTTAGCTGCTGCAGGCGCATGACCAGCTCCGTTTCCAGTTCCCCTCGATGCCGCAGTGTCAGGATATCGCCGAGGAAATCGAGCAAATCACCGTCCAGTTCCGGCCGATTTGCTTTTGCCGCCTCGATGGCTCCGGTGATGGTGCAGACGTCGTCATCCGTGACTATCGCAGCCTCGGCGCGCACGTAGGTGCGATAGACCGGAAAGCGCGCGATCACCTCGCGCAAAGCTTCGTGCAGCTCGTGCCTCGTATAGTCGCGGTGTCGCCGATTGCGCTCGCAGATGTCGACGAATAGGGCGGTGAGCCGGTTAAGATCGCTGCCCAAAAGCTCGCGCAAGATCAAATGCTTCTTTTCATGCACGATAGACGAGAAATCGCAGGGCTCGCCGGTAAACTCGCCGTAAAACTCCGTCAGCGCCCTCTCTGCCGCCGGATCGACGAAAAGATTGTTCACTCGATAGATAAAGTCGTATCCCGTGGTTCCGGCTATGGGCCATGACTCACGAAGCCGCTCACCGGGCTCGAGGATTTTCTCCGCTGTGATCCAGGCGCGCGGGCAGGCCGTATGCAAGCGGTTGAAGTACTGCTCAGGGTCGCGCAAGCCGTCGGGATGATCGACGCGAACACCGTCCAGCACCTCCCGTTTGAGCCAGTCGAGGATAAGCGCGTGGGTCTGTGCGAACACCTGCACGTCCTCCGATTGCAAACCGGCCAGTGTATTAATGTCGAAGAAGCGCCGGTATCCGGATTCGCGACCCGCCGTGCGCCAGAAAGCCAGACGATAATTCTGACGATCCAGTAAAGCATCCAACCGATCGGGATTCGAATTTACTTCCTTTACGACCTGATCCAGAGCCGCCGCCACTTTCGGCTGCTCTTCACACAGACGCATCAGTTGTTCTCGCAGAACCTCCTTATGCCGGTGACGCTTGCGTACCGCATCCCAATCCGTTGCACTTGAGGGCGGGAGCTGTCCCAACGCATCCGCGATAAATGCCAGATGGTTCGAATCGCACCGTTCGGCTGCGCTTGCGATGAGATCATCCAACGATCGCGGCGACACCGGAAATACTTGATTGTGATACCGGATGATAAACTGTGCCCCTTCACGCTCAAGACTCAGTTCGGCCCGTTCAACGAGCCGCCCGTAATGGTCGCCCAACACTGGAAGAAGAACCATGTTGCGCAATTTTGCTTCGGGCGGATCCCAGTCGACGTCGAAATAGGCGGCGTAACGGCTGGAGGGCCCATTCTCGAGCACGTCCCACCACCAGGGGTTTTCTCTCCCGCCGATCGCCATGTGGTTGGGGACGATGTCGAGCACCTGTTTAAGCCCATTTTCTTCGAGCGCCGCGCACAAGCGGGCATGACCCTCGGCTCCGCCGAGTTCCTCGTTGACCTTATGCGGGTTCACCACGTCGTAACCGTGCGTGCTGCCCGGAGCTGCTTGTAGATAGGGTGAGCAATAGAGATGGCTGATGCCAAGCTCGGCCAGGTAAGCTGCGATGGCGGCGGCATCGGTGAAGCCGAAACCGCTATGTAACTGAACTCGATAAGTCGCTCGCACGTCAGGCGACACGACGGAGCACCTTTACAGAGCGTGACTCCACCTGGATTTCATCTCCGGACTTGTAGACGTGCTCCTGTTCTTGCGGCAGGGGCTGACCGGTATCCAGCACCACCTTCCACTCTTTACCCCAATCCTCCTTCGGCACAATGAACGGCAGCGGTTCGTAATGCGCGTTGAAGAGCATGTAAAAGCTATCGTCGACGACCCGCTCGCCGCGCGGATCCGGGCTATCGATGCCTTCTCCATTGAGAAAAACTCCCAGGGCTTTGGCGAATCCCTCACCCCAGTGTTCCTCCGCCATCTCCACTCCATCGGGGGTAAACCAACCGATGTCCTTTACTTCCGCGCCGTGAATGCGACGGCCCTTGAACCATCGGCGGCCGCGAAACACCGGGTGCTGCTTGCGCAACTGAATCAGTCTGGTCGTGAATTCCAACAGATCCTTGTCCGCTGACCCCCAATCGAACCAGGAGATCTCGTTGTCCTGGCAGTAACCGTTGTTGTTGCCGTTTTGGCTACGGCCCACCTCGTCTCCAGCGAGCAGCATCGGAATCCCTTGAGACAAGAAAAGCGTGGCGAGAAAGTTTCGTTTCTGCCGGTCCCGCAGAGCGTTTACTTCCGGATCGTCGGTGCTTCCTTCGGCGCCACAGTTCCACGAGCGGTTATGACTCTCGCCATCGCGGTTTTCTTCGCCGTTAGCTTCGTTATGCTTGTCGTTATAGGAAACCAGATCGTGCAAGGTGAAGCCGTCGTGAGCGGTGACAAAGTTGACGCTGGCATAGGGTCTTCTTCCCGTCGCCTCGTAAAGGTCGGGGCTGCCGGTTAAACGGTATGCGAATTCTCCGAGAGTCTGATCCTGCCCGCGCCAGTAATCGCGCACGCAGTCCCGGTATTTGCCGTTCCACTCCAGCCATACAGGCGGAAAATTTCCGACCTGATAACCGCCCTCGCCAATATCCCAGGGTTCGGCAATTAGTTTGACCTGGCTGATCACTGGATCTTGTTGAATGACATCGAAGAAAGCCGAAAGCCGGTCCACGTCGTGAAGCTCACGCGCCAAGGTCGAAGCCAGATCGAACCGGAAGCCATCGACATGCATTTCGAGAACCCAGTGGCGCAACGAATCCATGATCAACTGCAACACGTGCGGGTGGCGCATGTTCAGGCTATTGCCGGTTCCGGTGTAGTCCATATAGAACTTGCGCTCATCACTCATGAGCCGGTAATACGCCGCATTATCGAGCCCTTTGAATGAAAGCGTCGGACCTAAATGATTGCCCTCGGCGGTATGGTTGTAGACAACGTCCAAAATGACTTCGATGCCGGCCTCATGCAGCGCCTTGACCATCTGTTTGAATTCCTGCACCTGCTGCCCTGTTTGTCCGCTTGCCGAGTATTCGTTGTGCGGCGCCAGATAACCGATGGAATTGTAGCCCCAGTAGTTCCGCAGGCCCCGTTTCAACAAATGAGAATCCTGAATGAATTGATGAATGGGCATCAGTTCCACCGCGGTAATGCCCAGTCGAGTCAAGTATTCAATCGCCTTAGGGTGACCGAGGCCTGCATAACTTCCCCGCAGCTCTTCGGGAATTTCCGGTAAGTTTTTCGAGAACCCTTTGACGTGCAGTTCATAAACAATCGTCTCGCTCCAGCGGGTTCGCGGATGGCGGTCGTTAGCCCAATCGAAAAAAGGATTGCTCACAATCGTTTTGGGCATGAACGGAGCGCTGTCGGCGTCGTTGAGCTTGCCGTCAGGATCGTCAAAGT
>CAYZXN010000148.1:0-5701 GCA_964482425.1 uncultured Syntrophobacteraceae bacterium | reverse complement strand
AGCGCAGGTATCGAGCCCCAGCAACACCAGCTTCTCCTGGCTGTTAGAGGATTGCCCGATGGAGCCAAGCCCACCATTGGAGTCTTGGCTGAAAGGATGCAGCTGCAGCATCACAGCACGGTCGAGCTCATTGACCGCTTGGCCGACCGGGGTTTTCTGTGCCGGCTGCGAGCCACTGAAGATCGCAGGCAGGTACTGGTCAAGCTCACCCATGAAGGGGAAGAGTTTCTGCAGAGGCTGTCGCTGCACCACCTTGAAGAGCTGCAGTCCGCCGGTCCCACGTTTGTGAAGGTGCTTAACAGCCTCATCGAATCACGTCTCAGCGCTATAGAACCGTCCGATCAAGAAGTGACCACCAAATTGCGAAAGGATACGAGCCATGGCTGATCAATCCGCTGAAGAACTATTGGTTGACGTACGGGTTGCCGAAGCATCGAAACTCTACAAATTCTATCTCAACAACGAGCAAAAAATCCTCGGCACCGCGAGCGTGGCGACCTTTTTGATCTTGTGGGAGCTGGTCGGCAACATCTTGCAACTGATCAATCCCATGTTCATGAGCGCTCCTTCCCTTATTTTTGCTGCCGCGATTCAGCTATTCGGCTCGGGCGAAATTTACAACGACCTCTACGTCAGCGGTCTGGAGCTCTTCTGGGGCTATTTTCTTTCAGCCATTGTCGCCGTCCCCTTCGGCATCATGGTCGGCTGGTACAAAAGAATGAGCTACATCTTCGATCCTTTCATCAATGCGATGAACGCCACCCCCCGCGTAGCCCTACTGCCCCTGGTGATCATCTGGCTGGGTATCGGCATTCTCTCGAAGGTCGGTATTATTTTTCTTGGCGCAGTCTTTCCGATATTGATCAATACTCGGGACGGAGTCAAAACCACGCCTTACAATCTACTCACCGCCGCACGCAGCTTCGGCGCCTCGGAGTGGATGCTGTTCAAGACCGTGGTTCTTCCCTCGACTATTCCTTTCATCCTTACGGGTTTGAGGCTGGGCTTGGGCCGGGCCATCGTTGGCGTCATGGTCGGCGAGTTGTACGCCGCTACGGCAGGAATCGGCTTTATGATCACGGTTGCCGGCGCGACCTTTCAAACCGATAAAGTTTTTGTCGGCGTTCTCATTTTCGCGCTCACCGGCATGATCGGAATGGAGATACTAACGCGAATCGAAAGGCGCTTCGACAAGTGGCGCCCGCAAGTCGGAGCACAAGCGCAGGGTTAATTTCACCGCCAACCCAACTTCAAAGGCCCACCTCTCGGTGGGCCTTTTTTTGCGCCGAACGAGTCAATCGGTTTCATTTTGTTTGATCATGCCGGACACCACCGACATTGAGAGCGAAGGCTCCGGGAACTCATGACAAGCAGTAATACTATAAAGCTTGTCTTTTGGGGCTTTACGCGTCCAGCATCAGCCGCTTGATCGCCACACTATGACCATTGCCGCGGATTTCGGCTGGATCCACGAACGCCTCTTGATGCTCGCGGCTGCCTCTGCCATTCTTCACCTGAGATCGCCGCCAGAGAAAGGATCCTATTCATGCGCTCACTTCGATCCCGCTCAACCATGTTTAATGTCTTTGCGCTTGCGTTTTTGTTTGCCGCTACCGGCTGCGGATATAACAGCCTGCAGCGTATGGATGAAGAAGTGAAAGGCGCGTGGGCCGAAGTTCAGAATCAATACCAACGGCGCGCCGACCTTGTCCCGAATCTGGTAGCCACCGTGAAAGGCGCAGCGGAGTTTGAAAAGGATACGCTGACACAGGTGATTGAAGCACGGAGCAAAGCTACTTCTGTAAATGTCGATGCCAACGCCCTCAACAACCCCGAGGCTTTCAAACAATTCGAACAAGCCCAAAGCCAGCTCTCCAGCGCTTTATCCCGTTTGCTGGTGGTCGTCGAACGCTATCCTGATTTGAAAGCCAACCAGAACTTTCAGAATTTGCAGGCTCAATTGGAAGGCACCGAAAACCGCATTACCGTGGCGCGCAAGCGCTACATAGAGAGTGTGGCGCAATACAATACCGCCGTGCGTTCTTTCCCCACCAATTTGACGGCAAAGTTCCTTCTCGGCCTTGAGGTTCGGCCGACCTTCACCGCCGACGAGGGTGCCCAGAGACCGCCGCAGGTTAAATTTTAATCCGGGCGACTGTTGAACAAGCTCGACTTGTCTCCCGATCCAACAGCTTCATGAAACACCGACGGCAGCAGTTTCTGGGTTTTATTCTGACCCTGATCTTATTTGCCGTCTTCAAGGCGTCAGCGCCGGCGTATGCTCTGGACGTGCCGGCGTTACGCGGGCGGGTAAACGATTACGCCAAGACTCTTTCGCCGGATCAAACCCGCGCCCTGGAACAGCAGCTCGAGAAATTTGAACAGGAGACCGGCCACCAGATTGCGGTGCTGACGGTGCCTTCCCTTGAAGGTGATTCCCTCGAGGACTTCAGCATCCGCGTGGCCGAAAAGTGGCAGATCGGCAAGAAAGGCTTCGACAATGGCGTCATACTTGTGGTCGCTCTCAAGGACCGCCGCTTGCGGCTCGAAGTGGGATACGGACTCGAAGGAATTTTGCCCGACGCCGTAGCCAATCAAATCACTACCCAGTACATCGTTCCGAACTTTCGCGCCGGCAACTATGCCGCAGGGATTATCGCCGGCATCGATGCAGTGCAGAAAGTGATCAGGGCCGAACCGCTGCCGGAAACCGCACGGCAAAAACCCGCAGACGGTGGTGCTTCCGGGCTTAGCCAGATTCTGTTGCTGATCGTATTGCTGGTGATCATGGCGCTCTCCTCCATGGGCTCTAGCCGCAACCGGCGCAGAAGTGGAATGTGGGCAACCCGCGGCCGGCATTATACCCCGATCGGGTGGGGTGGCGGTTTCGGCGGCGGTGGCTTTGGCGGGGGAGGGGGTTTCGGCGGCGGTGGCGGCGGATTCGGCGGCGGCGGAGCCTCGGGCCGTTGGTGAACATGCGAGCGGAGAATTTTTTCACCGAAGCAGAGAAAGACCGTATTCATCAGGCCGTCATCGACGCGGAAACCAGGACTTCCGGAGAGATCGTGCCGATGATGGTTTCATCCAGCGCGCGCTACACCGAAGTCGAGCTCTCGACCCTCATTGCGGGTCTCTTCATAGGCGCACTCGCGGGATGGCTCTGGGATCACCCTTGGGGCTCGCCCTACTTCTACTTATGGCCGGTAATCGGAGCTACGGCTGGCTTTCTTCTAGGCCGCATACCGGCCGTCAAGCGACGTCTCGTCTCCGCCAATCGTATCGCTGAAGCGGTTGACGATCAGTGCCTAGCCGAATTCACCCGGAACAATCTCCACTATACCCGCGAGCACACTGGGATTCTGATCTTTGTATCGTTATTGGAGCACCAGGTCGAAGTCCTCGCCGATCGAGGCATTGCCGAAAAAGTCGCACCCGGCACCTGGGATGAGATCGTGAGGATTCTTACGGCAGGTTTGAAATCCGGAAAAGCCTGCGATGCCTTTTGCAAGGCGATCGAACGATGCGGCGAAATCTTAGCGACTCACTTTCCACGCCAGGATGACGACCGCGACGAGCTTCCGAACAAGCTGGTGACGGACCGTTGAAGCGATATCCGCTGGTTTACGGAAGCGAAGCGCGTGAAGTGGAATGCCTCCGCAGGCGCCGCGCAAAATCGTTTTCAGAATAGATCCAAGCGCGTACGGTCATCGCGCGATCGCTTGTTGGTATGGCTAACGTCGATCTACGTCCGTACCAGCCGAACGTCCACTGCCGCCACTCCGCCCCCTTGCGGCCGCACCATCAAGGGATTTATTTCCATATCGGCGAGATGGCTGCGCTGCGCCGCGAAGACCTCCGACAAGCCAACCATTGCTTTCACCAGCGCATCGATATCGCGCGGTTTTTGGCCGCGCACGCCTTGCAGGATTTTGAAACCGCGCAACTCTTGCAGCATGGCGCGCGCTTCTCGCTCATCCACCGGCAGCAGTCGGATCGACACGTCTTTTAGGACTTCGACGAAAATGCCGCCGAGCCCGACCATCAGAAATGGGCCGTATTGCGGGTCCGTGCGCGCGCCCAGCAAAACTTCGGTGCCCTCAACCATTTCCTGGATTAGCAAATGACCTCTGCCGAGCGTTTTGCTCAAAAGCTTTTGCCCTTCCGTCTGAACCTCTTCACCGCTCTTCAAGCCAAGAACCACCGCGCCGGATTCGGTTTTGTGGACCACTTCCGCGGCGATTAATTTTAACGCTACGGGAAAGCCTATCTCCTTCGCCTTTGCTGCTGCATCCGCGGCAGTGCCGGCCAGAGCTTGCTTCGGCAAGGCGATGCCGCGACTTTGCAACAGCGCGTTGAGATTGTCGCCCTGGAGGTCTTCCGCCCTGCCATTTGCCGCCGGCAAGCTCGGAATGCCTTGCCGCTTTCTCTCGCCATACAAACCCAGGCCGGCCAGCGCGCGCAAGGTCGGTTTGATCGCCTGTAAAAACGGAAGGCCCGCTTGTTCCTGAAAGGTCCGGCTTTCATCGGTGCAACTGTAGGTCGACCGGGCAAAGGCAAGAATCGGCTTGTCTGTGGCGGCTGCGAGATTCTTGAAAAGGGTCGCTTCTCGTTTCTCCGGAAAGCGCGGCAACTCGCCATGAATCGCAAGCAGATCGACGCCGTCATCTTCGGCATGCAGCTTGACGATGTTGATAAAACCCTGCTCGTCGCCGAAACCCGCAACGCCGCATTCCAGCGGATTTTCCACAGCCAGCTCCGCCGGAATCAGCGGCCGCACGGCCTCCTTCGTTTTTTCGCTGAGCACAGCCAAGTTGGTGTTCAACTCTTCGACGTGATCGCAGATCAGCCCTTTCATGCCGCCGGAATTGACGACAATGGCCGCGCGGCTGCCGCGTGGGTAACGACCCGCCATGAAGGCCAGGGTCATCTCCGTCAAATCCTCCAAGGTCGGGCAGCGGATCAAGCCCAGGCGCTTGCATACGGCGTCGAACACTTCGTCGGCCCCGGCCAAGGCGCCGGTATGGGAAATCGCCTGGCGCTTACCCATCTCGGATCGGCCAAGCTTGACGACCAGTATGGGCTTGTTCTTGTTGAGCGCCTCGCTCGCCACCGCCATGAACTCATCCGGACGACGAATGCCTTCGGCCATCAGCAAAATAACCTTGGTCTCGGCATGCTCCACCATAAAAGACAGGTAGTCGACCAGATCGAGGCTGATCTCATTGCCGCTGGAAACCGCATAGGTAAAGCCGATGCCGCGCTCGGTGGCGCCTTTAATCCAGTTGCCCAGCGATCCGCCGCTCTGAAAAATCAAACCCACCGGTCCTTTTTTCAACAACGGTGTCGAAGTCGGAAAGGTCCACAGCCCTTCGGATAGAGAGTACGAGCCCATGCAGTTCGGCCCGCAGATGACAAAGCCTGTGCGCTCGCACAGTTCTTTCATCGCCTGAGCGCGTTCTTTGCCCTTGGGATCGTCGCCCTCGCCGAAGCCGGCAGTGTAAATAGTCGCCGACTTGACGCCGAGTCTGGTCGCCTCTTCCAACGTCGCCAAAACCGCGCGTGTCGGGATCAATATGAGCAGTTCATCCGGCACTTCCGGCAGCGCCGCGAGATTGGGATAGCATGGATCTTTTTCTATTTCCTGGTAGTTCGGATTGATCAGAAAAACTTTGCCGCCGTACGCCTTCTTGAGATTGCGGTA
>CAYZXN010000147.1:0-4863 GCA_964482425.1 uncultured Syntrophobacteraceae bacterium | reverse complement strand
ACGTCTTTGTAAAAGTGAACCGCGATCTGCGGCGGGAAAACGAGGAACGAATCAAAGAGGCTACTCAAAGGACTTCGGGCTCCATGCTCTGGAGCGGGCCCTTCACCCAGCTTTCCAACTCTAAGGTCGAAGCCAATTTTGCCGACGCGAGAACGTATGTCTATAACGGCGAGACGATCGATCATGCCTACCATCTCGGTTTCGATCTCTCGGTCACCAAAAGGTATCCGGTTGAAGCCGCCAACAATGGGGTCGTGACTTTCGTCGGAGACTTGGGCATCTATGGCAATACCGTCATCCTGGATCACGGGTTGGGGCTGGCTACTCTTTACTCCCATTTGAGCTCGACCGACGTCAAGGAAGGCGATTCCATTAAAAAGCAACAAACCATCGGCAGAACCGGTGAGACCGGGCTTGCTGCCGGCGACCACCTGCACTATGGGGTTTATTTGCACGGTATCGCCGTACTGCCTCTCGAATGGTGGGATGAAAAGTGGTTGCGCGACAATATCTACCCCAAGCTGGAAGGCGCTGTCGCCGACGGCGCCGTGGAAGAAATCGCTCACGCCAAACCAACCGCGAAAAAAGCCGTCCGCCGCAAGCGCTAACAATCTCGTTCTTCACCTGCCTTGACGCCACGCGTCTAAAATGAACGGCCGGCAGTCAGAATCGGTTTCGCATTCAATTGCTCGATACGTGTCAAGAGCCGGAGCGCGTTTTCCTGAGAAACTAAAACACTTCGCCAAAGAACATCTGCTGGACGGTTTTGCCACAATGACGGGCGGCGCGACACAAGACGCTAGCCGTCACATAGATCGCTACCTTCAGACCTTGTCCTCGAAAGCCGAAGCGACGGTCATTGGAACCGGCATAAAGCTTACGGCACAGCACGCGGCCCTCGCCAACGGCATTCGCGGCCATGTTCTGGATTACGATGACGTCCAGCTCGCGACCTTGCCGTCGCGGCCCTTCGGACAACTCACCCATCCGACCACACCTGTCATGGCCGCCGCTCTGGCGGTTGCGGAAAAAATAAATGCAACGGGATTAGAACTGCTGCAGGCTTATATCGTCGGCATGGAGGTAGCCTGCCGGCTGGCTGATGCCATCGACCCGCGTCACTACCTTAACGGCTTTCATCCAACGGGAACCATCGGCGTGTTCGGCGCGACTGCCGCCTGCGCGCATCTGCTCAAGCTAAAGCCCATTCAGACCAGCCGCGCTCTGGGCATCGCCGCAACTCTCGCCTCCGGAGTGCGCGCCCACCGCGGGACAATGGCTAAGTCCTTAAACGCAGGGCATGCCGCAGAAAACGGCGTGGTCGCCGCGACCTTGGCGCACAGCGGTTTTACCGCCTCGACGGATGTGTTTGACGATCCCATGGGCTATTTCAGCGCGGCATGCGCTAACACAGTGGAGCGCAGGCTGATTAAACTAGGTCGGCCGCACTTTTTGATCCGTCCCGGCATTGCGATCAAAAAGTATCCCTGCGCCGCGGTGTTACACCCAGCCCTCGACGCGATCATCGAGTTATCGAGGCGACATGACATCCAGCCCGGACAGGTAAGAAAAATTTGCGTCGGCCTGGATCCCGATGCGGCGTTGCCGTTGGTCTACCAACGACCCGCGACGGGCCTCGAAGGGAAATTCAGCCTGCCCTTCTCCGCAGCAGTTGCGCTGGCGCGCCGCCAAGCCGGTCTCGGCGAATTCACCGATGTGACCGCGCGCGATCCGGCGATTGTCAGGCTCATGAGAAAAGTCGAGCTGCAGCGGATGCCGAAGCTCAAGTCATCGGGCAATCTGGGCTCTCAGGCGAAGATCGAAATCTCGCTCGATGACGGGCGAAGCTACCGGCGGCGGGCAATCATCGCCACTGGGCATCCGAAAAAGCCGCTGGCGCGTGCAGACCTCGAAGATAAATTCCGCGAATGCGCAGCGGAATTGATATCCCCGAAAACAGCCGCAATGTTTATCGAGCGTCTCTGGTCCATCGAAAAAATCCGCTCACTCGGTCCATGGCTTCGGTTGTTGCGCCCCGCTCCCCGATTGCGCCCCTCACAGTAAACACCGCGACGCTATAACGAACCCCCGGGGCAAAACCCGTCGGTCTGTGAATGACGAGTGCCGGCCAAACCCGCCGTGGATTGCCTTGTCCGTCTATTCACCATCGCGCGATCGCGCCGAACACCGTTGACTTTGAAGTACGATCCGGCGAATGATGACGTCATCCTCGCGTCGAAAGGATGTAACGATATGCGAATTGTAGACCTCAGTATGACCGTCGGTGAATGTGATTCGGCGCCGTTTGCTCCCGATGAAAATTATTTCAAGCTTAGGCCGATTATCAATTGGGAGGATAAGGGATTTGTTTCAAACGTCGTGCAGATGACCGTACACGTTGGCACGCATATTGATTCGCCGCACCATTTCTTTCGCGACAAGCCTTCCGTAGAGCAGCTGCCGCTCGAACCAATGGTCGGTAAGGCGGTGGTTTTGGACCTGACCTCCAAGGGTGTGGCACGCGCCGTCATTACGCCAGCCGACCTGGATAGCGCGGAGCACAAGCTGAAACAGCAAGGTATCGGGATTCCCGAAGGCGGCATGCTCTTCCTTAGAACCGATTGGCCCAAGGGCCATGACACGACCGATCCGAAATGGTGGAACGATTCGCCCTATCTCACAAAGGAAGCGGCAGAGTGGATTGTGTCCAAAAAACCGGCGGTTGTGGGCTTCGATTTTGCGCAGGAGGAAAAGGGTGCTGATTATCAGAATGCGGATCAAATCCTCGCAAGCGCCATGCGCGTGCACCGCACGATCCTTCCCAAGGTCACCTTTCAAATTGAAAATCTGATTAATCTCGACCAGATCGGTCCGATAGCACAAGTGATTGCGCTGCCAGTAAAATGGAAGACCGAATCGGCGCCGGCGCGAGTCATCGCCATTCTAGAAACTTGAGGTTGGCCGTTATCTCATGAGAGCAGTGCGCGTACATGAGCTCGGCGGACCGGATGTGCTGCGCTATGAGGAAGTGCCGGAACCAACACCGAAAGCCGGTGAGGTTTTGGTAAAGATCGCGGCCGCCGGCGTCAATTATCTCGATATTTATTACCGTTCGGGTTTTCATTGGGGCGGCCACCATCACCGGCCCCTGCCCTACATTCCGGGCGCCGAAGCGGCGGGAACGGTCGTCGAGCTGGGTGCCGGAGTCGGCGGCATAAAAGTCGGCGACCGCGTGGCTTATGGGGTATCGAACGGTTACGGTTCGTACGCCGAGCTATGCGCCGTCCCCGCGTGGCACCTCTACAAAATCCCGCCTGCCGTGGAATTCGAAGCTGCTGCCGCAATCATGCTCCAGGGCATGACCGCTCATTATCTGACCCACAGCACTTATCCGGTAAAGCCCGGCGACACTGTCTTGATTCACGCTGCCGCCGGGGGAACCGGCTTGTTACTGATCCAACTCGCCAAGATGATGGGCGCGCGCGTCTTCGGCACGGTCTCGACTGACGAGAAGGCCCGGCTCGCCCAAACTGCCGGCGCTGACGTGATTATTGACTACATCGAACAAGATTTCGCGACGGAAGTTCGGAAATTAACGGATGGCAGAGGCGTCAACGTGGCCTACGATTCAGTCGGTAAAGAAACCTTTGAGAAGAGCTTGGACTCGCTGGCGCCTCTAGGTCACTTGGTAATCTTCGGCCAAGCAAGCGGTCCCGTGCCGCCGTTCGATACGGCCATTTTGAATGCCAAAGGCTCCTTGACCCTTTCGCGACCCAGCCTGACTCACAACGTCGCAACCCACGCTGACGTTCTCCGGCGTGCCGGTGCTCTATTCAACTGGCTTACCGATGGGAAGCTGACGGTAACGATCGGGAAAACCTATCGACTCTCTGAAGCCGCTGATGCGCATCGGCAGTTGGAATCACGAAAATCGACCGGCAAAATCATTCTTGTTCCGTAAGCAACAAAAGCTATGTACGGCTGGCGAGCAAAAATAGGACGCATTTCGCCTTCTCCGGAAACCGCCGGAGCTGAAGAATGGCGCCGCTCTCTGCCTGACGGGGTGTGCCTGGTGGAGACGCGCACCCTGATTCACGATGTCACGGTTGAAGCCCTCAGTGAAACCGCCGAGCAGGTCGAGAGAGCGGCACTGGAGCTGGCGTCCGCGGAAGTTGACGTGATTCTCCAGGCCGGCACTGCCATCGCGTTTTACCGCGGCTTTGGCCACGATCAGGAGTTAACGAAGCGTATTCATGCAGCCACCGGCATCAAAGCAACCACATCGCTTACCGCGGTGATCGAAGCGCTTCGCGCGCTGAAGATCCAGCGTCTTGCAGTCGCAACGTCATATCTCGCTGACATCGACGCGCGACTTGTCGAAGTTTTGCAGAAGTCGGGCTTTAAAGTTGCCGCCATCCAAGGCATGGGACTTAAAAAAAGCATCGATATGGGCAAGGTATTCCCCGAACAAACTTACCGGCTGGCCCGAGCGGTCGTGCAGTCGGCGCACGATGCTGACGGAATTCTGATTTCGTGCGGCAATCTGCGTACGTTCGAAGCCATTGAACCGCTTGAAGCCGATACAGGCCTACCGGTCGTGACGAGCAATCAAGCCGGTTTGTGGCAGACGCTGCGAATAGTGGGAATAAACGAAAGGCTACCCTTCCTCGGGCGGCTACTCAGGGAACACTGATGCAGGAAAATGGGTTCACAGAACGTTTTTACAGAAAACTTTACAAATCATCGGCTCTATTGTGATACCAGTCCAAGTGACAGCGACGCGAACCGTAATATACAGAAGGAACGCAGTTCTATACGGAACTAGATGGTTAGATGGTATCCTACGATCCTTTTCAAGCGCTG
>CAYZXN010000146.1:0-10387 GCA_964482425.1 uncultured Syntrophobacteraceae bacterium | reverse complement strand
GCGTACTCGGCCGAAAACAAAACCGTCGAGCCGATCGAGGATACCCGGTTTTTCGCCGATTCGGCGGGATGATCGACGAATAGAAGCACGCAAATACTAGTGTTGGAGGCGGCCACTGATACCTATCAGTGGCCGCTGTCGTTTTACGGAGGTTTTATGCCGAACCGGTTTCATATACGGCGGACACTGTTGCGCCAGACCTCCTCAATCGGCTGAGATTCTAACCCGATAAAATTTGCAATGGAGAATCCCATGCACTTCGGACTCCACCTGCCGGCTTCAAGCGCGGCGATGACATCGGCAGATCTCGTGCGCTTTGTGCAGCAAGCCGAGGCGCTCGACTTCTACTGTGTGACGGTCGCCGATCACGTTATCGTGCCGCGGAATATTTCGGTGCCGTACCCTTACACGACAGACGGCAAGTACCCTGGCGCCGGCTATCATCTTGAAACCTTGATGACCATGGGCTTTCTTGCCGGCGTGACCCGACGGATACGCTTCGTCACCAGCGTCATGATTGCGCCGTATCGCAATCCGATCATTACGGCCAAAATGCTCGCGACACTCGACGTATTGTCCGGCGGCCGGGTGATTGTCGGTTTGGGCGTCGGTTGGATGAAGGAGGAGTTCGAGACTCTAAAGGCGCCGCCCTATCAGGAGAGGGGCCGTGTTACCGATGAATACATTCACGCGTTTCGCGAGCTATGGACCAAAGAGAGTCCTTCGTTCGACGGCAGGTACTGTAGTTTTTCCGATATCGTTTTTCTGCCTAAACCGGTGCAGCAACCGGGCATTCCGATCTGGATCGGCGGCCACAGTAAACAGGCCCTCAGGCGCGCCGGTCGATTGGGCGATGGTTGGCATCCCATCGGCGGCGTTCCAACCATTCCTCTCGAGCCGGAAGAGCTGAAAAAAGACGTGGCAACTTTACGCGAATACGCTCAGGCGGCGGGACGAAATTCCAGTGAGCTTCGCGTTGCCATGAAGGGCTCGCTCTTTGATCGAGAGAAAAAGATCGATGGCCGCCGCCGTCGATTTATGGGCGGTGCGGAGGAAATTGCTTCGGATATTTGCGCATACCGCGACGCGGGTGTCGATACGTTGATCTTCGACGTGCGCCGGCCGAGTATTTCGGAAACTCTCGAACGCATGGAATGGATGGCCAAGGAAGTTACACCAAGCTGTAGGGGACAATTCTGAAGCCTTTCGCTGTGTGCTTGTTTTACCAGCCGTCCTGTTTTAGCACGACCCGCCTCCATATTTGGGAAAATTCAGGCCGCTCTTTCAGATAAGTGCTGTAGAGTGGGCCAAACCCGTCCATGATTTCCTTCCTGGATGACCCCATTGCAGGATAGATCGTGACGACCAATCGTCCTTCTTCATCGCAGACCGCAAAACAGGGCAGCACCGGCGCCTGCAGAATCCCGATGATTTCAAGCAGCGCCGGATCGAGGAAAAAACCTCCATAAAAGAAGTCGATCTCCAGCGCAGGGTCGCCGTGCGAAAAACCCTTTACTGAAAAGTGGATGACGCCGTTGGCTCGCAAGGCTTTACGAATTTTCTGCAATGCAGACACATGCTGCCAGTAGTTCTCTCCATAGTTGATGTACTCCCACTGGATCGCCGCAATCTCACGACCCCAGCGGCTTGCCTGGTCGGGGCGCTGACCGCGGCCCATTCGATAAACCCGGTAACCCCGCTGGGCAAGCACGGGCACGACCATGCGGCTGTACCCGTAGGCGTGTCCCGACAGCAGGATAGCGCCGCCGTTTCCCTGTGACGCGGCGATTAGATTCTCTTCACCCTCGAAGCGGACCCACTCATGATAACGCCCGCGCCAGTTCGGCCAGGCATAGACCAGATTTCTCACCCATTTCCGGTGCGCGAGATTTTTTTTGATCAGACCGGGAATCTGCTCGGCCGCAATGTGCTTGGCTATGGCCTGGCGCATGTGCCGGGCGCGCCGGCGGTCGGCCGCGTAGAGAAAAATGCTGATGCCGGCGCCCCATTGCGTCCATTTGAAAAGCCATGCCCGCGGCATGTTTTTGCCGATCCATTTCAGCCCGGGCAGCCGATGACATAGATAACTGAAGCGCAGCGATGCCAAGGTTTCGTTTAGATGCAAAGGACTTCTCCATTTGAAAACATATCATTCATCTCATCGTCTCAGCGCTAACAGCAGCTACGCCCGCGGCGCGGCCGAACTGCCCGAAGCAGGTTTAGCCTTGGATCTTTTTTGACATAAGCGTCTCTTGACACGCAAGTCCCATGAGGCGTAGACGGTTGAGAGAAACAGCAGTAAGGAGTGAACGATCATGACGCAAAGATTCGACGTGATCGATGCCGACGGCCACATCACTGAAGAAGACAGCCAGCTTAAGCACTACATGGATGCGCGTTATTGCGACCGCGCGGCGACGCTTACGCCGCGTGACAGCTGGGATCGCTCCATTGGCGGTACGCTGGGTACCCGCGCCAGAGATGCGCGTAGCTGGCTTGAAGCCATGGACAAGGGCGGAGTTTCCACTGCGGTACTTTATCCCACCAACGGTCTCAGCGTCGGCTGGATACGCGAGCCCGACGTGGCGGTCGCTTATGCCAGGGCGTGGAACGATTTTGTCTCGGAAGAATTTCAAAAAATCAGTCCAAGGCTCAAGGCTGTGGCGCTGGTCGCTTTTCAGGACGTTTCCGAAGCGGTCAAAGAACTGCGGCGCGCCGTCAATGTGCTCAAGCTGCCCGGTGTGATGCTGCCGGCTGTGGGATTAAGGCTGCCGCTGGGACATGAGAGCTTTTGGCCCATCTATGAAGAAGCGGAAAAACTTGACGTCATGGTCGGGGTTCACGCCACCGTGCGCGGCCCGCATTATTTTGCCGCGGACATGTTCGACCAGTTTATCGAAGTGCACACCCTGTCTCACTCGTTTGCGCAGATGATGCAGTGCACGAGCATGATGTTCCGCGGGGTCTTCGACAGGTTCCCAAAACTACGCGTTGCGTTCATGGAGGCCGGCTGTAGCTGGGCACCGTACTGGTTCGGCCGGATGAACGAGGAGTGGGAAAAACGCGGAGCAACGGAAGCGCCCCAGTGTAAAAAGAAACCCACGGAATACTTCAAGGAGGGGCGGATTTACTTCCATGCGGAAGATTACGAGCCGCTGATCGGCGCCACCACGGATGTCATAAGTCACAATGTCATCTATTACGCTTCGGACTATCCACATTGGGACACGGAGTTTCCGGAGAATATCGACCACCTGGCAAAGCGGAAAGACCTGGACGATGAAGCCAAGAGGTGGCTCCTCGCGGAGACGGCAAAAAAACTCTACAAGCTGAGCTGAGAGAACTATGGCGATGAACCGAAAAGTATGTTTCACCGGGCCGATCCGCTTGAAGATAGCCGAAGATTTGCTTCGCGGCGCCGGCTGCGAGCTGGTGCTGGGAAAATCTTCCGATGACTTTCGCGATTATCGTTACGAACGGCGGGAGCTGATCGGTCTAGTCGGCGACTCGGCTGTCATCTTTCCGGCGGGCCGTGATTTCATCGGCGGCGACATTATCGACTCATGTCCCGATCTACAGGCGGTGGTCAAGTCGAGCATCGGCATTGAAACCGTCGATGTCGACGCGGCCACGGACCTGGGAATTCTCTGCTGCAACAGTCCGACGCCGGAGAACTACATGGGCGTCGCCGAAGCTACAGTGGGGTTGATGGTCACGCTGTTCAAACGACTCAAGTTCAACGAAGCCTGGCTGCGCCAGGGCGGCTGGAAAGAACCTCAGAACCGCGGCACGCTCATGATCGGCCGGACGGTGGGTATTATCGGTGTCGGGCGCATCGGCCGCAACGTCGCCAGACGGTTGAATGGTTGGGATGTGAAGTTGCTCGGTTACGACCCATTCGTCGAGCAGGGAACCGTCGATTCGCTGGGCATCAAGATGGTTTCGTTTGAAGAGTTGCTGCGGGAGTCCGATCTCGTGACGATTCACGTCGTCCTCACCAGGGAAACCCGGAAGATGATGCAGTTGCCGCAGCTCAAGATGATGAAGAAGACCGCCTACATCGTGAACACCTCGCGCGGCCAGGTCTTCAACGAGGCTGACCTCGCGCAAGCTCTCAACGAGGGGATTATCGCCGGCGCGGCCCTTGATGTTTTCGATGAGGAGCCGACTCCGATGGATAATCCCCTGCGGCAGGTCGATCCGACAAAGCTGACCATGACGCCGCACATAATCGGAAATAATCCCGGATCGCTCGAGGCCGGTCAACGCATGGCGGCGCAGAGCATACTTTCGATACTCGATGGCAAGGCGCCGGACACCGTGGTGAATCCCAAGGCGATTCCCCAGTGGAAGGAGCGCTTCTGGTCCTGACCTGAAAATGGAGTCCAACATCGTGATCGCGAGCGTCCCAAGCTGCTGCTCGCCGCGGCAGTTGCTGAAATTGGTAAACCCGGGTGGCGCTTTCCGGTGGGGACGAAAACCCGTGAGTTCTTTGACAAGAGGTTCGTTCACGATATAGAAGAAACATTGAAATCAGCCACTCGCATAGATCAACACACAGTCCGTCCGGCCGGAGGAGAGGAAACCCCATGAGGAAGACGCAGCAGTTGAGTATCGCGCTCGTTTTGTCGCTGTTGCTCGGCTTTTTTCAGCTAGCGGCTCACGCCGCTTCGGCTCCGGACAAGTTGGTGGGCATTCACTCTGCCCGTGTCATGTCGCAGTCGCTGCCCTGGATGGCTCACGAGGCCGGCTTGTTCAAAAAATACAATCTCGACTTCAATCTGGTTTTTATTTCGTCCTCGAGTATTGTCACCGCGGCGCTGCTGGGAGGTGATGCTGAAATGACACTGACGGGCGGCATCGGTAACGTGATCGCCTACGTACGCGGCTCCACCGACGTCGTCTTCGTGGGCGGCGTAAAAAACGTCATGACCCAGAGCCTGGTGGCCGGCGGCTCCATCAAAAGGCCCGAAGATCTCAAAGGCAAACGCATAGCGGTCAGCCGGATCGGCGGCAATACGCACTACTTTGCCATCCAGGCGCTGCGGCGCTTTGGCTTGGAACCGAATCGAGACTTTAGCTTCATGCAGAGCGGCGGTGATCCGGAGGCGTTGGCCGCGCTGATGACCGGAAATGTCGAGGCTGCCACTCTGACGCCGCCGTCGGACGCTAAAGCTCTGGCCAACGGCTTCAAGTACATTCTTTACGGTCCCGATTTGAAGATCCCGTACGCCGCTACCGCTTTCGTCACCAAAAGATCGGTCATTGCCAAGCGGCCTCAGGTGGTCGGCAATTTCATGCGGGCCATGAGCGAGACGGCCAAGATCATGCACACCGATCGCGAATTCGTCTACAAGGTGCTCGGCAAATATCTGCGGGTCACCGAAAAATCGATTCTCGATGCCGCGTACAACGCAGAGATTAAAGCTCTGGAGCCCAGGCTGGCCATCAAGGCCGAGGCTTTACAGGCGACCCTTGAGGAAATCTCCGCCACCGATCCACGGGCCAAGAAAGTCACAGCTCAAGAACTCATCGACAGCCGGTATTTGGATGACATGGAAAAGAACGGCTTTTTCGAACAACTCTGGGCTAAGAAATAGCGAAGGAGGAGTTATGGAAGAAACGATTATATCATCGGACTCTCATGTGATCGAAGTTCCGGACTTATGGGAGAAGGGTGTGCCGCCGTCCTTCAAAGAACGAGCACCGAAAGCGTTTTTTGACGAGAAGCGCGATGCCTGGATGTTCGGCTCAGCCGAAGTTCCGGTGCAAGCCGTTGGCGGCCTGTTCATGGCCGGACAGCGTCCGGATCAGGTCGAGAGTTTTCGCCGCGCTGGATTTTCCGTAGCCCGCCCGGGCGGATGGGATCCTATCCAACGCCTGAACGACATGGTCACCGACGGCGTCGCCGCCGAAGTTCTTTATCCCAGCCTCGGTCTCGGTTTGTTTTGCCTCGAAGACGCGGCGCTTCAGGAAGCTCTGTTTCGGACTTATAACGACTGGGTGATCGACTATTGCCAGAAAGTGCCGGACCGGCTTTATGGCATCGCTCTGATTTCCATGTTCGACGTCGACCGCGCGCTTGCGGAAATGGAGCGGTGCAAGAAGGAAGGCATCGTCGGCACCATGATTTGGCAGGTGCCGCATCCAAAGCTGCCGTTTACATCCGAGCACTACGAACGCTTTTGGGCTGCCTCGCAGGAGCTCGAATTGCCGGTTCACCTGCACATTCTGACCGGCTTCGGCGACAGCATGAACCGCCAGACCACGCATGGTATCCAGCGTTATCGCATCGGCGTGCAACAGACCCGTGAGATCGAGGATGCGTTATTTGACATCATTTTTTCGGGGGTACTCGAGCGCTATCCTGAACTCAAGGTGGTTTCGGTTGAAAATGAAATCGGCTGGATGCCGTTCTGGCTCGGCCAATGCGATAAGGCGTTCAAGCGGCACCGCCATTCGGAAAAACTAACGATCGACAAAACGCCCAGTGAATATTTCCGGCGCCAGATCTATGCAACTTTTTTCAATGATCATGTCGGCGGCAAACTGTTTTCCTGGTGGGGTTGCGACAATTTTATGTGGTCGAACGACTATCCACATCAAAACTCCACTTGGCCCAACTCGCGCGACGTTATTGCACGTGATATGGCTCATCTGGATGCCGCCGACCGCGAGAAGCTGCTGAACACCAATGTGACCCGGCTATATAACTTGAAGGTGCCGGCTTCGTTGCCTAACACCGCGGGCAAAGATGGCGTGGTTGCAGCGCACGCTTAGAACTTAAGCACAGCGAAAGACAGAGGAGCGGAAATTATGGAATTACGAGAAGCAGTCAAAGTTCTGGATTCCGACGCCCATGCGCGGGATTTGGACGAGAATCTTCGCCCCTATCTGGACGAGCCCTACCGCAGCCAGCGGGCGCCTTTCTTTTTGCGTGAGACGTACGATCGCAATCTAGGCGGCACCTTGGGTTTTTCAGGCGCCAAGCATGAAGAGCGGCTGGCGGCCATGGATACCCAGCAAATCGACAGCGCCGTCATGTATCCAACCAGCGGCCTTGGTATCGGCGCGATCCGCGATCCGGCGTTCAATGCGGCGCTGTGCCGCGCCTACAACGATTTCATTGCGGACTACTGCAAGGCGTCGCCGCGTCTCAAGGCGGTCGCCAACCTGCCGGTTAATAACCCGGCGGAAGCAGCCAAGGAGCTCAACCGCGCTGTCACGAAGCTGGGCTTGTGCGGCGGCATGCTGGCGGCTCAGGCGCATAGCAAAAATCTCGGCAGTCCAGAATTTTACCCGGTTTATGAGGAAGCCCAACGGCTCAACACGCCGATCGCCATTCACGCGTTTGGCGGCGACGAGCCGGGCACCGAGATTTTCGACAAATTCATTTGCCTGCATACCACGGGTCATCCTTTTCCCGTCTTGCGCCAACTAACCGCCATCGTTTTCGGCGGCATCCCGGAGCTCTTCCCGAACTTGAGAATCGGCTATCTGGAGGTCGGCTGCGGCTGGATTCCCTACTGGGCGGAACGAATGGACGAGGAATGGGAGAAGCGCGGCAAGGTGGAGGCTCCTCTGTGCAAAAAGAAACCGAGCGAGTACCTGACCAGCGGCAATAGCTACTACGGCTGCGAGCCGGAAGAAAAGATGATGGGCTACGTGGTCAACGAGATCGGCTCCAAGACACTGATGTACGCCTCCGATTATCCGCACTGGGATATGAGCTGGCCGGAATCGGCTACCATTATCTGGAACCGTGAGGATCTTTCGGTGGAAGCCAAGAAGGATATTCTGCTCAACAACGCCAAGCGATTTTACAGTTTGTCATAGCCATCGGCGGCCCGACGGCGTTGCCTGAGAGGCATTCGGCGAAGCAAACGCTGCGGGTTGTTCTTTAGCCATCAACCGGAAAGGAAAAGTTAATGATTGAAACCAAAGGATTGACGGGGGCTCAGACCTTATTGCGGGTGCTCGGCAAAATGGGGGTGGAAAAAATATTTGCTTCGCCGGGCTCGGAATGGTCGCCTGTTTGGGAGGCGCTGGCGGAACCGGGGGTTGAAGGCACGCCGGCGTACCTCAGCACCCGGCACGAAGAAGTCGCGGTCGGTATGGCAAGCGGTTATGCCAAGTCCACCGGCAAGCTGCCGGCGGTGATGATCCATACCACGGTGGGCTCTCTGCACGCCACCATGGCAATGCGCGCCGCGCTCCACGAGCAAGTACCGATGGTCGTCTTCACTGGCGAATCTATCGGATTCGGCGAAGACGAAGGGCCGGACGTGGGTGGACAGTGGCTGAGCCACTTGAGCGACATGGGCGGACCGGCCAAGCTGGTCGATCAAACCGTTAAATGGAGCTTCGGCGTCAATACCAAATCGATTCTGCCCGCAACTATTCAGCGCGCGTGCCAATTGGCCATGGCCGCGCCCAAAGGTCCGGCGTTCGTATCTATACCGATGGAGTTTCTGTTCGACAAAATGACCAAGGATGTTCCCGGTGACCGCGGCTTTGCACCCGGCGCCACAGCCGATCCGAAGGGCATTGAAGAACTGGCGGACATGCTCGCCGGCGCCAAAAACCCGGTCATCGTCACCGAGGACTCCGGGCGCACCGAAAAATCGGTTGCCTGTCTGGTCGAGATCGCCGAGTTGCTAGGAACGACAGTTTGCGAATCCCGCAGCACCGGGTCACTTAATTTCCCGCGGACCCATCCGCTACACGGCGGTTACGATCCCAAGGAGTATCTGCCGGGAGCGGATGTAATATTTCTGCTTTCGGTCATCACGCCGTGGCATCCGGCATCCAGGACCCCATCTAAAAATGCCAAAATTGCGCTGCTCGATGAAAACCCCTTGCGCATCGAAATGCCATACTATGGTTTCCAGACCGATCTCTGTTTGGCCGGTGAAATTGAAAGCTCGCTGGAGCATCTTCTCGCGGCACTGAAAAAACGCGTGTCGGCAAACGACAGTTCACGCCGCCAGCGCGCCGAGGAACTGGCAAAGAAGAACGGAGCGAGACGAAAACAATGGCGTGAGGATGCCAAGGCATTGGCCAATACTAAACCCATGGACACGCGCTGGGTTGCCCACGAAGCCAGCCAGGTATTGCCCGCCGATGTCATGATCGTGGAGGAAACGATCACGCACCGTCTGGCCGTGCACCGTTACTTCGATAATCTCAAACCCGGCTCTTTCTTCGCCGGCTGCATCGGCGGTCTGGGCACGGGACTCTCCACCGCTTTGGGCGTGAAGGCCGCAAACCCCAAACGACCGGTTGTCTGCCTGATCGGTGACGGCTCTTTCAATTATGATCCGGCGCCGGCGGCCTTTGGCGCCGCGCAGGAGCACAATCTGCCGTTCCTTACCATCATGTTCAATAACGAAGGTTATCTGTCGCAGAAATCAGGCGTGCCGAAGTATTATCCCGGCGGATGGGCGGTGAAGTCGAACAATTTCTCGGGGCTGCACATTTCGCCCTGTCCCGACTATGCACAGATTATTAAAGCGTTTGACGGCTACGGTGAAAAGGTCGAGGAGCCGGGCGAGGTTCGCAAGGCGATTGAGCGCGGCCTGCGCGCTGTCGCGGGTGGCCAGGTGGCATTGCTCGATATTCGACTGAAACCGGTTGAACAAATCATCGAGCGCGGCGAGAGCTAATGACGCTTACAGCTTGCCGCCGGCGGACGCGACCTTCCTCTCCGGCGGCACAGCTTAATCGGTGTCGCAAACTGGAGAGCCGGCAGGTCAGGAGCTGTCATGAGCAGCAGTTTTCATGATCAATTAGTCGCCACGCGCGACCGAAAGCACAGCAAGGACCATCCATTTTTCGAACTCTGGGCGCAGGGCAAGCTGTCCCGGGAGCAGACTGCCTTTTACTGCACCCAGCACTTTCACTTTGTCGGGGAATACCTGAACTGGATGGCTTACGAAGCTTCGCAGATCCCGCTGCGCGACGTGAAAACTTATCTCTTCGAAAATCTTGGCGACGAAGAGAACCCGGACGATCGTCATCTCGATATGCTCAAGGATTACGTTGCAGCGAGCGGGGTGGATCCGGATAGCGTCGAGGGAACCGTTGTTCTTGCCGGCACCGACGCGCTGCAAAACTGGGGCTGGCGCATGGTTTATCAACGGCCCTGGCAGGGGGCGCTCGCGGGAATGTTCATCGGTCTGGAATCGCAGTTTTTGGATATCTGCAAAAAGATCGTGCCGGCTCTGCACAAACATTATGGCTATGCGCCGCACGCGCGAGAAATTCGCTTTTTCGAAGAGCATATTTATGCCGACGAGATCCACGGTTCCAAGGGCTTTGCCATCGTCGAGAAATATTGCACTACGCCTGAGCTGCAGGCTCTGGCGATCAAAACCGTGGAAGAGGC
>CAYZXN010000145.1:0-8797 GCA_964482425.1 uncultured Syntrophobacteraceae bacterium | reverse complement strand
TGGGGAAGCCTCGCTTCCCAATGCCAACAACAGCGTTATCGTCCATAGCGCAACTTGTCCCAGCCGCGCCGGCCATTTTTCTACGATCATAACCAACCCTCCCTATTTTTTTTGACTGCTCTTGAATAATCTTAGCGGCGGTACAATGTGCCGCCTATACACCATTTACACTCCGAGGGGGAAACACCATGATATCGGACGAGCTGACGCGACACAGCGCCGTGCCGTCCGGACTTCGCGGAATGGTGCGATTTTTCCCGAAAAGTTGCCGTTCGTTTACAATGATCGTGTAGATAAATTGATCGCCGAGAAACGTAGTGGAACCGATCTTGGCGCGAAACGAGTTGCCGGCACATTGCGCGCCGGAGTCCGACAAGAAAAGACACTCAGGGCGAAAGCCCAGCAGCACTTTGTCTCCGGCCTTCGATGAACTTTTTATTTTTAACCTGCCGATAGGTGAATCGGCGAGACCCGGTTCGATTATCTGGGCATCGAGCCAATTTACCGAGCCAAAGAACTCGGCGACGTTGGCACAGGTAGGCTGGTGATAGATTTCAAGCGGCGCGCCGACCTGCAGGAGTTCGCCGGCTTGCATGAGCGCGATTCTATCGGCGATGGCCATGGCTTCGATCTGATCATGGGTGACATAAAGAACAGTGGAGCCAAGCTGCTTGGCCAGCTCGCGGATCTTACCGCGAACTTCTTCGCGTAACCGGGCGTCGAGATTGCTCAACGGTTCGTCCATCAACACAATTCGCGAATTCACGGCGATGGCACGCGCCAAGGCGACGCGCTGTTGCTGGCCGCCGCTGAGCAGGGTCGCCGAGCGTTCGGCTTGCTCCTCCAGTTGCACTAGCCGCAATGCTTCTTGGACGCGCTGGGCGACCTCCCGGCGTGGAATCCGTTGAGAGCCCTCGGCCAGCGGCAAGGCAACGTTTTCGTAAACGGTGAGATGCGGCCAGACGGCATAGGACTGAAAGACCATACCGAGCTTGCGCTGCTGGGGCGGAACCCAGGACGGGGGATTATCGGAGGAAACAACTTTGCCGTCGATACACACTTCGCCCGAATCTGGAGTTTCGAGACCGGCAATGCAGCGCAACAGCGTGGTTTTTCCGGAGCCGCTGGCCCCGACTATGACGAAAAGCTCCCCTTCGGCGACTTCGAGGTCCAGAGACTTGATGGCGGCGACGACGCCGTCGCTAACGTCGAAACGTTTGTGCAAACGGCGGATGGTAATCATAGATTAGACTACTCAGCTGGCGGCGTTTTGAATTCGCTGGTCCGTGCCAAGATGTGCCATTGCTCTTTTACGCTCACTCCGTCGTTGATTATGCATAGTGCTACGGCTCGCGCGAACGAGGCGTGCGCACGCCGGGTTTTGATTCTGCCGTGGATGCGGATGAGAAATATTTTGCCAACCGCGGTTCACCTCAAAGCCGATAACTTTTACAACATTTCACAGGCGCCGGTTTGAGGAACGCGCCGTTCAACGATACTCGGCACCGGGCAGGGGATTAGCGACCGCTTCTTCCAAGGTCGTGGCACGGCGCCATTCGCTTGCCGGGCGGCTCTTGCCGTCGGCGCCGACCTGATCCATGGAGGCGTAAATTTCGATCTGATAGCCGTCGGGATCGAGAAACTCTACACCTGGATTCCCGCCCGGGCCCCGGCGTCCTTCGTAGGTAATGGTCACTCCTTTGGCTTTCAAAAAATCACGAATCTTGAAGAGCTCCGACACCGTGTCGACTTCGAGGGCGAAATGGTCGAAACCGACCTGGCCGCGTTTCGGCAAGGGAGTTTTTTCCTTGGCCTGCACCAATGCGACGGTGTGATGATCCATTGCATTGCGAAAAAAAACCATGCCGTGTTCGTTGCGGTCGGAAAATTTAAAACCCATGATATCTGTCCAAAACTTGCTGCTGCGATCCATGTCGCTGACCGCGTAAACCACATGGCCGATCTTTTTAATTTTTATCGGAGATTGTTCGTCCGCCATAAGAATTCCTCCTGGTCGAGTCGTGTGAGACCTAGCGCTAACCTGCCGTGAAACTGAGGGTTGTCTATCACGGAAAGGAGTACAAGGCAAAACCAAAAGTGCGCGGCGAGAGCTGTGGATGGTCCTATTTACTGCGCAGTTTATCGACCAGTTTTCGACTGTAGTCGCGCACCGACGACAAACGCATGGAGCGCCGCTTGAGCAGATCCAGGCGGATCATTTTAAATTGAATGCTCCGGGCCAGCGCCTTGCGTTCGCCTTCGTCTTCCACATATTTCAATAAATCTTCCAGGGTCCGAACATCTTTGAGGAGTTCCACTTCTGGGGGCAAAACATGAGCCTTCTTTAGAATGTAGTAACTGACGCGTAGCTCATCCGGTACCCAGCTCAGATCTTCCAATTCCAAAGGCTTGCCCTTGCCCGGCAGGTTGTCGAAGGCGCCCGCCCGTTGGGCTTCTTTAATCCGTTCTTCGGCGATACGCCAGAAATAACTCATGCCGTGTTCCTTTCGACTGCCGGTTCCTCGATTTCCTCGGGCGGCTTAATGCGCCGGAACATCAGATAGAAGGCGACGTCATTGACGAATTGTAACCCGCCGCCGAGCACTAAGGGAAGGGTCAGCGAGACGCTTTGCATGAGATAAGTCGCAATGGTCGGACTAATGCCGAACGGTACAGTGCGAGCCAAACTTGTGACACCCGCGGCAGAGCCCCTTTCGTGCGAGCGCACCATAGCCATGGTGAACGACGAGCGCAGCGGATTGTCCATGTAGGCAAAATAAGAACGGACGGCGAGCAGCGCCGCGGCCACGGTAAACGTCGGCGCGAACGGAATGCCAAGGTAGATCAGCGAGGCCAAGCCATGGGAGAAGGCCATGGTTTTGACCAATCCCAAATACCGCGCGATGAACGGAGCGCTCAGAAAGGACAGCGCCGCCAGGAAATAGGAAACAAAAAACAGCAAGGCAAGAGACTTGAGCTCCACGCCGTAGCGCAGAAAAAACCAGTATGACAGCAAAGAGCCCGCCAGACCGGCGCCGAAATTGTCGACAAAAGCCAGCACCGACATCTTGGTTACGAAAACGCCGGTGGCTCTGGAAATTTTTTTTTCGGTCCGACGCGGCTGGTGCTCTTCACGAATGGCGCTGTAAACACAAAGCAGGAGAATGCTGAATAAGATCGTCAGCAGGAACAGCGGCTTGTAGGAGGCTACCGCGCTCCAGCCCTGCGCTTCCTGAAGATATTGCGGCAGCCCGGCCGCCAAGGCTCCGATGGAACCCATGATTGAGCCGACGAAGGCATTCAGAGCGAAAATCCGATTCCTATTTTCGGGACTGCATTTTTCGGCGAGTAGCGCCTCTTCTACTGGATTGAACGGGCCGCCGCCTTGACCGCCGCCGCCCGAGCCGCCGGCGCCGACGTTGGCGATCACCACCGCCAGCAGGATAAAAACCAGGCTGCTGAAGAAGATAAAAATGGTATTCGAGACGATCGTCAGTACGGCCAGCAGCATCAGGATTTTTCGGCGGCCGACGCGGTCCGATAAATAGCCCCACACGGCGGTCAGCAGTGCACCGCTCAGATAAGCGACGGAAAAGACGACTCCGATGGTCAAGGTCGTGTAGCCGAGCTGATCCAGGTAGATGGCAAACACAACGTTCAAATAGGAAAAGGCAAAAGCGCGAATGCCGCGCGAAGCCATCAAGAGCTTGGCGTCATGGTGCAGGTCGACAAAAATTTTCATTATCAGGCCACAGCAGGCTTGGCGGCTTGCTCCTCGGGAGGTTTGACGTCGCGAAACATGTAGTAGAAAACGCAATCGTGAAATAATTGCAGAAAGCCGCCGATGAAAATCGGCACGTTGAGAGAGAACGCTTGCATCATGTATGCGGAAAGGCTGGGGCTGACGGCGACCGGCACATGACGCGACAATGAGGTTAATCCCGCCGCGGAGCCGCGGTCTTCCGGCCTGACCATCCCCATGATAAAAGAGCTGCGCAGCGGGTTGTCCATGTAAGCCAAATAGGAGCGAATGATCGTCATGGCGGCGGCAATTGCAAAGGTAGGCGCCAGCGGCAGAAGAATGTAGATCAATGACGCGGCGCCATGGGAGAAGGCCATGGTTCGCACGACGCCGATGCGCCGGGCAATCAGCGGAGCGGTCAGAAACGACATGGCGGCGAGAAAATAGGAGAAAAAGAACATCAATCCCAGGGACTTCAATTCGACGCCGTAGCGGAGAAAGAACCAGTAGGCGATCAGAGGGCTGATTAAACCGCCGCCGAAATTGTCGATCATGCCGAGCAGGGACATTTTGATGACGAAGCGATTGGCCCTGGTGGCTATTTTCTTTTTCTCGCGGGGGCGTGGCACGTGCTGCTCGTGAATGCGCGAGTAGGCGAAGATCAATACCAAGCTGAAAAGGATTGTCAAAGCGAACAAAGGCTTATATGACGCGATCGGCGTCCAGCCCCGGATTTCCTGAAGATGTTGTGGCAGGCCGCTCAGCAGCGCGCCCAGCGCGCCCATGATCGAGCCGACGAAAGCGTTGGCGGCGAAAACGGTGTTGCGATTAGCCGCCGTACATTTCTCCGCAAGCAGCGCCTGTTCCACAGGACTCATGGGGCCGCCGCCCTGGCCACCGGCGCCGGATCCGCCCGCGCCGACGTTGGCTATGACGACGGCGGCGATGATGAAAATGAGATGGCTGAAAAAGATATAGATCAGATTCGATACGATGGTCAGCGCCGCCAGCAGCATAAGAATGTTCTTGCGGCCGAAGCGATCGGATAGATAGCCCCACACGGCGGTGAGAACGGCGCCGCTGGCGTAGGCGGTGGAGATAACAATGCCCACGGTCACCGTCGAGTAACCCAACTGGCTGAGATAGATGGCGAAGATGACGCTTAAATAAGAAAATGCAAACGCGCGCACTCCGCGCGACGCCATCAAGATGACGGCGTCTCTCTGTAAATTTCTGAACATCGATGAAGTTTATGCGTTCCTTGCCGGGAGGTACTCGCGTTCCAGGTCGAGTTCGGTCTTGACGCCGATGGCGTGCAGCGCGTTGTTGGCGTCTTCGAGAGATGAACTGCCGGCAACCGCGCGTGCCGGACACGCGAGAGTCCGGAAGAGGATTGATGTCGAAACGAAAAAAGTGATAGCCGTCAACGGCGTCAGCTTGACGCGCCTGTAATCGCCGCGAATCGTTGTTTCCCCCCAGGCGCCGCGAAAACATTGTACCGGAACGGCGCTCGCCTCGGTGAGAACGGTTTTGATCGCCTCTTCAAGCTCGGCGGCCGTCTTCGGTGTGAGGGACCATGCGCCCAGTAACCCGCCCGCGCCGGTCAACTTGCTGAGCGCGTGTTCAATTTCATCCGCGCTCAACTCGCCGTCGCTGCCGTAACCGAATATACCCCACAACGTGCGCCGGCCGCGTTGTTCCAGCTCGTCGAAGGCCGCCAGCATGACCGAGTCCGCCAGCGGGCTGCGCAGGCCGGGTTCCGTGCCTTCAGCCAGCGAGTCGCCGCCAACATCGAGACCTACGAGCAGATCGGTTTGGAACTCCGTCATGGCCGTCTCCAGCGCTTCGACAACGCCCTTGACGCCGCCGTTGATATCGACGAGCAGAACTTCCCGGCCTAAGAATGCCGCCATCCTTGATTCGGCAAAGTAGACTCCGGTGCGAGTCCGGCTCGAGCTGTTCGCCATCCAGGCGTATTCGTGCAGGGCGCGGACATCTTCGACTTCGCTGAGCCGCCGCGGTCCCGGTATGGGATCGAAAACCCGGCGCTCCCAGGAGAGGCCGGCGAGGACAAACTGGAGACCGCAGAATTCGAGAAATCGAGCGGTGGCCAACGCGCCGGCGACGTCGCCGCCGCCGCCAACGCCGATCACAAGAGCGCGCGACGAAGCGCGGAGCTTATCTTCGAGAGACGGTGGCGCGGCATTCATCTGGCAATGTGCGTATCCTGGCCGGGAACCGGCTGGGCAATCGCTTCCTCAATGGATTTCACGCCATGCCATTCACCTGCGGGCCGTACTCTGCCGTCGCTGCCCACCTGGTCGACCCCCCAGTAAATCTCCATCGAGTGGTTGTCGGGATCGCGGAATTCAACGGCGATCTGGCACCCTGCACGCCGCCGTCCTTCAAAATCGATCTTGACGTTATGGGTGCGTAAACGTTCGCGGGCGTGGATGACTTCGGCGAGGGTCGCTACTTCGAAAGCGAAGTGATGCAGCTCCCGATTGGCGGCGTTGCCATCACCGGCGCCCACCAAGGCCAAACAATGATGGTCGGTATTGCAGCGCAAAAAGACCATGCCGCCCGGCATCATGGTTTCCGGATAGACATCGGACACCTTAAAGCCGAGCACCTGAGTGTAGAAGGCGGTGGATTTTTCCAGATCGTTGACTTGCAGCACGATGTGGCCGAGTTTGGCGATGTGAAAATCCATTCCTGTCGGAGGAGCCATGCTTTTTAGTTTATCAATATCAATGGCCACGAATGTTCCTCCTTCTATTTAGCGCAATGCCCGACGAATAACGGACGCGGCAGGTCAACTGGGTGCGGCAGGCATTAGGTTGTGATCGCGCAGGAAATCGATGACGAACTCGTCAAAACCGGCCGGATCCTCGATGCAGCAGGCATGGCCTGTCTTTGGCAGGATCTTGTGCACGGCGCCGGGAATCAAAGAGGCGGTGCGTCTGCCAGCTTTCAAAGAGTTATCGTATTCGCCATTGATCACCAGAGTCGGCACTCTCATCGTTCCGAGCCGCGGCGTCAGATCGGTGCCGCCGCGAGCGCGAAATATCTGGCCAATGGATTCGCCTGAAAGCCACGGGTCTCTCTCGACATAAGTGTGAAGCAGGTATTTGCCCAGTCTGCTTTCGGCAAACTCCGGCGCCACGAGTTCCTTTAGATGTTGGATGTGATACTGTTCGATGCCGACTTTCGTGTAGCCGTGAATGCGCTCGTCGATGGAGCCCCCGCCGCCGCTGCTGCCGCCCACCAGAATAATTGCCTTGAAAATCTCTGGGTGGTCCAGGCCGAGGAGAATTGCCATCCCGGAGCCGACGCTTACACCGCCGAGAATCGCTTGTCGCACCCCTTCATCGCGGCACACGCCGAGCACATCGTCGGCCATGTCTCTCAGGCTAAACGGTGTGGTGGGCTTGTCCGAACGGCCGTAGCCGCGTATATCGACGGCGATTACTTTGAAGTAAGTCGAGAAATGGGCGATCTGGTACATCCAGAGATTATGGTCGAATGGATTGGCATGGACCATGACGAAGGGAGATCCTTCGCCGGAAACCTCGTAGTAAATCTTTACGCCGTTAGAACTGCTGTAGGCCATCTTCTTTTTGCAAAAATTCCAGGTGTTCCAAACGTTTAAGCCGTTCAACCGCTGCGCTCTGTTCAAGTCGTCAGAAACTGTTCTGTCTCATCCTCCGACGTTTTGAACGAATTGAACGGCTTGAACAGATTTTCAACTCGGTTTGCGCGGCCGCTCCTGCTTAATTTTCTCCTTGACCTCCTCGAGCTTCATCACGTCGGAGTACTTGTGATGCAGGTCGAACAGGTTGACCTTGTGCGATAGCGGGCTGCGGTCAAAGACGCACTCCTCGACAATCGACACGTGATAACCCAGCGAGTAGCCGTCGACGCAGCTGGCGCGCACGCAGCCGCTGGTGCTCTCGCCGCACACGATCAAACTGTCGATACCCAATTGAGTGAGATGGGCCACCAGTGGCGTGCCGAAAAAGCCGCTGGCGCGCTCTTTGAATATCACCACGTCCCCCTGTTCAGGTTTGAATTCTTCGCGGATCTCGAAAGCCTGGGAATCGATTTTGACCCGCTGCCGGTTCGTGGCGTATACCGCGTCGGGCTTGGCCTCTTTGCGTGTCTCGGTGGTGGTGTAAAAAACCGGAATTTTCAGCGATCGCGCCAGGGCGAAAAGCTCCTGAGTCGGTTTGATCGCGTTGTAGGCGTAAACGCCGCAGGAGCTCTTATGAGTGTCGACGAGTTCGTGCGGCTCTTTGGGGCCGCCTTCGTAGGCAAGATTGTAAAGATCGATAGCCAGCAGCGCCGGTCTCTGGCCGATAAAGGTTTCCCGGTGATACGGAGTATAGGTCTTTAGAATCTCCGGGGTTACGATATCCTTCCAACAATGATCCTCGAAATTTTCCACAGCCATGGATCTCTCCTTATTCTTGGTAGATTGCTTGTTGTATCCCCGGCGTTGAAGCAATGTCAAGAAAGCGGGGCCGTACGTTTCGGTCGATTCAACGGCGGACCAGGATCGAGCGTGCGAAACTCGCACACGATGTTTGAGCCGGCATGCCGCATAGGATAAAGAAGTGAAGGTACGAGACGCGATGTGGAGGAAACGATGAAATTGAGAATGGGCACATCCGAGTATGGCGGAACGTTCTATACCCAGGGGCTGGCTTTTGCCGAGCTGTTCAACAAGGACCGAGCGGAAGCCGATCATTGCGTCGTGGAGACCACCGATGCGAGTATTCACAACGCCGAGCAACTGGACCGCGGCGAGCTTGAATTCGGTTTTATGGCATCGAACTGGATCGGCAGGGCGAGAAGCGCGACTGCGCCGTTCACACGGAGAATCGAGCTGCGTATGATTGCGCCGGCCAACGCCGGGCCGATGTTCTTCGTCAAGCGCGCGGATTCGACGATCCGCAGCGTCGCCGATTTTCATGATAAACGCATCGCCGTAGGCACCAGGGGCAGCGGCATGGAGCAGCACGTGCACACGATCTTTGCCGCGCTCGGCATTTC
>CAYZXN010000144.1:0-10495 GCA_964482425.1 uncultured Syntrophobacteraceae bacterium | reverse complement strand
AAAACCGTTCCCTGATGCCGCTAACGCGGCCGATCACCTTGACATCGTACTCGCGCTGCACCTCGCTGCTGATGATCGAGGGCGCGAAAAACAGCCCAAGACCGCGCTCGCCAAATACCTTCAGCAAAGCACTGTCTTCGAATTCCGCAATAATCAACGGGTGAATCTTTTCGGCGGCGAACCACTGGTCCAGAGAGCGCCGGGCGGTGGTATTCTCGGTTGGCAACAGAAACGGCGCACCGTCGAGGGAACGCGGGAAACCACGCCGATACTCATCGGCCAGCCGGCGCACACCAAACAGCGTTGAACCGCACTCTCCCAGCAAATGATTGAAGGCTCGCACGTTCATAGCCGGATCAATGGGCGCATCGGTCAGAACGACGTCGAGATCATGAACTGCTAACGCCGGCAGCAGGTCGTTATTACTCCCTTCGCGGCAGATAATCCGATAGGACTCAGGCAGTCCCAAAGCCGGTTCGATCAACTGATACGCGACGAGCTTGGGCATCACATCGGCAATGCCGACGGTCAGACGCGCGGATCGGCCGGCGGTGCGCCCCTTGAGAGCACCGGTGAGCTCCCGCCCCAACGAAAAAATCTCTTCGGCATACCGAAAAACCACCTTGCCCATATCGGTCAGTGCAAGCCGGCGACCGCTTTTGCGAAAGAGTTTTTCGCCTAACGACCGCTCCAGAGATTTGAGCTGCGCGCTGATGGTGGCCTGCGTAAGCCGCAGCTCCTCACCGGCTCGCGAAACGCTGCCGAAACGCGCCACGTTCCAGAAATAAAACAAGTGATGGTAATTGAGCCATTCCACCGCACGAATAATAGTTCGAGTTTTTCTATAGATCAATAAGAAATTATGAATTTGCCGAATGATTGAGCGAAGCTTATCTTGAGCGCCAAATAACTCCCGAAAGGAGGCAAACTTCTATGGCGATGATTCGCAACTTGTTTTCTTCCGAAGATACGGGAAGGCTTTTCGAACCTGACGCTGTTCTTGCCGCGCAGTTCTACGCCACATTCAAACGCAGCCCTTATAAGGAACCGGAGCTGAGGCTGATGGCCGCGGTCCTCGAAGATGCCATCTCATGCCTGTCCTTGAAAATGCGTCGAGCCACGGTACGCCAGCGCAAACAAATAGAGGAAGCCAGGCACTGGCTTGCAGTCGACGATGATAGCGAATGGATTTTTTCGTTTAAAAATATCTGCGAAGCGTTGGGAATCAATCCCGCTTACCTGCGCCGTGGCTTGATCCAGTGGGCGGCCGCGGCGGAATCCAACCCGCCGCGGAGCCGACGCAGTAACCGGGGACGCTCATCACGGCATTACAGAAAAGTAAGATTGAGAACCGGTTCATAACGATCGCGCCGGTTTCGCCCCAACCCCTGGGATTGCTCCCAGCGGATTCAATGGGAGTTTGATCGAAAGAGCCTCGACAAACCGGCGCTAATTCTCAACAGCCGGGCAGCCACTGAAAACCTATCCGTCCACGACTACCGGTTGGACGAAGGCGGAACAATTTAGATGGCTTTGGAAGAGCTTTTGCTACTGGCAGCGGGCCTGATTTTTCTTATTGCAGGAGCGGAGCTGTTGGTGCGCGGCGCCTCCCGATTGGCCAGCATAGCCGGCATTTCCCCGCTGGTGATCCGCCTGACGGTTGTCGCTTACGGAACCAGCTCGCCCGAGCTCGCGGTCAGCTTGAAATCCGCCTTCGCCGGTCAAGCCGATATCGCCATCGGCAACGTGGTCGGCAGCAATATATTCAACGTGCTCTTGGTCTTGGGCCTTTGCGCGTCGATTCTGCCCTTGACGGTCTCGCACCAGCTAATTTGGCTCGACGTGCCGATTATGATCGGCGCGTCGGTGCTCGCATTCGCGCTTGCTCTGGACGGCGTCATCGGCCGTTACGACGGCGTGCTGCTTTTCACCGGCGCTTTCCTTTATACCGTCTTTGCCCTGCGCCAGGGACGCAATGTCGGCAGCGCCGTGGCAATCGACGATTTCAGCCGAGAATACAGCGATAAATTTAAGCGCCGGCCCAGCCGCTGGCCGCTGCAGGCCGGCTTTGTCCTGGCAGGCCTGGTCATGCTGGTTTACGGCGCGCGCTGGCTGGTTGATGGCGCAGTTGCCGCAGCCGAAGCACTAGGCGTAAGCGAGCTTGTCATCGGCCTGACGATCGTGGCCGCCGGCACGTCCATGCCGGAAGTCGTGACCTCTTTGATCGCCAGCCTGCGCGGCGAGCGCGACATTGCAGTGGGCAACGTCATCGGCAGCTGTATTTTCAATCTGCTTTCGGTTCTTGGACTGTGCAGCCTGCTCGCCCCGGATGGAATTCATATAGCGCCGGCGCTCCTGACCTTCGATATGCCGGTCATGCTCGCCGTCTCTCTGGCGTGCGCACCAATCTTTTTTACCGGCCACACCATCGCGCGCTGGGAGGGCGCACTTTTTCTGCTCTATTATGCTGCATACACCGCCTACGTGGTCCTCAATGCC
The DNA here is from genome assembly GCA_964482425.1 of uncultured Syntrophobacteraceae bacterium. Taxonomy (GTDB): domain Bacteria; phylum Desulfobacterota; class Binatia; order UBA9968; family UBA9968; genus WHTF01. The sequence continues at coordinate 7,996 of CAYZXN010000144.1, read as the reverse complement.
CAAGCGCACGATGCCTTGCCGGCTTTTAGCGCCATCATGCTGCAGTTCGTAATTCCATTGACAGTTTTGACTCTCGCCATCGGCTACGTACGCCAGGGGCAACGCCGCGAACTGCAACGCAAGTAGTCGCGCCTATGAGATCGTTGGCTTCGCAGACATTAACTGAGTAAAGTCTTGACAGCAGCCGAAGCGGAACGATAGAAGGGGCCTGTCGCCGTTCTGAGAGCGGCAAAGGAGGTTTTATGTCGCCAGTGCTTCGAAAGTTCAACCTTGTCGCCGTATTCATGTTGATCATGCTCGCCTCTAGTGCCGGGCGACCGGCCGCTCAGACGCGGGTGTCCATCGGCGTTACCGAAACCATCGAGACCTTCAATCCCTACGGCGACAGCGTCTCGCTGCTTTACGGCATCTGGAGCGAGATCACCGGCCCGTTCTGCACCTATAATTACGACAAAGGAGACTTTGAAGGGCGGCTCGCGGAACGATGGAAGGTCGAGAACCCGACCACGTGGGTCTTCTATCTCAATAAAAACTACCGCTTCAACGACGGCACAGTCGTCACCGCGGACGATGTCGTCCATTCGATGATGAATCGCGTCATTAAGGATCCGCAGTCCAAGCAGAAGGCTTCGGTAGCCGGTCCGATTATCAAAGCGGAGGCTGTCGACCGGCATACGGTGAGATTCATCACCGACAAACCGGCGGCGCCTCTGCTCGGCTTCGTATGCGATCGGCTGATCATCACGAGCAAGGCGATATTCGATAAGTACGGCCGTGATGTCGCCGACAGGGAGCATATGCTGGGCGGCGGTCCCTACCGTTTGAAGGAGCTCATTCCCGGCCAGCGCATGGTGCTGGTGAAGCGGTCGGATCACCCGGCGGCAAAACGAAATCCCCAGGCCCCCGACGAGATCGTATATCGCGTGATGCGCGAGACCGAACAACGCGTGACGGCGCTTTTGAACGGCGAAATTCAGATCGCCCAGTTCATACCGCCGCACCTGCGCCAGCGGGTCGAAAAATCTCCTAACCTGAAAATTACCACGACCGACTCTGTGGAGATCATGTTTCTCGCCATGCAGCCCAAACCGCCATTCGACAAGAAAGAAGTTCGCCAGGCTGTCTGCCATGCGATCAATCGGGATCAGATCATCGCTACCTTGTTGGAAGGATTTGCCAGCCGGCTCGACGGTCCCATTGGCCCCGGCCAATACGGCTACGACCCCAATCTCAAGCCCAGATTGGGATACGATCCCGAACGGTCGAAGAAACTCCTGGCTCAAGCGGGCTATCCAAACGGAGTCGACATCGAGCTACAGACTCCGGTGGGACGATACACCTTGGATAAACAACTGACAGAGGCGATAGTTCCGATGCTAAACGCCGCAGGGTTCCGCGCCAGGCTCCTGACCCCGGAATGGCCGACGCTTTGGTCCAACGTTCAGAAAGGAACCGTACCCTTTTATTACATGGGACGCGGCTCTGTGCAGGATCCGAGTGCTGCGCTGCATCAGTATTTTCGTTCCGGTGAAACGCCGAGAATCGGCTATTCAAATCCCAAGCTGGACGAACTGTTGGAAAAGGAACAGGCCGAGTTCGATCCAAAAAAACGCCGGGAATACTTGTCGCAGGCGATGAGTATTCTTACGGAAGATGCGCCGGCCTGTTTCCTGTGGCGCCACAAACTCCTATGGGGGATGAATAACCGGATCGATTACAAGCCCCTGCCCGATGCGCGTATCTTCGGGATGCACATCAAGGTCGTCAAGAAATAGCATCCACTCTCGCCGATGATGTCTCGGGCCATAATGCTTGACGCGATAGGTGTTGCGACCGCGGAGTGGTCATAACTTGAAACCCAAAGAGGCGGCGATCATGACCGGAGAGAAATTCATCGACGTCAACGGCATCAGGACGCGCTACTTAGAAAAAGGGAACGGGCCCGTCGTGGTTTTGTTTCACGGCGGCCATTTCGGCTCAAACGATGCTGCCGATTGTGCCGAGGACTGGGCTTTGAACTTTGATGGCCTGGCACAGTGGTTTCACGTTTATGCGGTCGACAAGATCGGTCAGGGCCACACCGGCAACCCTGCAAGCGACGACGATTACACGATGGCGGCGGTGGTGCAGCATGCCTACGGTTTCCTACGGGCGCTCAATCTGCGCAACGTTCATCCGGTTGGCCACTCCCGCGGCGCATACCTGGTGGCGCGGCTGACTCTCGAGCATCCCGAGTTGTTTCAATCGTGTATTCTCGCCGACACCAATACGCTGGCGCCGGGCATCAGCAAAAATGAAACGGTCATGGCCAACCCGCCGCTACCGCGGCTCAGCCGTGAGAGCCAGCGTTGGGTGCTGCAGCGCTACTCTTTCGGCTTCGAACATATCACGGAAGAATGGCTCGACGGCATGATGCGGGTCGCGGCGCTACCCAAGTATCAGGAGGCGGTCGCCAAGATGGAAACCGCCGGTCTGAGGATTACGCGATTCTTGCCCCACCTGGCGCGTCAAAAGGATGAAACTCTCGGTTGGATTCGCGACCGCGGACTGGGCAAGCCGACACTGCTGGTTTGGGGCTACAACGATCCCACCGCGACAATCGATCAGGGGCGCGCTTTGTTCGATTTGATTACGAGGGCCACGCCCGACTCGCGCATGCAGATCTTTAATCGGGCGGGCCATTTTACCTATCGCGAGCATCCTGCCGAATTCGACGAACTTCTACGATCGTTTATCCAGAGAAATATTTGATCGCCGTAAAAGAGATGAGGAGAACGTTGCCGGATCCCCGAAGAGGTCGTTGAAATTGGCCAGTTATCTCCTGCACCGTCTAGCCGGAACCATTCCTGTCCTTTTGCTCATAAGCCTGCTGGTTTTTTTACTGATTCACGCCGCACCCGGCGACCCGTCCTTACTGCTGCTGGGCGAGGAGACCAATGCCGCGGAGATCGCCAAGGCCAAAGAGCGCTGGGGATTGGACCAGCCGCTCTATGTCCAGTACTTCAAATTCGTCGCCTCCGCCATAACCGGATACTTCGGCAAGTCCTTCAAATACAGCGAACCCGTCACTCAGGTCAGCAAGTCGCGCTTGCCAGCGACAATCGAGTTGGCGATTTTCTCGATCATTATCGCAACCTGTCTAGCAATTCCGTTGGGAGTGTGGGCGGGATCCAAGCCCAATTCCTGGGTGGATAACCTGGGTACCACTTTCGGCCTCTTCGGCATCAGCATGCCAAGCTTTTGGTTGGCCATCATGTTGATCCTCCTGCTCGCCGGAGTTCTCAACATACTACCGACTTCAGGCCGCAGTACCTACGGAATTGCCGGGCCAGAGCAGACCGGCTTTTACATCGTGGACAGTATGGTGCAGAGAAACTGGCCAGGTGTATGGGACGCGCTGAGGCACATTTTCATGCCGGCGCTGGCACTCGGCGTCAACATGCTGGGAATACTCATGCGGGTCACTCGTTCGGCTATCCTGGAGGTCATGAACGAAGAGTATGTTACCACCGCGCGCGCTAAAGGAGTGAGCGAGAACAAGGTGGTTTGGCGCCACGTCACAAGCAACGCGTTGATTCCGGTCATCACGGTCGTCGGCTTGGAGCTGGGAACCCTGCTGAGCGGCTCGATTATCGTCGAAACCGTGTTCGCGTGGCCCGGCAGCGGCAGTTTGCTAATCACGGCGCTTAACGCCCGTGATTACCCGCTGGTCACGGGTCTGGTGATGACTTACACCGCGGCGTTCGTTGTTATAAATCTGATTATCGATGCGCTTTATGCAATCATTGACCCTAGAATCCGCTACTGACACAAGCCGCAGTGTTTTGATGCGTGCCCTGACGCAACTCAACGCAAAAGCCTTTAGCGGCGGCCTGATCGTTCTGGTGTTTATTCTGGTCGGCATCTTCGGACCGCTGCTGGCGCCGCACGATCCCAACCGGCAGGAGCTGACCGCGATGCTGAAACCGCCCCAAGGCCTCGGTGAGACGCACGCGCTGGGTACCGACAATCTCGGGCGCGATATCGCCAGCCGGATCATTCACGGCGCGCGCGTTTCCCTGCTGGTGGCCTTCGCGGTGGTGTTTGTCTCGGGATTTATCGGCGTCAGCCTCGGCGCTATCTCCGGCTATTTCGGCGGTAAGGCCGATTTCATCATCCAAAAATTGGTCGAGGTCGTCTGGGCTTTTCCGCCGCTGCTGCTGGGTATTACGATCATGGCCTTTCTCGGTCAGGGGCTGACGAACCTGATTCTCGCACTGGTCGCGCAGCGCTGGATTCCTTACTGTCGTGTCGTGCGAGGTCAGGCTTTATCGTTGCGCGAGCGCGACTTTGTCGTCGCCGCTCGCTCTCTCGGAGCGACCAAGAAACAGATCATCGCGCGTCATATTCTCCCCAATCTGATTCAAACATCGCTGGTGATCGGCACCTTTGCCATGGCCTCTTCGATTATTGCCGAAGCCAGCTTGAGCTTTCTCGGCGTCGGCGTGCCGCCCGAAATTCCCACCTGGGGCACCATGCTAGCCGATGCCCGCATCTACATCAGCACCGCGTGGTGGCTACCTCTGTTTCCCGGTTTGTGCATTTTCATCACCGTACTGGGCATCAACCTGCTCGGCGATGCCATGCGCGATATTCTCGATCCGCGCCTGAAGCGTACCGGAACGGGACTTTAACCACGCCCCCGCAAAACTCCCATGTGGCATTCGAGCGCGGCACGCTTTGAAACGTCTTGTCCAATCGAGCTGAGAGATCGAATCATACCGACACCAACCGCTCGACCGGGCTTTCGTTGATTCTAGTAAGAACTCGTGTCATTTAAACTAGATGCGCAGAACCAAGATCGTTTGCACCATCGGGCCTGCGAGCGCGTCCGAGAAAGTCCTTCGCGGTTTGATCCAGGCCGGCATGAACGTCGCGCGCCTCAACTTCAGTCATGGCGACTACTCCTTTCACAAAGAAGTGATTCAAAACATCCGGCGCATCGAACGGCGGCTCGCCCGACCGGTGGCGATACTGCAGGACCTCGCCGGGCCCAAGCTACGCCTCGGCGCGGTGGCGGCGGACCGCGTGCGCCTGATCTCCCGGCGTCCTTTCGTGCTCACCACGCGAAAAATCCTCGGGTCGGAACTGGCGGTCTCCGTCAACTACAAAGGTTTGACCCGCGCTGTAAAAAAGGGCGACCCGATTTTGCTGGGTGACGGCGAAATAGAGCTCGAAGCCGTCAAAGTCGGCGATACCGAAGTCACCTGCAAGGTCATTTTCGGTGGCATACTGGGTTCGCACAAAGGCATTCACTTCCCGCGCAGCAGCCTTGATGTGCGCTCGCTCACCGAGCGCGATAAACAAGACCTTGCTTTCGGCATCGAGCAAAAAGTCGATCTCGTCGCGCTGTCTTTCGTACGCAACAGCGAGGACATCGTTTATGCGCGCCGGGAAATGAAAAAACACGGAGCGTCGATTCCGATTATCGCCAAGATCGAGAAACACGAAGCTCTGGACCATATCGACGCCATACTGGAGAAAGTCGACGGCATTATGGTCGCGCGCGGCGATCTGGGTCTGGAGATTGCTCCCGAAAGAATTCCCGCGATGCAGAAGATGATGATCCGTAAGGCGAACATTCTCGGCAAGCCGGTCATCACAGCAACGCAGATGCTGCGCTCCATGGTGCAAAATCCGCGGCCGACGCGCGCGGAAGTCGCCGATATCGCCAATGCGGTGCTCGATGGCACTGATGCCCTGATGCTATCGGAGGAATCGGCCGCCGGCGATTACCCGGTGGAAGCGGTCAAAACCATGGCGCGGGTGGCCGAAGAGACCGAGGAGATCCTTGAACCGCGTTATCAGTTTGCCGGGCGCAAGCAGAGCGTGCCGGAAGCGATCAGTTTTGCCGCGATCTCGTTAGCGCGGGACTTGAAGGTCAAAGCCTTTTTGATCCCGACGTCTTCAGGCAGTACGGCTCGCATGATCTCGCGTTATCGCCCGCCGCATCCTATCATCGCCATCAGTCCCGAGCCCAACTCCGTAAAAATGCTTTGTCTGGTGTGGGGCGTCTATCCAGTGCAGGTGTCGAGCTTTCAGAGCACGGACGTCATGCTCAAGGTCGCGCAGCAAAAAGCCATCAAGCTCGGCTTCGTCAAGCGCGGCGATCTGGTCGCCATCACAGCCGGGCTTCCGCTGCATCAGCCCGGCACCACGAATATGATTACAGTCAAGCCCGCCGAGTAAATTCAGTCTCAGCGCAGCTGTATCGAGTCTCCGTCTGGTCTTCCTGTCTGGTTTCGCCTTGCAACGATCAATGGAATCGGTCTAGAAAAGACTAGCTGACACGAGCGGAGGGTATAAACATGTCGGACTTACTGAAGGCCTTTGAAAATGATCTCGAGAGCCAAAACTTCAAAGGTTATTGGCAAAACGTTCAAGGCGACGTTTACCGCGAGCCGGTGCCTTCCTACCAACCCTGCCACTGGAAAGGTAAAGAACTGTTCGCCGCCATGGAGAAAGCCGGCGAGATTGTCGGCTTGGATTTATCGTTCCGCCGCGTCATCCAGTTGTGGAATCCCTCGCTAAAGAACGGCACCACTCGCACCCTGGTATTGAACCTGCAGATGCTTAAGCCGGGCGAAGAAGCTCTCAGTCATCGCCACATGGCGGGGGCCGTACGCTTTGTCGTCAAAGGAACCGGCGCCCGGCTGATTGTCGAGGGCGAATCCTTCGAAATTGGCGCGGGCGATTTCGCCACAACGCCAAGCTGGACCTGGCACGATCATGAGAACAACGCAGGCGAGACGATGCTATGGCTCGACGGTTTGGACTCGCCGCTGGTTAGACTGCTCGAGACTGATTTTCACGAACCCGACCCGCGCAGGAAGCAGCCGCTTACGAGACCCGAAGGCTACTCTGCCTCGACCCTTGGACCTCTGCGACCATCATGGGTGCGGGCGCACCAAGTGCAACCGCCCGCCTTTGCCTATAAATGGGCCGATACCGAGAAAGCCTTGAGTAAGATCGGCGAGCAGCCCGGCGATCCCCACGATGGTATCGTCCTGGAATACGCCAACCCGCTGACCGGTGGATCGACGTTACCGACCATGTCCTGCGGGATTCACATGCTGCGCCCGGGAGAAAACACCCAAAGCCATCGCCATACGAGCTCGACGATCTATTACGTGCATCGTGGCAGCGGCGTGAGTATGATAGGCGATAAGCGTTACGAATGGGAGCAAGGCGACTCATTCGTAGTGCCGCTCTGGTACCCCCACCGCCATGAAAACGTCTCAAAAGATCCCGCGATCTTTTTTGTCATGTCCGACAAGCCACTCATGGAGGCGATTGGACATTACCGCGAAGAAGCGACAGCCTGACCTTTTGCCAGGCTCTTCTCCGGCATCTCAACCGGAGAAGAGCCTGGATTTAAACAGAAACAGTCGCAGTGCCGGATCGACCAACCGTTAGCGCGTTTGGTCCTACTTCGATCCCGCCTTCGGGGCTGCTTTGGAATCACCTTTAGATCCGGCTTCAAGCTGTTTCTGCGTCGACTGCGCAAGCTCGAGATGTTTCTTGAGGATCGGCAGATTGTCGCTGGCAAACTTCTTTACGTCCGGGTCTTTCCCCTTGTCCGCTTGCTTTTCAAATTTTTCGATGTCCTCCTTGTGATCGTCAACCATCGCTTCCATGTATTCCCGGTCAAACTCGGCGCCGGTCAGTTTGGTGAGACGATTCAGGGTTCTTTTATGTTCTCCTGAAGGCTCTTTCGGAAGCTCCACGCCTTTATTGGCGGCAATCTTTTTCAACTGGTCGTTGGCCTTGCCATGATCCTGCTGCATCCGCTTGCCGAATTCCTTGACTCGCTGGTTCGAGGCTTTTCCAGCGGCGATCTTGCCTAACTGAACTTCCATCAACCCGCCGGAAGCTGCTTCTTTGACGAATCTCTCGTCGTCCCCCGTGAGCTTCTCCTTGCCTTTGGCACTGTCACTGGCGGCGAAAGCAAAATTCA
>CAYZXN010000143.1:0-21195 GCA_964482425.1 uncultured Syntrophobacteraceae bacterium | reverse complement strand
AGAGTTGTGTATTCCATAATCTTTTAGAAAGGGTTTCAGTCCTTCCATCCGCTCCATTAATTCAAAATGTCTAAACCTGTATTCGCCTGCGGACTCTTCGCACACAGGAAAGGCTTTGACACTTTGGCACCACTGGAACGTTGGGAACCGTTGGAACGGGGTTATTCCCAGTTGACCCGAACCCCAAGCACGTCTGCGGTCACCCGGATCTCTCCGCCTGCCGACAACGTGCAACCGACCCACGCTTTTCGGCCTTCGTTCTTGGTGATACGCGCCCGCAGTTCAATCGGCTTATCGATGGGTGTCGGCTTCAAATAGGAAATACTCATGGTTGCCGTAACATAACCGATCCGCGGCTCGCTACCGATGGAACGTCCTTCGCTTCGGTAAGCCTGTGCAATGGCGAGATTCAGGCTGTGGCAGTCGATCAGCGTTGCAATGATGCCGCCGTTGACGTTGTGTTTACCTCCGCCGCAATGGTGCGCCTGCGCGCGCCACGTGGCCACCGCTTCTTCCCCATCCCAATAGCTCTTGATTCGCAAACCTTTTTCGTTATCGGCGCCGCAACCGTAGCAGTAGCGAACCGCGCCCTGGTCCTGAAAGGCGAGTGCGTCTCCCATGCGGCAAGCGTCTCTACTTCTTATCCAAGTTCAAGGATGCGGAATTAATACAATAGCGCAGCTTCGTCGGCGCCGGACCATCGTCGAACACATGGCCCAAATGAGCGTCGCACCGGCCGCACAGCGCTTCGGTCCGGCGCATGAAAAAACTGTCGTCGACTTCGGTCTCGACGTTACCTTCGGCGATCGGCTGGTAAAAACTCGGCCAACCTGTGCCGGAATCGAACTTAGTCTCCGAGCTGAATAGCTCGTTGCCGCAGCAGGCGCAGCGGTAGATGCCCTGCTCGTGGCAATCCCAGTACTTTCCCGTAAACGCCCGCTCGGTGCCTTTCTGGCGGCATACCTCGTACTGCTCGGGGGTTAGTTCTTTGTGCCACTCCTCATCGCTTCGGCGGATCTTCTCTTTGACACTGCTCATTGTTTCTCCTCGTGTCTCCTCTTGGAGCAGCCGAGCCGCGTAGCCGCTCCTCAGTTCTGCATATTGATAAACTGCAGCGGGATCGGCAGATTGCATGACCTTACCACTTTGATAACAGCCTGCAAATCATCGATCTTTTTGCCTGTCACCCGAACCTGCTTTTCCTGAATAGACGCTTGAACCTTGAGTTTTTGGTCCTTGATCAACTTGACGATGGCCCGTGCTGTATCGGAATCGATCCCTTCCTTAATCGAAATCGATTTGTGGATCATCCCCTGGGCTGCCATCTCGCTAGGCTTGACCTCGAGACATTTCGTATCGACTTTGCGTTTGACGAGGTTCTCCACCAGCGACTCCTGCACCGCCCTCATCTTCATTTCGTCTTCGGTCGTTACATTGATCTTCTTGTCTTTCTTATCGAGAGTGATTTCAGTTTTCGACTCGCGGAAATCGTAGCGCGATTGGAGTGTCTTCTTGGTGATGTTAACGGCGTTGTCGACTTCCTGCAGATCGATTCGGTTGACGATGTCAAAAGACGGCATGACACACGCTCCTGTGTGAATTTAAGATGCGCCGGCGCACCGGGGGTCAGGATTTGCGCTTTTTGCCGCGCAGCGCTTTCTTGCGCGCCTTCTTGAGCGCTGCCGGGACCTTGATTCCGGCGCCGCTCAAAACAAAATCGAGGATATCGCTGCGCGTGATGATGCCGACCAACTGCTTCCCCGTAACCACAGGCAAAGAGCCGATCCGATGATGCCGCAGTAACGCGACGGCGGTCGCCAGGGGGGTGTCGGGCTCGACCGTAAAAACGTCGTGGGTCATGACTTCCTCGACGGTATACGATGCGGCGAATTCATCGATCTCTTTGGTGCGGCCGATAGCCATGCTGGTGGGATAGGCGTCGCGAATATCCCGGTCCGTCACGATCCCCAGCAGGCGATCGTTATCAACCACCGGCAGCTGGTTGACCCGGTGCTTGGCCATGAGTTGCCGGGCGACCGAAATGCTGTCGTAGATTTCGACGGCCAAGACGGTCTCGGTCATCCAGTCCGCCACCTTGATGCTGCCGGAACGTTTTTCATTCCCCATTATTCTTGCTCCACTTTATAGCCTCGCCCCCTCAACAACTCGATGACGCCGGCTTTGCCGACGAGATGTGCCGCGCCGACGACGATCAGAGCATTCTCGCCGGATGACACGATATTTTCAATCTGCGGCAACCAGCGGTGATTGCGGTCGTCAATGATCTTTTGGTGAATTTCCGGATAAGCGCGCATCGCCGCAAGCAGGAGGTTCTCCATAGCGCCGGTATCGCCGTTCTTCCACGCTCGGACGATTTGATCGACGCTTTTCTCCAGATGGTCCATGTCATCGACAGTCTGGCGCAGCAAGAGCTCTTGCAGGCGGTCGGAAAACTGATCGAAGAAGCCGATCTGGAATTCTGCGGTTTCCAGGCCTGCCGTCGGTTTGTCTCCCTGCCTGGCCTGTTGGGCCAAATAGCGGTCCACCCCCAACGACGCGCTGAAACCGAGTTTTTCAAGCTTCATCGCAGCCATTGTCATGGCCACAAACCAGGGCTTGAAGGGGCGGATCATGCGCTCCTCCAAGCCCAGGTCCGTGGCGTGCTTGACCACGATGTCGTAAGTTTCTTTGGAGATTTTCTGTGGCAGCGCCGTGCCGTCCGAAATCATCCCCTTGACCAGCACCAGCTTCCGTATTTTCTCAGCACTCACACCGTTCAGGTCGATTTCCAGGACCAGCTTGTTGGATTTATTAAAAGCCTCCTGGAGTTTTCTGTGTAGCGGGTAACTGTCTTTGTTGAGGAGATGAATCGAGCCAAGAATGTAGACACTGTTCCGTTCCGACTCCACTTTCCAAAGAAAAGTCTTGTCTTGGGCGCTTAGCTCGCCGCCGCTAAAAAAAACGCATAAAAAAAGGAGCTTAACTGTCGCGGCTACAATGCCTGCTTCGCGCTGGATCATGGAGTGTCTAAGTATATAAGTATAAATACATCGGCTTGCTGCCCGGCATCCCGAACTTACCTTTTCCGACGCTGCTTGACCAGAGTTGGGCAGACTGGAAACTCCGAATTGCCGATGAAACGCTTCAATGTGGGAGGAATTCGGTCTGCAGTAGAATCGCTGCGGCGGCTGTGCTCTCAAAGGCCGCTGCTTACCCGGAAGAGCACAGCGGAACTTTTTACCATTCCAGGCGAATGCAGACCTCTTCGCCTTTTTCTTCGGCGGGAAGAACCGTCAGGGGCGGTCCGCCTTGAGGAAGCATGCATTCGCCCGTTGCGAGATCGAAACAATAGCTATGATTGTTACAACGTAGTTTGGTGCCACCGAGCAGTTGCCCCGCGGACTTCAGATCGGCTTCTTCGTGAGGGCATTGCCGGGCAAAGGCGAAATACTTTCCCTCGACGAACGCCAGAAGAACCTGGCGCCCGCCGAGGTCGACTTCTTTCATGACACCGGGCGCGAGCTCGCCCACTTTGGCCACCGGTATATAAGTTACTCCCATCGTTTTTACGCCGCGGCCTTGTGCTCGCGATAGAGCAGGCCGCGCAGAACCTGTCCCGGCAGGTCGCCGCTCATGCGGCCGTCTTCATGGATTACCGTCCCGTTGACGACTGTGTAGTGCATTCCCACCGAACGCTGTATCAACCGCTTGCTGCCGGCCGGATAATCATGGGCCCATTCCGGTTCGTGAGAATTGACCGTCTTGGGATCGAAGATCGCCAGGTCCGCAGCATAGCCTGGCCGCAACAGACCGCGGCCCTGCAGTCCGAAGATCGAGGCAACGTGGAAAGTCAGCTTATGAACTGCTTGCTCGAGTGTCATGACCTGCCGCTCGCGCACCCACAGGCCTAGAAGAATCGTGCAGTATCCGAAGTCGGCGCCGAACTGGACATGCGCGCCGGCATCCGATGTGCCGACCAGGACATAAGGGCTGCGCAGGATTTCACCCATAGCGTCGATATCGCCGCCGTTGTTGGCATTCCAGAACACTGTCCCAAGATCTTCCTCAAGTGCCAGATCCAGGAAGGCATCGAGCGGATCCTGATTGCGCATCGCGCCCAGTTCGGCAATGCTTTTACCGTTGTATTTCTGGTTCTCCGGCTTGACCACTTTCTCGACCCGCACGATATTCCAGTTTCTATGAAAATTAGTGGGCGCGGGACTGGCGAGGTCCGCCCTCAGTTTCTGGCGGGTTCCCGGGTCGGAGAAGGCCTGCTTACGCACTTCCACAGGCAGGAACATGAGATTCTTCCACGTCGGGAATTCATCGAAGACCTGGCAATTCTTGAGCTCGAAGTGACGCACCAGCGGAACCGTATGCGAGAGACCATAGGCCTGATATCCCTCGCGGAAAATCGGTTCCACAGCGTCGAGCTGCTCACGCCAGAGATTGGGCTCGGCCCAGCGATGTTGCAGGCTCTGCCACAGAACCGGTCTTTGCGTGCGCTTGGCCAGCGCATGGTAAAAGTCGAAATGTTCGATCTTGTTGCGGCCTAAAATCGTTTCGATGATGCCGCCGTTGCGCTCACCCAAAACGTCGCAAAGCGCAAACAGCTCCTCGTCATCAGCCAAACGACTGGCCACAGGCTTTCCGTCTTCACGCATATGCCGCTCATTGCGATTGGTTGATAGTCCAAGCGCGCCGCCTTCCATGGCATCCGACACCAGGCCGCGCATCTGCTGGACTTCTTTCGCGGTTGCCGAGCGCTCGACCGCCTCCTCGCCCATGACGTTATGACGCATGGCGATATGACCGACGAGGCCGCCGACATTGATGCCTACCTTGCCCTCGAAGTTATCGAGATACTGGCCGTAACTGTTCCAGGCCCATTTCACCCCTTGCTCTAGCGCAAAGCGGGGAATCGCCTCGACTCGCACGAAGCTTTTTACTATCGCGTCTTCGTCGCCCTTCTTCACCGGCGCCAGCGACAAGCCGCAGTTACCCATAACCACCGTGGTAACGCCGTGCTGCGGTTCACAGGTTCCGTATGGGTCCCACAACATCTGCGCATCGAGATGAGTGTGATGGTCGATGAAGCCCGGCGCCACAGCCAAACCGTCGGCATCGATGGTCCGTGCCGCGCTGCCGTTTAACCGGCCCACTTCGGCGATTTTGCCGCCTTTCACACCGACATCGGCGACGTAAGACGGCAGTCCCGAACCATCGACCACACGCCCGCGACGCACTAGAAGATCGTAATCCATTTGCACCTCCTGCATTGGCAGAAAACAGTTTATGATAAGGGCTGATACACTATTATATATTACTTCTACGATACGAGATTCTCGGCCGACCTGTCAATCAACGCCGGCAAGCACTTGACTCCCAGGGCAACGCTGCCGGCCAAGCCCGCAATAGCGGATTCTTCGTCACAGAGTTCGCCAGAATCACATTCGAGTGGTAAGGACGTGATCTCACTCTTCGTCGTGCTGATGCCGTGACTGGAGCACAACCGCTTATCATGCGGGTTATATCATCCGTCATCACGGGTCAGCCGACAGCTTGCCCAGGATAGCGCCGTGATCCTCCCAGTTTTTGCCGTCGAAAGAGGTCACTTTGAGCGCGCTAACAGTGCCAGGGTCGAGGCAACGAACATTGACGCTGTAGCCGTCCGGATTGGATCGTGGAACATAAAAGGACTTGATGCCGCAGATCTGGCAAAACAAATGGCTGGCGACACCGGTATTGAACGTGTAAGTGATCAGGTCATCGGCACCCTGTAGCAAACGAAACCGAGAGTGCGGCACGATCAGATGGAGAAAACCGCTCTTGCTGCAGATTGTACAGTTACATTCGAACGCATCGATCTCGGCCGGGGCGTCGATCTCGAATCGCACGCGGCCGCAGTGGCAACCACCCGAATGTTTGATCAAGGGATTCCGCATCGGTAATGGCTAATCGCTCCGGCAGTCACTCTCCAGCAGGAGGGCTCTCAGCTGCGGCCATGGCTCGTCTTTAGCGGTAGGCTGTAGACTGGGCCAGCGTTTGCAGCAGGACCAGGGCATCGGTATTGCTCCGCAGGTTGAAATGCGCATGCGTTCCGGCGACGCCGACTCGGATCGACACAGCCTGATCCGGTAGTACCTTGAACAAGTCCTCGTCACTCAGATCGTCTCCCATCGCCAGAATGAAATCATGTTCGTTCTGGGTCAACCATTGCAGAGCCGCGCTGCCTTTATCGACGCCCGCATGCGCGATTTCGACGACCTTGCTTCCCTGGATGACATGCAGATCGGTCTTCGAGATCAGGTTGGCCAGATGATCGGTCAACTCAGCCGCGAGAAATCCTGCCTGTTCAGGATCCGCCAAACGATAGTGCCATGCCGCGGAATTTTCCTTCTCCTCAACGAAAGCACCGGGTAGTCGATCCGCATAAATCTCGAGTATGGGCAAAAGCTGGCGTTTCCAAGCGGTAGAAAAGGGCTTGAACAGCCGCCAGGATTCACCGACGTTCTTCAACCAGGCTCCGTGCTCGGCAACCAATCCCAGGCGGAAATCCGCGAACCACTCCTGCAAGGTTTGACGATCGCGTCCGCTCGTAATCACGATATCGTTTGCCGGGTCGGCCGCCAGAGACTGCAGCAGCGCGAGTAGTATTTCGTCCGGTTTGGCCATGATCGAGGAACGCGCCAGGGGAGCCAGAGTGCCATCGTAATCCAAAAACAAGGCACGGCGGCGGCTCTTTCTGTATTTCTCGATGATCTCGCGACGCGCTCGCGACGATAACAGTTTCGCCTCGATATGATCTTGTACTTCGCGCAGGCCGACCAGACTACCGAGAAAATCGTTGGCCCAACGCGTAACGTGATACCGTTTCAAGCGCCGGCGCATGATCTGATTACGTCTTTTCTGCTCTTCCGCCGGCGTTTCCAGCGCCTCCTTGAGCGCTGCGGCGATTTCCGCGCGGTTGTTGGGATTGATAATGATGGCTTCGGGCAGTTCCTTGGCCGACCCGGCCATTTCGCTGAGTATCAACATCCCGCTTCCGTCGGTGCGAGTGGCGACATACTCTTTGGCAACGAGATTCATACCATCGCGCAGAGGCGTCACCAGACAAACGTCGCTGACGGCGTAAAACGCAGCCAGAGTCGAGAACGGCACGTGACGGTACTGGTAAACGACGGGTGTCCAGCCGACCCGGCCGTAGCTGCCGTTTATCTTTCCGACCCGTTCTTCCACCTGTCTCTTCATGCGGTCGTACTGCAAAACGCCAATGCGTGACGGCACGACGATCATGAGCAAGACGACTTTGCCATGGAATTCTGGGTTGCTCTCCAGAAAGAGGTCGTAACCCTCCAGGCGGTTCAAAATACCTTTGGAATAATCGAGCCGATCCACCGATAGAACGATTTTGAACTCTGCAAGGGTACTGCGAAGCGCCAGCGCCTCGCGCTGCGTTTCAGATTCGCTAGGAGCATTGGAGAATTTGTCATAATCGATTCCCATGGGAAACGTGTCGACCTTGACGACATGATCGGCGGTGACGATCTGCGCCATCTGATGCTCGTAGCCGAGAATACGCAGGACGCACTGAAGAAAATGATGCGTGTACTCGTAGGTATGAAAGCCCACCAAGTCGGCGCCGAGCAGACCCTCGAGGATTTCGCGACGCCATTCTCCGGGAAGAAGACGGAAGACCTCGAACGATGGAAACGGTATATGCAGAAAGAACCCCACCGACACCTGGGGCCTGAGGGTCTTCAGCATGCGCGGCAACAGCATCAGGTGATAGTCGTGAATCCACACGATATCGTTGGGCCTGATTACTTCTTCCAGCGCATCGCAAAAGACCTGGTTGATTTGTCTGTACTGCTCCCAATAGCCCGCATGATATTCGGTATACGTCGGGAAATAATGGAACAAGGGCCAGATCGTTGCGTTGCAAAAACCGAGATAAAATTTCTCCATTTGCTCTTCGGAGAGAAAAACCGGATAGGACTGAAAAGAGCGTAATGCCTCGCCTACCACCTGCCCGCGCAGCGTCTCGTCAACCGTGCTTCCAGGCCAACCCACCCACAGATGATCGACGTTAAGCGCCGGCGTGCGCCGGCGCGCCTGCATAAACGACGCGAGTCCCGTCACCAGTCCGCCGGCGCTTTCATTGAACGATAGGGTTCCATTCTCGATGCTGACACTGAATGGCAGACGGTTGGAAACGATTACCAGGCGCCGTTCGGATAACGCAGAATGAACCCGGCTAATCTTCGGTTTATTGTCGGTTTCAGGCAATCAGTATCTCCTATTAACGCAACCGATGCATGACCAAAACTTAATCGATATCGAATCAAAACATGCAAAACGGTTGTGTGATGATAGCACGCCACAACGCGGTGTGAACCCGTGCTCACGGGTTTTCATCGTGCCTGTAATATAGCGGCAATAGTTGCCGACCGTAAAATCGATATCTGTAAAATGATCCGCGAACATCACCGCAAAGCAGCGCGTTTTTAGAGTTAAAGTTTTGTATGAAAAACCCTCCGATCCATATCACAAAATCTGGTCTTGGGTTAATCAATTTCTTTTAATCTCAACAACATTGCGGCATCGCAGCCCGATGGCATAAGCGTTGCTCCTACGTATTGGGCTGTGAATTTCCAGGTACTTTCGACTCTGCGCCAGGGATACGGCTCGAGAGCTTCAGAGAGGAGAAGCAATCATGGGCATTCAAGTGAATCGGGACATCACCTTGGGCGATTTAGTGGCTGCAGTCACTGAGGAGGCCACGCCATTGACGCGCAACAAGCGCAAGCTGGACCGATTGGTATTCTATATCCTGCAGGATCTATTTCGGCGGTGCCGCGTTCGCTTCAAGAACCACCGGAATGGCGTCATCCCGACAGCAAAGCTGAAACAGCGGCGGCGTAAAATGAATTTGCCGATAGCGCGAAAGTGGCCGGGGTTGGCCGTGGGCCTGCTTGTCTGCATGAGTACCGTTGCGGCTTCGGCCGGAGCGCCGGGAGATCAACTGAAGCAATCGATCGAGCAAATTCAAAAGATCTTGGCGGATTCCTCGCTCAAGGTCGAGGCGAAAGCCGCGCAACGACGCAGCCAACTGAAAGACGCTGTCCATAAGAGATTCGACTTTGAGGCAATGGCCGCACGCTCGCTTGGAGCGCAGTGGCAGAAGCGGACGGACGCCGAGAAAAAAGAGTTCGTCCAGCTCTTTACCGAACTCCTCGAGAGCGCTTATTTGGGTCGATTAGAAGAGTACGACGGCGAAAAGGTGCGTTTCGTGGGTGAGCGCCAGGACAAAGATTTCGCTGAAGTGAATACCAAGGTGCTCACTAAAAAGGGCGAAGAATTCTCCCTTGATTACCGGCTCACGAACCGCAACGGAGACTGGAAGGTCACCGACGTGATCATTGAGCAGATCAGCCTGGTCAATAACTACCGTTCTCAGTTCAGTCGCGTCCTCGCCAGATCCTCATTCGAAGAACTCGTCCAGGCGATGAAAGAAAAGAAACTAAGCGCCGGCGGAGCTTAGAACGGCTTACAGGGTTAATTGCTGAAAGACTAAGCAACAGGGCGGGAGTACTCCCGCGCCGTTTGCTTAGTGATTTTCTTGTGCTTCGAGTGCTTTGTTTCGCCTCTCTCCGACCCCTACAAATCTGCATGGGCCAGGCATCGCAGCATCAGGCGGCAGCCTCCATCTGCTTGTTGTAACTGCCGCTGCGCGCGGCGCTGTTGCACTTGGCTCGATGATAAAAAATCTTCTGTGCCGCCGCCACATTGCCCAACTCGCCTTTCCAGGCTTTCAGGGCGGGATCCTGGAGCGCTCGCGCATAGGAGAAACTAACTTGCCAGGGATGAGGTCCCATTGCGTTCATGGCATTGAGATGTTCGGTCGCGCGCTCGGCGCTCTGGCCGCCGGACAAAAAGGCGATGCCAGGCACGGCGGCCGGAACGCAGCGCTTCAGGCAATGAATCGTCCTCTCGGCGACTTCTTGGACACCGGCCTGTTGCGGGCAATCCTTTCCCGAAACCACCATGCTCGGTTTGAGAATCATACCTTCAAGATAAACCCGATGAAGAAAAAGCTGCGTGAAGGTAACTTTCAGCGTGTGCTCGCTCACCTCTTGTGCGCGTTCGACTGTATGCGAGCCGTCGAGCAACACTTCGGGCTCGACAATGGGCACGATTGCAGCCTCCTGGCACAGCGCCGCGTAGCGGGCCAGCGCCTCGGCATTGGCTTGCAGACAGGTATAACTGGGTATTTTTTCGCCGATGGAAATCACCGCGCGCCATTTGGCGAATTTCGCGCCCAGATCTTTGTATTCCTTAAGCCGCGCGCGCAACCCGTCCAGTCCTTCGGTGACGACCTCGCCGGGAAAATTGGGAATGTCGACGGGTCCCTTGTCGACCTTGATGCCCGGAATAATGCCTTTCTTCGAGAGCACCTGACCGAACGGCGTACCGTCGCTGGCTGAGGTGCGCAGCGTTTCGTCGAAAAGAATCACGCCGCTGATAGCTTCCTCGATGCCTTTGGTGGTGAAAAGCATCTCACGGTAGTTACGGCGGTTGTTCTCGTTGGATTCGATCTTAATGCTGTCGAAACGCCGCTTTATGGTTCCCATGCTTTCGTCAGCGGCGAGTATGCCCTTGCCGGGCGCCACCATAGCTTGAGCGACGGATTCAAGTTCCTGTTTGGACATGACGGCTGTCCTCCTTAAAATTTCTGTCTGGTCAAATATTAACAATCATAACGGTGAGCTAAGATCCATTTTACATTCTCAATGAGGCTTGGCAAGCAGGTTTTCTCTGTCTTATCGGTCATCCGACTTTCACGAGCCCGACGAGTTCCTCGCGGAATGAGACAGGACGTAGTTTCGCCTGCGAAGACGAGCCGTTTGCAATGCGGTAATTTATATTTTTGCGGTCACTCTTTCTCCCCTGTCGCTTCGTTCCAATAGCTGGCATCGTAAAACCTTTCGGGCGGGCTGAAGGGCGGCTGATAAACGCCCATCTCCTTTCTCAGCTCGATCACGGTATTCAACGCGGCCGGATTGATCCGCGCCTTCGGTACTACTTTGCGATAAGCATCCTCGGCGGCGGCCGCCGTAAGCCCTTCTTTGTCCATGATCAACTGAAGCGTTTCAGCCCGGTTTTGCGGCGCCAGCAACCAATCCGTCGCCGCCGCCCAGGCCCGAATGAAGCGCACGGTCAACTCTCGATGATCGAGCAGCCAACGTCTTAAAGTCCAGCCGCAGGTCAACGGCCACCCCGGAACATATTCGTCGGCGTTGGCAAGGAGTACGCCGCCGGCCGCAATCGCCCGGTCCGACGCCGGCGGCGTCAACATGGCGGCAGCAACTTTGCCTTGAAGAAACGCTTCCAGGCGCTTGGGCGAGCTGCCGATGATATCGATGCGGTATTGATCTTCATCCATGCCGTGGCGTCGCAGGATCTTCTTGCGAATCAAGTCGAGGTTGGAATCGCCGGGATCGCCGGCCAGCAACCTCCCACGCAACTGTTCAATCGAGGCCACATCCGGCTGGCCGATGAGGTAGGCGCTCAGACCTTCTTCAGCCTGCATGAACAGCAGATAATCGACACCATCGGTAGTCGTCCGCGCGATCATCGTGTCCGCGCTACTGAGGGTGAAGTCCCAACGGCCCTCGGCCATGCCGTGGTTGTGGTCCGGCGCGTACGTGGTTTGGTGGAAGCGCACCTCCAGCCCTCGGTCGGCGAAAAATCCTTTGTATTGCGCCACTAGATGCGGCGCCCGGCGTTGATATCCGGTGATATTGAGCACATCCATTTCGTTCCCCTCCGCTGCCTTCTCTTCTACCGCCGGACGCGTCGAGGCTCAAGCACAAAATAACCGCAAATATTGGCTTCGCAAGCGAATTCGGATAGACGTGAAAACGCGCACCGGCAAACCTAAACTACCAAAAGGAATTCTATGAAGCTTAAAGATAAGGTCGCTCTGATCACCGGCGCCGGGCGCGGCATCGGCAAGGCGGTGGCGCTCGCTTATGCGCGGGAGGGCGCGAGCCTGGCGATCTGCGCGCGGACAAAAACCGAGATCGATGACCATCGATGACATCGTCAAACTGGACGCCGATGCCGCAGGCTGGACCTGCGACGTCTCGGTCGAGGACTCGGTTGAACATTTCGTCGGCAATGCGCTCAAGAAATTCGGCCGCATCGATGTTCTGGTGAATAATGCCGGAGTCATGACCCGTCCGGCGCCAATAGCCCAGCTGGATATTAAAAAATGGGATTACACGCTTGCGGTTAACCTACGCGGACCTTTTCTCATCACACGGGCGGTGCTGCCGGTGATGACCAGGCATGAAAACGGTTCCATCATCAATGTCTCATCGATGATCGGTCGCGGCGCCTACGCCAATTTCATCGCCTACGCTACATCAAAATGGGGGCTGGAAGGATTCACACAAACACTGGCCGCTGAAACCAGATCGTTGAACATCCGTGTCAACTCCGTCGAGCCCGGCTATGTGGCGACGAAGCTAACCGGCTTCAGTGGCAGCCGCCCGGAGTCGGTGACCGACGTTTTTGTTTATCTGGCTTCGGACGAGGCCAACGGAGTTACCGCGAAAATGCTCAGCGCCTCCAAATGGAAGACACAGGTAAAACCCGGCTCGTAAATTATTCGTATTCACTCTGCAGCAGCGTTCGACACAATTGCGCTGCGAATCTCCCGCAGCTTGGCTTTTAACTTGGCCGCATTCTCAGGTCCCACACGCAGCAGTATCTTCTGCCCTGCCGAAAGCGCTTCCAGATCCGGATCGGCGAACTGGT
Source organism: uncultured Syntrophobacteraceae bacterium (assembly GCA_964482425.1). Classification (GTDB taxonomy): domain Bacteria; phylum Desulfobacterota; class Binatia; order UBA9968; family UBA9968; genus WHTF01. The sequence goes on along the minus strand of CAYZXN010000143.1, from coordinate 8,370 downwards.
ACAGAACTTTAGGTTGCGTAAGCGCCGCCGGGCGCGTGAGATCGGGAGTGGACAGCAAATGGTCGATAACTTGCACTACTCGATCGTTGAAGTACTTGCCCGGGTAGCCCAGCTCTTCATACTGTTCCTGGAATAAAGGGTAGAACTGTACATAGAGAGCCACCAGCGGCGCGGTTGGAGCCGCTTCCGCCAAGCGCACGTAGGAGCCGTAGCGCGCCGCGTTGGCGCTGCCGAGCACGAGGTTGTCACGCTGACGTTCGATCACCGGCGCGCCGGTCACCGGTTTTACCGGCATCAGCCGCAGCGAGACATGCTCGCGCGGCAAATTGTCCATGGTCGCTACCACTCGCCGGACAATGTCCTTTGAATTGAAAACCTGATCCAGCCTCTGTCCGAAAAGGCTAAGGAGCGCATCACGCAACGGTGGATCGCTCTGGCCGAGCGATGGCAGGGTCGCCGAGTCGTCAGCTGAAGCTGACGACTCGATCGGATAACGTATGGCCGGTTCCGCTTGGGGGGCAGCGGCGGGTTCTGCCTGCGGCTGCGACTTTTCGCTGTTCATCCAGAGGTACACGGCGGCGGGACCGCCCAAAACGAGAACCAGCAACAACCAGCGAAGCGTTTTTTTCATGAGCGCATCTCCTTTGCGCGTGCGAGGATCATCTGATGACTTTTTTCGGAAATAAGTCTACCGTCACTGCCAAGCTCCCGTCAAACTCTCGCTGGTTGCATGAGATCTTGCAACGAACCGCTTACGACGCCTTTGACGCGACGTCCACGACCTTGACGTCGAAGTTCAAAGTTTTGCCGGCCAGCGGGTGATTGAAATCGAGAACCACGGTTTCCTGCTTGACCTCGCGCACATGAATGACAAGCTCTTCTCCGTTGGGGCCGCGCGTCCCTAATGGCGTACCGACCTGCAGCGCGGCGGCGGGTACATCGGCCTTGGGAACTTCCTTGAAGGCATTCGGATCCACCGGTCCATAAGCTTCCTCGGGCTGAACACGGATGGTTTTTTCGTCGTTGACGTCCATTCCGTTAAGGCCCTTTTCCAAACCCGGAATGATTTCGTGCTGTCCGTGCGTATAGCTCACAGGATCTTTTCCCCTGTTTGACTGAATAACATCTCCGCTGTCGTCACAGAGCGTATACTCGAAACGCACAAGCGATCCATTCTTGATCATGATGACTGCCTCCTGTGTTTTGATTTTCAAACGGGCCGGAACAATGATGAAGGACTGCTTACACTTGAAGGCTAAAACTTTCGCTGCCGCTATACAACCCGAATGCGGCGGAAGAAGTAAACTTTTCAGCAATCGTTTCAAGGTCGCCGCGCAGGCGACCCCTTCTTGTTCACTGCCAGATTTACGGATCTCCGGAAAAATCATGACCGCAGCGCTTGCAGCGTTGAACTTCGACCTTCAAACGCGCGCCGCACAAAGGACAAACTTTCTGCTTGGCGCTCCAGTAGACGCCGCAACCAATCACTGTTAACAGGAGACCCAGCCAAAACAATGGGGCACTTCGGAACGACCATCCTCCGATGCTGAGAATCATTCCGGATCCGGCAGCGGCCATTCCAACCCGTCTACGCAGGCGCGTCATCGGATGATCCCGGCGTCGGCTCGATCCGGATTTTCGCGGCCTTCCGGGCTCGCTTGGTCGTGACAGTTTATTTCTCCCGCTTCGCCCGCGTGCTCGTGCTCTGACATTCAAACGATCCCTGCAGAAAGCATTCGATAACTTTGCTCCGGCTATGACAGCGGTGCATATCAGAAACATATCAGATCGAAAAAGCGCGATGAAAGCACGCTGGATGGGGTTGCGACTCCGTTACGGAAAGCCGTGAATTTCTATTGCCGGGAGCGGCGCTGCAGCCATTACGCATCCCCAACAATCCTATGACCCCATGACTGTAGCGCTCGCCTACTGGCTCGAGCGGGTCCGCTTATCGGCACCGCGCAGGGCCGAAGCGAACACAGCTATCACCGTCAACCCGGCAATGACCAGCCAGGATCTCTCAAACGCCGCCAGAAACACCCCCGGGTTTTCGCTCCACTGCGTATAGGCCGGGACCACCGAGCCGCTCAGTCCGAAGTAATTGAGCCAGCGCAAGAATAGCATGCTGCCGATCGCAACTCCCGTAGCATTGGCGATGTTGGCTGATGTGAGAGAAATCCCGCTAAACGGCTCCCACATGTCGCGACTCGACGGCGCCGAAGATCGCGCTTAAATTGGGCGCCTGAAAAATTGACCAGCCGACGCCTAAAATCACGAGAGGCAGCATCACCGCCGTCGGGCCGGAATCCGACCCGAGATGTGAAAAACAAAAACATACTGATGACGGCTAGCGCCGAACCTGTAGTGCAGAGGAGGCGCGAACCCAGCCGGTCGCCGAGCCATCCGCCCAGCGGCGCAAGAAAAACAATCACCAGCGAGAAAAAAATGATCGTTAAACCGACCTGGGTCGCCGAGAAATGCAGAATTCCTTGCAAATAAAAGGGCAGAAGAAAAAACGTCGCGCTGTGAGAGATGACCACAAAGAGATGGCTCGCGACGCCGGCGGTAAGCACTCTTACTTTGAACAAGGAGAGATCGAGCAACGGCGCCGCGCTCTTTCGCTCGATATGCAGGAGTAAAGCGACGAAAACCGCGGACGCAGCGAAGGTGGCGGCGGCCGCTGCGGTAAGCCCCGATTTTGCGATTTGCTGCAGGCCCAAGAGGAGTGTCACCGCGGCTAAGAACAAGGTTATCATGCCCAAGGGGTCCATGGACTGTTTTTCGCCGGCGGCGGCGCTTTCCGGAAGGATTTTCCAGGCCATCAGCGCCGCCAGCAAATTGAGATAGAAAATCCAGCGCCAGCCCACCGTGTCGATGAGAAATCCGCCCAGCGACAGCCCGGTGATATATCCCAGATGAAAAGCCATCGACATGATACCCAGGGCGCGGCCTCTCTCGTGTTGCGCATAGAGGGTCGAGATGATAGCGCGTCCATTCGCCAGAACCATCGCGCCGCCGATGCCGGCCAGAACTCTAAAAGCGATGATTTGCCACAGGGCGGTGCTCAAGCCGCACAGCGCAGAGCCCAACGCCAGCAGCAGAAATCCCGAAGCGTAGATTTTTTTGCGTCCCAGTCTGTCGCCCAGCCGGGCCAGGCTCAAAACAAAACCGATAATGGTGAGCTGATAAGCAAGCGGAATCTACTGCAGCAGCGCCAAAGAGCTGTCGAAATGAATCGAGATTGTCGGCAACGCAACGATTACCGAGCGGGAGTCAAGCGCGCTCATGAACTGTCCCAGACAGACGTTTATCAACGCAAAGCGTTGCTGCTTAGAGGAAAGCGATAGTGGCATAGAAGCTGAGTTCAGCGGCTTGGCGCCTTTTCATCTTTACGCGGCTATGACCCTGCTCGGAGAATTAGTGACATAATTAGGGAGCCCAAATCGGTCGTGACATTGCGTTGGCTTACTTCTGGGTAACTATTTTTTTACTCACCAAGCGCATGCACAATACCATGTTTTTGGCATACGCCGCCTTGCTCTCCGCTTTGGTTCTTCGTCTTGCTGTGATTGGAGCGTCTTAACATTGCTGCCTTCTTTCATGATTCGCTGTGTGGTTCGGTCTGCTGTGTGGTTCGGTCTATTGTAGGTGTAAAGTCGGGCATGATCACGCAGAGGCAGCGGCGCATGATCGTTGCGAATTCGCTCCATGTAAAACGGAATGTAGCGAAGACGGCACGTTCTGACTTCAAGCAGTCACCGTTTCTTTCGAGATTTAGCGTGATCTAAGGGGAATAAGCTTTGCTACTATACTTATTCTGCGGCGACCCTAGCAAACGGCCGTTGTCGCGGATTTACCCTCGGAGGTGCTTTAACGACAACGCGAGGCGCATCATGTGGTTCATTCTGCTCGTTCTCTGGCTTCTTCCGATCGCCCTGGGGATTGTGGTAATCGCGCGGGTGCTTGGCGGTTCATCCGTGGTCAGCGCTCGAGCGTGGCGATTTTTTTCGGCGCCAGCAACGACATGGAACTGTCAATTTGGATGGGACTTGGTTTTGCAGCGCTGGCGGTGGGATTTTTTCTCGCCGGCATTTTCGAATCTATAGTGCTGATGAACTTCGGCCCTCTCTGGTTAGTCGTTGTGCCGCTGTTTACCGGACTTGCAGCGATACTTCTTACCGTCCTATGGTTGCGTATCGGCAATCGCCACCTCCGCGCAACGCGCTCTCCCAAACGGCGCGTCTCGGCAGTCTCGCGGGTACATGAGGTAAATTGAATTCACCTGGTACTCACTAGCGATGCAACGATCCTCGAGAAACGGCATCGACGGATCACAAACATTTGGCGGAGACGAAAAAACAAGATGCCGGCTTACGCCGCCTTTTCATGTACCTAAACCCATCTGGTTTACGGCTACCGGTTCATGCCCCAAGCCAATTCAAAATAGTGCCGGACCACGCCTAATCAACAATCGAATGATTACGGGCAGCCATTTCGCATGATAAGGTAGCCGCACTCGTATGGAAAACATCGAAATATTGGTGATCCCACAGGTGCCCGACCAGGTGTTGGACCGCATCGCCGCAGTCGATCCGAGGATCAAAATCATCGATGTCAGAGGGTGGCTCGATGTGGAGCTTCGCGCCTCATGGCCGCAGTGGACTGTCGAGCGATATCTCGGCGCACGCCGGTTTCCGGCGAGCACCCTTGAAGAGCGTAACCGCATGTTGGCCTCCGCTCAGGTGGCGCTTCTTGGGTGGCCACCGCCGAAGGATTTACGTTCCCGCGCGCCGCGGTTGAAATGGGTTCACGAGCTGCCCGCCGGCGCGAGCAACCTTCTCGATACGGATTTATGGGAATCCGACGTCATGGTAACTACCTCGCGGGGGCTCACCAATAAGCGGCCGATGGCGGAGTATGTCGTTGCGGGCTTTCTCCATTTCTGCCGCGGTCTTCACTTGAGCTATCGGGATCAGCGGCGACGCCGCTTCGATCATCGAACTTATGACCCGATCACGATCCGGGACAAGACAGTCTGCGTGATCGGCGCAGGCGGCATCGGCGGCGAGGTGGCCAAACTCTGCGCGGCGGTAGGGATGCACGTCGTCGGCACGCGCCGGCAGTGCACCGAGGGCGCGACGCCTCTGCCCGGCTTTGCTCGTCTCGAACCCGCCGGGGCTTTGTTTGACCTGCTCGGCGAAAGCGACTTCGTGGCGGTTTGTTGTCCATGGACCCGCGAAACGACGCGGCTGATCGGGCAGGCGGCTTTCGCGGCCATGAAACGCGGCACAGTGTTGGTCAACATCGCGCGTGGCGAGATTGTCGATGAAAATGCTTTGCTAGACGCGATCACCGACGGCACGCTGCGCGGCGCCGCGCTGGATGTCTATCACGGTGAATTCGAACGCCCCCCGGACGAGCGCCTGTGGAACAACGAGCGCGTCATCATCACACCGCACGTTTCCGCGGCAAGCGATGTCTCCGAGCATGGCGGCGTCAAATTATTCTGCGCTAACCTGAGGCGCTATCTGGATGGGCTGCCATTGGAAAACGTCATTGATTGGAAGCGTGGCTATTAAGACCGACAATCGTCGGTCACAGGACCGCAGCAACGAACGGCAGCGCATCAACTTGCGAACTCCTCTCCGGTACTCGAGCGATCCATTGGGCGTCCCACGCTCTGCCTATTATCTTTTCTCGAGCTGATGGCCGTGTGCAAGCTCGATCTGCGGGCGCACTAATTGTTTACACGCGTATCTTTGACTGTTTACGCGCGTATCGCGCTCGTTGCAGAAATGACGCATCTAAAACCGAAACTGCCAGGTTTGTCCGCACGCCAGCGACATAATCGCATTAGAACCAGTGATTTCAGGGAATCGTGAGAAAGGCACGCCCCTTGCTACATAGGATTAGTAAATTCTTGGCAGGAGGTCCGCCATGGAACCATTGAGTGAGCTACGACCCGAAGAAGTTCTGGAACTTCAGCAAATGCTCGACACGCCGATTGAAGATCAAGCGGCGTCGCTCGAACTGAGTTTGCTGGGGGTTGTTCTAGGAAACGGTATCGAAGCTTTGAAAGGCGCTGAAACCGAGGAAGAAACGTGTAGCGCGCTTGGCCAGATCATAAAGAGCGCGTTTGTCATCGGCCGGCGCCACGCCAGCCGGCTGGTATAGCCGCCAGTGACTACGATGGCAAACATAGAGTTGGAAGTCTTGTGGCAACGTGCGGAGTCGTCGTCGCACCCTCAGTTCTGCAGATGATCTTCGATGTAGTCCAGGACCTTGCCAAGAATTTCGGCGGCAATCGCCTGCTGCTCCTCCGTGTCTAACGTCTCGTCGTATCTCTTCGAATATGTTTTCAGCGCGTTGTTATTGCGGTTGATGTGGTAATGTTGCGGCTCCAGTTCTATCTGCAGAGGAATATAATAGCCGAACGCGTCCTGCCTCCCGTTTTTCAAGTTGTTCCAGTTAAAATTGATATTGAAATAGCGGTGCTGAGTTTGTGTAAAAAACAACTTGAGCTCAGCCATAATCCTCGCTTCGTCCGCGCTCTTGCCAACGGCTTCTCCCGTGCAGCTCATCTCGAACGAGTCAAAAAAATCCAGAGTCTCTTCTAGCGCGACGAAAACCTTTTCCGTAAGCGGCAAAATACTCTCCCGGTAGATTTTCTGCTGCACTTCGAGGTTTCGGGTGAGGATCGGGCCCTTTTCCGCCGCGAGCTTCGACTTAGCGCGAAGACTTTCCAGGCGCTGGTCGGGCGCTTTCTGGACTCTTTCTGGCGCCGATTTCCCCAGATAACGAAGACCGTTTTGCACATAATGCGCGGCCGCCTCCGTGTTGTGATCTACTTCTTCGTCACTGAGAATTCTGATGACTTTGGCAGGACTGCCGAATGCCAGCGAGTTGTCGGGAATCTCGGTGCCTTCTGTGAGTAACGAGTGAGCGCCGACGATGCATTGTCTACCCAGCTTGACGCCATTGAGCAGAACCGATCCCATGCCGATCAAAGTATTGTTGCCGATAACCGCGCCATGGATGATAGCGTTGTGCCCGACGGTCACATGCTCGCCGATCTCAACCGGAAAGCCGGGGTCGGCATGCAGCACGCAGGCATCCTGAATGTTCGACCGGTTGCCGATGCGGATCGCCTCCGCATCGGCGCGCAGAACCGCGCCGAACCAAATCGAAACGTTATCTCCCAGTCGCACGTCGCCGATCACAGTAGCGCCCTGCGCGATAAAAACGTCTCGTCCTTTGATCACCTGTTTACCATCTTTGGCCGTACTCATTACCGATGCGAAATCAGATCGTCGATCTGCCGTCCTCAGACCTACAACGCAATCACTGTCCACCATCGAGCAAGCGGATCGACCGTAAAACCGCTTTTCGTCAATGAGATCTGAACCCTCTTACCTGGAGAAGCAGCCGGCAATTTAGACGCAAGGAGATGACTTAGGCTCTCGGTCCAGAACGACCGTTTCGATCTCTGCGGGCTTCAAGTGCGCCGTTTATGCGAGCCTCAGCCGCGCTTTTGCTCTCGTTCATCACTTCAGAAATCTCGCACGTCAGCAGCGTTCTGGCCCGGTTCAGCATTTGCCGTTCGGCGGGCGCCAGCGCCTTACTATCGTTCAACTGAGTTAAAGACTCGATAACCTGGGCTAGGTCGAAGGCGGAGCCCGAGCAAAATAACTTCGATATCTCCAAGCTGCGCTGACGTCTGTTCTTGGCGGAGGCGCCGCCTTCATAGGCGTCGGCGCGCGTCCCCAGACGGCCTAGAAGCTTGGGAATCTCGGACCGCTGCAATAACTCCCGGATTTGGAGATCATCGCGGTTATCGACCGGCACGAACAACTCGCCGCTGCTATCGTCGAGCAAAGCGAGCCGGTAAAAGCTCGTCGAACTGCCGCCAATCACCTTCTGAACGATCGCCCCAATCAGGCATGGTCCGCGACCTCGATAAACAACTTTGTTGCCAATGGCCAACTGCATACGATCTCCATTTCTGCCGCAACTGAGACGAAGGGAACTCAAAACGAAACTTCGCACATCCGAGAAGCAGCCGGTGAATTACCCCAAAGAAAACTTTTCACTTTTATAAATGCGCCGCGAATGTTCGAGGATGCTGCCGAAGCCAGGGAGTTTGAAAAAACAAGAAGCTCGCCACCATGATAATTTAGCTTATCAGTTGTGGCCGCAAGATGATATGGCGCTTACCGCGCCTGGTTCCGATCAATCCATTCCTCCGCTTTTTGTAGCGCGAAGTGATTGGCTTCCGTTTCAGTCCTGAACATCTGGCCGAATTGATATTGATGCGAGGGAAAATCGTTGCCGTTACTTTCCCGGCGCGTCACGGTATATTGCGCAATCCAG
>CAYZXN010000142.1:0-3238 GCA_964482425.1 uncultured Syntrophobacteraceae bacterium | reverse complement strand
TCTGCGTCTACGATCCGGCCGGCTCGCTAATCATCCTGGGCGACGCCATGAACAATGTCGGCGGCGAGCTCGCCGGTCCCAATCCCAAGTACACCGCCGACATGGGTCAGGCGCACCAGAGCGTTAAGAAGCTGGCGAAACTCAAGTTCCAGCGCGCCGTCTTCGGCCACGGCGAGCCGATCGACAACGGCGCCTCGCAAGCGATCGCGAAGCTGGCCGGGAGTCTGTGAACGATGCCGAAATGGCGTTAGCTTAGCAAACGCCGCAAATCTCCGTGAATCTTCGTTCAACGCGCCGGTGCGCTGTGCGCCCTGTGTTGACGGTCATTGGTTTCCGCGAACGGACAATGATCGCATCGGTAACGTCAGCAGATCTATAATTCACGCCCTCCGCCAGTCGTGTCAACGCCACCCCTCCTTCATCGATATTTTCCGCTTTTCCCCATAGCCGCTGATCGGCAACTCGCCTCCTCGTCAACCCTGACGCCGCCAGGCACCTTCGCCGCCGAAAAAAATGGGATGGCAAAAGAGAAAAGCGGGATGATGAAAGACGACATGAAGGATAAACGAAAGTCCAACATGAGCGAGGGCAAAATGAAAATGGATGATGAGATGAAAATGGACGACAAAAAGAAGTAGTCTTTTCGCCCCTCAATCCAAACCGGCAGAAGCTCGGCCCGGCCGTCTGGAGCCGCCAGCCTAGCGCGGAAGAACACGAGACCGTACTTTTGAGCTCCCGTTTTGTGAAATAGCAAACCCGACGCTAAACCTGTTTGTTTTTTATTCTGCGTTAGCGTGACCGGGGTTTGAGATCCCAGCCGTAGACGTCTTCTCCAGGATTGGCCTTGAAGTCGAACCTGTTACTTACCCCCTGCAGGCCTTGATACTGGTAGAGCCAGGCCACCGGCGCTTCATCCAGCAGCACAGACATCGCCTTCTGAAGTAGCTTCACTCGCTGAGCAGGATCGAAACTTGCCTGTTCCGCTTTAAGGGCCGCATCCACCGCCGGGTTGGAGAATTCCAACCGCTTGGTAACTCCCGTGCGAAAGTACTGGTGCAGGTACTCACTGGGGTCGATGACGGATCCGCGCCCGAAGATATACATGCCGACTTTGCCATTCTGGATCGCAGCAAAGCCGCTATCTTGGTCCTGCGTGCGCAGCTTGGCGCGGATGCCAACCTCGTTGAGCATCGCGGCGATCGCCTCTGCCACATCCTTGACCTTGTTGTATTGGCCAAGCGGAACCAGGAAATCGACTTCGAAACCGTTGGGATAGCCGGCTTGGGCCAGCAACTTTTTCGCCTTCGCCGGGTCATGCGTGTATTTTGGGCCGAGCTCGCGGCTGTAGCCGTACTGGTCCGGGCCGACGGGAGCCTCCATGGGATAGGCGTAGCCCCTGAGCACGTTTTTGGTAAGAGCGTTTCGGTCGATCGCATAATTGACCGCCTGACGCACGAGTTTGTTATTGAGCTGCGGCACCGAGGTATGCATGCCCAAGAACATGATATTGATCGTGCGGGCGCTCTCGATTCGCGCAGTGCCTGTCACACGCGCGGCGCTTTCGGGCGGGACGTTGGAGATGACGTCTACTTCCCGGTTTAACAGCGAGGTGATCGCCACCTCTGATTCGCCTATGTTTCGAAATACAATTTCATCGACCGTCGGCTTGTGATCGCTATGCGCATAACCGGCGTTCTTCTCGACCACGAACCACTGACCCCGTATCCAGTCTTTGAGCTTATAGGGCCCCGTGCCGAGCGCGAGCTTATCGGCCGCGGCGGCGCCCAGGCGATCGTAGGCCGCTTTATTGGTGATGAAGCGCTGCGCCAGGCGAAACAGCAGTGCAGCATCCGGACTCTTCGTGCGCAATCGGACAGTAAGGGGATCGACCGCCTCGATCGCGATGACGTGCGCGATGGAGCTCGACTGTTTGCTATCGCGGTCCTTCTGAATACGGGTGAATGAGTGCACGACATCGGCCGACGTGAAATCGCTGCCGTCGTGGAACTTGATGCCTTTTTTAAGCTTGAACACCCAGGTGCTAGGGTCCGGATTGCTCCACGACTCGGCGAGAATGGGAACGATCTGTTTCTTGCTCCAGCTCCATTCGATCAACGGCTCAATCACATGTTTCCAAGTCGGATAGATCTGCGTGGTCGAATGACCGTACGGGTGCAAAGTCTCCACCTGTACCCCAGGCAGGGCGATGGTAGCAGTGACCTTCTGCTCCTTCTTCGCCGCAGCCTGTGCCCAAGCGTCCGATGTCAGTAAAGCCGGACCGCTAGGCGAAGGAACAAGCATTTGATAGGCGCCGAGAACCAGCGACAACAGGACAGAAAAAACTACAACTTGGAACTTTGCCATGGCAATTCTTCCCCCTTTAAAGATCAAACCGAGCGGATTTAAACCCAGCCTATCATCGCATGACCAGCGAATGTCAATGTTAAACCATGAACCCGACTTGAGAGCGCCTACTTTAGAGCGAGATAACCGTGCTGCAACACTGCATTGCGGATAATCGGTCGCTCAGTAAGCAACGATGCGGGAGGGCGCTATCGGAAGCCGCTTGACTTCCAACAACAGTGGAATTGGTCCAAGAGGCGGAATCGGTCCCGACTTCAGCGGAATACGCATCGAGAAGGTCCTGACGCAAAACGCTTGGCGAAAAAGCTATCGACCATTTGTTTCCAAGCACGATGCAGTGTCAGAGAGACATTCTCAACGCGTGTTTGTTCGGCGTCGGTTTTGGGGGCAAAAGATGGTAGTGCAAGAACCCGGTCTCGGTGCTTGACGGCTAATCCCGGAAATTGATATTCGCAGACTTATGGGATCAAAAAGTGGAAGAGGCGATCATCAAGTTACGGTTTTATGAAGACGGTAAATGATATGACTGAGTCACGCGATTCAGGCAAAGGGCTGACCGCGCGTTTACGCGTAGCCAGTGAGTGTGGCGATGAGCGTGATCTTTCGAGAACTGGAATTCGAGCTGATATCGGCTGATCGGAGGGATCCATGGCGAAACGGGAAGTAGCGTTGATTGTCGGCAGCGGACCGGGACTGAGCGCATCGCTCGCGCGGCTTTTCACGAAGGAAGGCATGCAGGTCGCTTTGGCCGCACGGGATACCAAAAAGCTGGAGGGTCTGATCAAAGAGATCAACGGCCGGACTTACCCGTGTGATGCGAGTATTCCGAAGGACGTGGACCGCCTTTTCGATTCGCTGAGCAACGATCTCGGTC
>CAYZXN010000141.1:0-7659 GCA_964482425.1 uncultured Syntrophobacteraceae bacterium | reverse complement strand
CTGGTGCCTGCACGACAGTGTCGGCTTGGAATTAGCGCGCTCGACAGTATAATTGTTTCAGATATGCAATCAGTTTATGTGGCCGGCGTCGGCATGACCAAATTCGGCAGGGATGCGCGCTCGTTGGCTGAAATCTGTCATGATGCGGCGCATCAGGCGCTCGCCGCATCGGCGATTCAGGATGTGGAGGCGATTTACATCGGCGTTATGAACCCCGAGGAGTTCACCGGCGATAGCAACATCGCGTCGCAAATCGCCGATACGCTCGGCTTGACCGGGGTTCCCGCGGTTCGCATCGAAACCGCATCGTCAGCAGGCGCGGCTGCGATTCAGGCAGGCTTCCAGGCCATTGCGTCGGGTTATTACCGCCGCGTGCTGATTCTCGGCGGAGAAAAAATGACCCACCTCAGCACCAGTGCCACGACCCGGGTGCTAGCCGGCGTCATCGACAAGGAGGAACGCCAATGCGGCGCCACCATGCCGGCGCTGGCCGCTATGGTAACCGAAAAATATCGGGAAAAGTTCCGCCTGTCGCAGTCCCGGCTGGAAAGTATGCTCTGCGCCGTGGCCCTAAAGAACCACGGCAATGGCGCTCACAATCCCCTGGCGCAATTTCAGAAAGCCATCTCGCGCGAAGCCTACTACGCCAGCAAGTACGTGGCGACCCCTTTGCGTTTGTTCGATTGCTCGCCGATTACAGACGGCGCTGCGGCGGTCGTCCTGACCAGCGATAAAACCGACGTTCGCCTGGCTGGAATCGGGCAGGGAACAGGTCCGCTCAGCTTGTGCGGAAGAGAAATATTTACCTCGTTTCCCGCAACCCGGGCGGCAGCCGACCGGGCCTACCGAATGGCCCAAACGTCGCCGCAAGGCATTGAGTTCGCGGAGGTCCACGACGCGTTTACCCCGTTTGAAATCATCACCACAGAAGATCTCGGGTTTTTTGCCGAAGGTAAAGGCGGCGACGCGGTTCTCGAGGGCAAGACCGCCATCGATGGGCCATTGCCGATAAACCCCTCAGGCGGTTTGAAGGCGCGCGGACATCCGGTTGGCGCGAGCGGTCTTGCCCAGGTCGTCGAGGTCGTAAAAAGGCTCCGCGGTCAAACCGATTCGAAACGTGAGTTTAAGCGTGGCTTGACCCAGAGCACCGGCGGGCTTGCAAGCAACAACTTCGTTACCATTCTGGAGCGCAGCGATGCGCCGCTCACACCGGGCATCACATCGAACGGGCCGGCGCCGGCCCGATCGATGCCGACCGCTGCAACGACATCGGCGCCCATATCCAACGAAGGAGTCATCGAAACGTTTACGATTCTTTATGTGACGCCGGACGGGTTTCTGCCCCCCCTGGCGCTGGCTCTGGTGCGCGAAAACAACGGTCGTCTGGTTCTGGCGCAAGGAGAGGAAAGCGCCCAGCTGAAAATCGGCAAGGAAGTTTTTCTCAAGCGAATCGACGAATACTATCTGTTCAGGGTCAAGGGCCGGTTGCGAAAAATGCAGGATGCGCTGAAGAAATCCTTTTGGAATGCCGTAAGAAGGCCCTTTAAACATGCGGCCGCGGTCGATGGCAAGTCATGAGCAATCAGGGCGCCACTCGCGCGGAAAAGCGCTTCAAGTCATCCACCGAGACTCTCATCGACAGCATCAGAGAAGCGATTCTAAAGGGCAAACTGGCGCCCGGAGAGAAGCTTCTCGAAGCCAAGCTCATGGCCGCTCTAAGGGTTGGCGGCGTGCTGCTGCGCGAAGCTCTGCGCTCGCTGGAAGCCCAAGGCTACGTCACGTTCCTGGGCAATAACGAAGTGATCGTCAGTAAACCGTCATGCGAGGAGGTTCAGGATTACTACTCCATCGCCGGAGCTTTGGAGGGACTGGCAGCGCGGCTTGCCGTCGAGAGAGCGCAACCGGAAGAAGTCGCGCACCTGCGCGAGCTGCACCAGTTCCTTAAAGACGCCTGTCAAAGAAGGGATTTGGCGCATTACTTCGAGGCGAACAGCAGTTTTCATCGGTTCATCGCGGAGCTTGCGCGCAACGAGCGGCTTTACCGGATGATCGAAACGTTGCGCGGGGAAATTCAGAAGACTCGCGTGATCTCGCTCAGTTTACCGCAACGGCTTGACTATTCGATGCGCGAGCATGATCAGATCATGGACGCGTTCCTTAAAAAGAACGCCCAGCTCGCCGAAAGCATGGTGGTGCGGCATCTCAACAACCACAAAGAGGCGTTGCGAAAGGCGCTCGAACCAGGCAGCTGAAGAAACAGAGTCGCGCCTGACGTTAGAACAGAGTGCTTTGCTGAAAGGAGAACGGCCATGACCGAGCCAGTCGAAAAAAAGGCGCGCGCTTTGGGTATCAATCACGTGGTCTTGGAAGTCGGCGACCTGAATGCGGCACTGGAATTTTACGGCGCTATCTTTGATTTCACCTTGCGCGGCAAATCCGAGCGCAACGCCTTTATCGATCTCGGCGACCAGTTCATTCAGTTGAGTCTCGGGAAGACGCAGCAGCCCGATGACAAGCGTCACTTCGGACTGGTTGTGGACGACCGGGAGGCCGTGCGTCAGGCGCTGCAGAAACTGAACGTCGAGTTACTCGACAAGCGGCTCAACTTTCGCGATCCCTGGGGCAACCGCATAGAAGTAGTGCCCTATGATGACGTGCAATTCACCAAAGCGCCTTACATCTTAAAGGGTATGGGCGCCGGTGCTTTGGGAAAAACCCCCACCGCCATCGATGAGCTGAAAAGAAAAGGCATGGCTCCGGAATAGCCGGAGTGACGGTTCGGCTCTCGAGCGCGCTTAGCGAGCTTCACTGTTGCCGGCTGAACCCGCATGTTCCTTTAAGTCCTCTGAAGCCCGGTACCTGAAAACCCGCTCGTCGTTACACCCCTGCTTGCTGATTTGCACCGCCGCTGTTTGGCGCCAGCTATTCCGCCGGTGACCGATCGCAAGCAGCCAAAACGAGCGGCACCGTTGGCTCAGGTGTAAAACAGCAGCGCAACCTTTGCCGCAAGCCATTCGAAACCGAATTTATCTTCGGCGCAGTTTCACAAAACCGCGCCTTTGTGGTTATACCGTTGTGATAACTAAAACTTGGTGAATCGAGTGGCGCTTCGTTTTGAAGAATTCATGGAGCGACATCATGATGAAATCTCGGCCTATCTCTGGCGGCTACTGAACCGGCAGCGGGACGGCTCGATGGATGTCGACGATCTGGTCCAGGAGGTGTTCATGCGCGCCTACCGAGGTTTTGCCCGCCTCCATTCAAGCAGTAATCACCGCGCCTGGCTCTACAAGATCGCCACCAACTGCGCGTACACCAGATTGCAGCAACTGAGAAAACGGCGCGACGGGTTATCGTCTCTGCGCGATTCTATGACGAACGGAGCGAGCGCCGGTGATGGCTCCGACGATGGCAAGACTCAGGAGCAAAGAGTTCGCGGGTTCGTGAATGGCCTTCCCGAGAAGCAAAGAGCCTGCGTGACATTGCGCTATTTCCAGGATCTCGACTATCCGGAGATCGCGCAGATCTTGAACTGCTCGCAGGCGAGTGCCCGCGCCAACATCTACCAGGCCATGCGCCGCCTGCGCGCGCTGTTGCGGGAGGAATCATGAACAGGAGGCGATCGATAGACGATCCTGATGCCGTCGTCCAGCACTTGCGCTCAGCTCTCGGCAGCCCGGCGCAAACGGACCTTGGCCGTTCGCGATCACGCGTCAGGCGGTGGTTTGCCGCAGAGGCGCCGTTGATCCAGTGGGATGAGATGCGCTCGCCATTGGGAGCGCTTTTTGTCGCAGTGAGTTCGAGAGGAATTTGCGCGCTTGACTTCGGCCGGCAAGAATCGGCTTTTTTTGAGCGTCTCGATCCGCTGGCGCGCCTGGAAAAGAATTCAGCGGCGGTGCGGCACGTGATGGAACAACTGCATGAGTATTTCGCCGGCAGCCGGCCGCAGTTTCATTTGCCGGTCGATCTTTCTGCGCTGACACCATTCCACCAGAGCGTTCTGGAAGTTGCCCGCGAAATCGCGCCCGGCCAGGTATGGACGTATCAGCGGGTCGCCGCCAGGCTCGGCAGACCGCAGTGCAGCCGCCCGGTCGGCCAGGCGCTGGCGCGCAATCCGGTGCCCATCGTCGTTCCCTGCCATCGCGTCGTTGCCAGCAACGGCAGCCTTGGCGGTTACAGCGGCGGCTCGGGCATCCAAGCCAAGCGCTGGCTACTGCGATTGGAACAAGCTTTATAATGAGCCGGTTCGCGCCGGCATTACAGCATTATCGCGCTTCTCCGCTGGCGATCTGGTCCGCGCTGATTGCCGTTTACTTGATCTGGGGCTCGACCTACCTGGCGATTCGTTTCGCCGTTGAAACGATGCCGCCGTTCCTTTCGGCGGCCGCGCGTTTTCTCGTCTCGGGAGCAATACTTTATAGCTGGCGGCGCCTGGCTGGAGACCCGCGGCCCGAGCCGTTGGAATGGCGAAGCGCTGCCGCCATCGGGATCTTTTTACTGGTGGGCGGTAACGGCGGCGTAGTGTGGGCTTCGCAGTTCATCCCTTCCAGTTTGGCCGCCCTCCTGGTCGCGACGGTGCCGCTCTGGATGGTCGCCATGGATCTGGCGCAATCAGGTAGAGAGCGGCCGAGTGTTCGGGCTATCTTGGGTATTCTTATCGGCTTTGCCGGAGTCGTGTTGCTCCTGCGTTCGGCTGCCGTCGACACAGCATCGTTCAACGTCGCCGGCGCAGCGGCGGTGCTGTTCGCATCCTTCTGCTGGGCCGTTGGCTCCCTTTATGGGAGAAGCGCCAAGCTTCCGCAGTCGCAACTCCTCGGCACCGGCATGGAAATGTTTGCCGGCGGGCTGGCGCTGCTGATCATCGCTTTAGCGCTCGGCGAATGGGAACGCCTGGATTTCACCGTCATTTCGCAACGCTCGACGCTGGCGCTCATCTACCTGACGGTGATCGGATCGGCCGCCTTCGTGGCCTACGTCTGGCTGCTGCGTGTCGCCCCCACACCCTTGGTATCGACTTACGCTTACGTCAATCCCCTGGTGGCGGTGTGGCTCGGTTACTTCCTGGCGCAGGAGCCGGTGACCGCGCGCACACTGCTGGCCGCCGGCCTCATTGTCGGTTCGGTGGTGCTGGTAAGCGCACCGAAACAGTGATCAAAGATTTCGATCTAAACCGATGCGCGCTTCAAACGATGCCCTAGTGCACCGCGGATTTTTGCCTTAGCCGGAAACGATTTGCATTGCAAAGCGCAAGCGCTTCTCATTATAACATTTACACGAGGAAACCCGTTTCGTGTCTGGCGGAGGAAAAATCATGGCCATTGTCCTGTACGACGCGGTACCGTCATCCAATAGCGACCGGGTTAAAATCGTTCTGCACGAAAAGGGGCTCGCCTATGAAAGGGTGACCCTCGATCTCGCCAGGAAAGAACAAAAGCAACCTGAGTTTTTAAAACTCAATCCCTACGGCAAGGTGCCGGTGATCAATGACAACGGTAAAGTCCTTTTCGAATCCTGCATCATCAATGAATATCTGGAAGAGCAATATCCCGATCCGCCGTTGATGCCGAAAGACCCCTATCTGCGCGCGCGCGGGCGCATCCTGGTCGACTATGTTTTGAATTACATGCATGAACCTTACTGGACGCTGCGCGCCGAGATGCTGAAAGCGGAGATCGAGCGCAACGCCTCGGTTCTGGAAGAGAAGCGCCGGATCTTGAGAAGCGTGCTTGGATATGTCGAAGAAGCGCTCGGCGATAAACCTTATCTTCTCGGCGCCCTGAGTCTCAGCGACATCGATATACTAGCGCGCTTTTTCCGTTTTGAATCCTATGGCGCGGTGCCGGCGCCCTCTTTACCGCAGCTCAACGCGTGGTTCCAACGAATGAAGCAGCGGCCTTCGGTGCAGGCGGTTTTGTAATCAGGCAAAAGAAAAATCGCCAGGTTATTCCGAGAGACGAGCGCGGACGGCCCGAACTAGCGCAACACATCCTTCAGCTTCGTAACCACCGCCGGCGGAGTCTTGAACATCTGCTCGATCAAGCGGGCGATGTCTTCGCCCGAGGCCGGAACGATTTCCAAATTGGCTTTGGCGGCATCCTTTAGAAATTGCTCGTCCTTTAACGTCTGCAAAAACGCCGTGCGCAGCGCCTGCACACGATCTTTGGGTGTGGCCGGCGGTAATGAGTACGAGTAAGTCACCTGGCTGGGTTGATGGATGCCGACTTCGATCAACTGGCGCGCGTCGGCGGTTTTTGCAAAGCTAATCGACAGCGGCACTTTAGGCAGATCGGGATGCGCCTTGGGCGCGCTTTGCAGCATGATGTTCACCTGCCCGGATTCGATGGCCTTGCGCCAGGTCGTGCGCACCGACACCCAGGAAAAGCCGCATAAGCCGTCGACTTCGCCGGATTCCACTGCGACGCGCATATCCGCAGTGCCCTTGTAGCCGCTGATGAGGCGCATCGGCAGACCGATGGCTTCACTCAGGATCTTGGGAGCGTCATCCGTGGTCGAGCCGGGCGCGCTGCCGCTGAGCTTGACCGACGTCTTCGAGGCAAGCCATTGCTGGGCGTTGGCGATGCCGGTTTTCTGATTGAGCACGCAGAGATCATGGTTGTAGCCTGGCGCTCCCATCCACTCCATCTTGCGGGCGTCGAAATTGATGCCTTGGGCTCCGATCAGTTGAGCGAGTATCTGATTGCCGTTGAAGGCGCCGATCGTCAAACCATCGGGCTTGGCGACGCGAAAGATATGATTGGCGGCGATGAGACTGCCGGCGCCCGGCATATTTTCGACGATGAGGGTCGGATTGCCGGGAATGTATTTTCCCATGTAGCGCGATAAAGAGCGCGCATAAGTGTCGAAACCTCCGCCGGCTGAAAAGCCGACGACGATCCGAATGACTTTGCCTTTATAGAATTCATCGGTCGCCGCCAGCGCGCTCGAAGCTGCGAACAACAGGGCGACTACCAAGATGAATGACACGACCTTCGTACGGCGCATAGGATCCTCCTCGCTTCATCCAAGTTTCACTATGCGCCACAAATACGCGAAATCCCCGGCGCGCTCAACCACAACCGCCCAGCGCCGGGACTAGAAGTCGATTTGTGAGCTGCAGCGAAAGAAGCGGCGGACTGAAGGCATGGCTGTGCCAAGGGCATTGAAAAAGATGCGGTTTCCCGATATCAGCCGAACGTGGAGGACATGTTATGGCGCTTAAAATCCGGCATTTCGTGACAGCAGTTTTTCTGTTGCTTCCGGGCTCGCTTTTCGCCGATGACTTTTACAAGGGCAAGGTTATCCGGGTGATCGTCGGTGGCAGCGCCGGCGGCGGATTCGATATCTACACGCGCGCCATGGCGCGGCATATGGGAAAGCATATCCCCGGCAACCCTTCGCTCGTAGTCGAGAACATGACCGGCGCGGGAACTTTGATTGCGGCGAAGTATCTTCACAGCAGCGCCAAACCCGATGGGCTCTCCTTCGGCATGTTCAACGGCGCTTTGATTCTGGGACGCGCGCTCGGCATGAAGGGGATCGATTTTGATATGCGCGAATTGGAATTTCTGGGCGTGCCGGTTCAGGACAGCACCGTATGCGCTTTGCACAAAAATAGCGGCGTCACCAATATGGAGCAATGGTTCGCGTCCAAGACGCCGC
>CAYZXN010000140.1:0-5975 GCA_964482425.1 uncultured Syntrophobacteraceae bacterium | reverse complement strand
ACATCACGATAACGGGAATTCTAAAGATGCTGAGAAAGTTCCGGGACGGTTCCTCGGTTCCGGTCATCCTCTTCGGTTACTTCAATCCCTTTTTGCAGTTTGGATTGGAAAATTTTTCTAAGCAGGCGGCGCGTGCCGGCGCGGATGGCGTTCTGTGCGTGGATCTGCCGCCCGAAGAGAGCGGCGAATTGAAATGCTGGACCGACGCCCAGGGGATGGATTTAATTTTTCTCCTGTCGCCCACCAGCGGCCCCGATCGAGTGAAACTTGTCGCTCGCAAGGGACGCGGGTTTATCTATTATGTCTCCGTGACCGGTGTAACGGGTGCGCGGCGATCTTTCGATGATCAGTTACGGCGTAAAGTCGCCGAAGTGCAGCGCTTGACCTCGCTTCCGGTGGGTGTCGGTTTCGGTATCTCAACGCCCGGACAAGCGGCTGAAATTGCCGAATTTGCCGATGCGGTGGTTATCGGCAGCGCGTTGGTGCAAGTCATTGAGCGGGCCAAGGGCAACTCCGCAAAGGCGCAGGCCGCCGGTGATTTTATCGCCAGGATCAGCCAAGCCATCAAGAGATCGCGCGGAAGATCGCGGCGTAAGTAGGGTTCCATTCACCGTTTTCAGAGTTTCCTTCTGACCGCACGCCGGCGGGTGATGCAATCGGCATGGACGTCTATCTCAAGACACTTGACAGAATTTACAACTTGCGCGGCGGCGTCATCGACCTGCGTTTGGACCGAATGGACCGAGCCTTGGAACTGTTCGGTCATCCGGAAAAGACGTTTCCCAGTTTGCATGTGGCGGGAACCAACGGCAAAGGGTCCACCGCTGCCATGCTGCATCGGGTCCTTTCTCAGGCCGGCTATCGTGTAGGGCTTTACACATCGCCTCATCTGGTGTCTTTTACCGAGCGTATTCGGGTCGGCAGTGAGGAGATCCTTCCGGAGGAAGTCGTCGAGCTTGCCAAGGAAATCTGGGACCGCACCGAGGCGGCAAGCCCACCTCTGACTTTCTTCGAAATTGTCACGGCCATGGCCTTTATTTTTTTTTCCCGCCGCCAGGTCGATGTCGCGGTAGTCGAAGTCGGCTTGGGAGGGAGATTGGATGCAACCAACCTGGTGCGGTCCGTGGTCTCGGTGATCACAACAATCTCTAAGGATCATGAAGCTTTTCTTGGGTCGGATTTAGAATCGATTGCGCGAGAGAAGGGCGGCATTATTAAGCCGGGTGTGCCGGTGGTCTGCGGCACTCTATCTGCTGAAGCGGCGGCAGTGCTGCGTGCGATCGCCCGAACGCTCGCTGCGTCTTTCTACCAGTTGGAACAAAACTTTATTTTAAACTTGAAAGCTGACGGAACATTCGATTATAAAGGGTCGATCTGGCATCTCGAAAACGTGTCTGTTGGGCTTCGCGGTCGTTATCAGAGACGCAATGCTGCCCTCGCTATTGCGGCGCTGGAAACAGTGCGGGAGCAGTTTACTGTCCATGAGACAGCTCTGAGACTCGGTTTGGCGGATGTGAAATGGCCAGGGCGCATGGAAGTGATGTTGATGGAACCGATGGTAATTCTGGACGGAGCTCATAATGGAGAAGGCGTCCACGCTCTGATCGATGAGTTGCGCGACCTAAGGGGCACGGGAAAAGTCAAGGTTTTGTTTGCCGCGATGGAAGACAAAGATTGGCGTCTCATGTTAAGCGATCTTGCGGAGGTCGTCGATGAGATCGTTCTCACGCGGGTAAGTCAGATGGAGCGTAGCGCCGATCCTGAGCGGCTGGGGGCGGCATTGGCGGGAAAACTGCGGCACCGTATGATGCCCGATCCAGGCGCGGCTCTCCAGTTTCTCATCGACACTGCTCTACCGCAGGACACTATTGTCGTCGCCGGCTCGCTTTACCTGCTCGGCGAGGTTCGGCCGATGCTCGAGTCGATTGCGCAAGAAAAACAGTCGGAGAAAGGCAGCTCGAGTTAATTCGGCGTCACCAGAGATGAAGTCGAGCAGCGGTCTTCTAATCAGCGCCGTCACCGCGGCACTTGTCATGTGGGCGAGTTTAGGTGTCGCTCAGACTGTGCCGGCCGGCAAAGATCGCGACGATCAAATCAACGTGACAGCCGACAAACTATCGGTTGGCGAAAGCGGCACTCAGATCGAAGCCAGCGGCAATGTCGAGATCGAGCGGCAGGGAACCACCTTGAAAGCCGACGAGGTGAGAGTCAACCGCACCACCCAGGATATCGAGGCTAAGGGAAACATCTCGCTGGATGATCCCGAATGGAAGGTGAAATCCGCTGAATCCATACAGTTGAACCTGGAGAAGGAAACCGGCGAAATTCAAAATGCGGATCTGTTTATCGAGCAAGGTCACATCAGCGTCAGCGGCCGCCGTTTTCAAAAACTGGGCGGTCAAACCTACCATATCGACGAGAGTTTTTTTACCACGTGCCTGTGCGAGTCGGGACCGCCGTCGTGGAAGTTTTCCGCCGAGCGGCTGGAACTCACGCCTGACGGCATGGGCACCGTTAAAAACGCCTTTTTCTACATCCTGGATATTCCCGTTTTCTACCTGCCCTATGGATTTTTTCCAGTTAGGGCCGAACGGCAAAGCGGTCTTCTGTTTCCCACATTCGGCCATTCGAGCAAAGAAGGCTTTCGTTTCCAGCAGCCGTTATTCTGGGCCATTTCCAAGAGCATGGATGCGACGCTGGCGGTCGATTATCAAAGTCGCGCACGGATCGGTTTTCTCAACGAGTTTCGCACTCTCTTCGACCGTGATTCCGATTTTCAGATTCAGACCGGCTACTTCAACGAGCAACTCCGACAGCGCGAAGACATCGTCAACCGCACGATCGCCGACCCTGAAATCCCTATCGATCGTTGGGGTGTCATGTCGACGCACCGATACGATTTCGCGTCCGATTGGTTGACTTACAGCGACATCGCCGCTTACGGCGATGATTTGTATACTCGAGAGCTGATCGAACGCTTCGAAGTTCCGGGAGTAAGAGAGGCGGATATCAGAAGAAGCCGCTTCGCTACCTCCAGATTCGGTGTCTTCAAAAGCTGGGGAGATAGTCACTTTCAAACCCAATGGAAGTTCTATCAGGATTTTATTCAGCCGGACGCCATCACCCTGCACCGTACGCCGCAGATTTCTTTTTGGGGAAGGAGGGCGCTGGAGGATTTCCCGTTGGAGATGCGCTGGCGCGGCGAGGGAGTCAACTATATTCGCAGGACGGGCGGCGATGGGATGCGCTTGGATCTGCGGCCGGAACTCATTGTACCCTTGCGAATGTCGTCCTACCTGTTCGGTTCCTTGTCCGTTGCACCCCGGCAGACTCTGTATCACCTTTATCAGACTGAAGGATCTTCCGACCGCAATTTGTCCCGTGAGCTCGTCGAGATCCGCGGCAACATTGGCACTTCAGTCAGTCGAGTGTTTTCCTGGAACCACTTGGGCGTAAGCCGGGTAAAGCACGTCATCGAGCCCGAGCTAGGATATTTCTTTGTTCCGAGCACCAATCAAAAGCGTATTCCGATCATGGACGGCGTCGATCGAATCAATCGCAGAAACGTAGTCACCTTCGGCTTCACCAACCGGGTATGGGGCAAGTCTGTGAGCCCGCTAGCCGGCCCGCTGGCCGATCCGAGTGTCGAAGCCCTCAATGTCGGCGTCGGCGATGTACGCGAAATGGCCTCCTTAAGATTCGCGTTGACCTATGACATCGATAAAGAGAGAAAAGGCGGCGATACGCTGTCGGACCTGGACATGAATCTGATACTGACGCCGACAAGTTATCTGCTTTTGGGCCTCGATGGCGGTGTCGATCCGGGCCGGTGGGAGGTGACCCAGGCGCGCGCCCGTGTCGAGATCAGCGATCCGCGGCCGATCACGCGGCGAACTTTAGACGCGGACTTCAACCGGCCGAATTCGGTGAGCGTTTCCTATCATTACCTGACCCGCGGTATCAACGGCTTTCTGGCCGATAACGCCAATATCGATTGCATCGCCGATCCGCTCAATCCGGCTTGCCCGTCCGTAGTTAATAAAACGGCGGTTGGCAATCTTGGCTTGTCCGGGCTCTACCATCTCACCGGCAATCTGTTGACGCACGTCAATTCCACCTACGATGCCCGCGAGAATCGATTTTTAAACGTGCGGGCAGCGGCAAAATTCCTGTCGACCTGCGAGTGTTGGACGATTACCCTCGGCGTCCGGCGGGACATCAATCCGGAAAAAACCAGTTTCAATTTCGATTTCAGCTTGCTCGGTCTGGGCACCCCGCGCAGCACCCTCAGGTAGCGTCCTCGGCGCCACCAATATTCTGCTTACAAACCATAAACTTCGCAGCCGTGTGGATATCCCATTACGGAGGCACAGCCGCGCGCTTAGACGACGCGTTACCGAAATGCTGCCTATGGCAATATCAGGATCTCTGATAAGACTAGATCAATGCTGGGCTTTTATTCGCATCGCGAGCTTATCAGGAACCTCGTTGTTAAAGATCTGAAGCTCAAATATCGCGGCTCGATTTTGGGCTTTATGTGGTCTCTTGCGAATCCTCTCTTGCTAATCCTGGTTTACAGCTTCGTTTTTGGTCAAATTCTGCGCGGTGGCCCACCAAATTTCGCGTATTTTATTATGATCGGGATTTTGCCGTGGAACTTTTTTGCTCAATCTCTGATGATGTCGACCGGGTCAATTGTCGACAATGGCACTTTGATCCGGAAGGTAGCACTGCCGATGGAGGTTTTCCCACTCGCGACCGTGCTTTTCAATTTCGCCCAGTTCGTCCTTGCCCTACTGGTGTTTTTTCCTATGACCTTTCTTTTCTTTAAGGTTCCGCTGTCACTGTCCTGGCTCGGCTTTCTTCCCGTTCTTGCATTGCAAGTCCTATTCACATTGGGATGCTGCTTCGTTGTCTCAACCGCCACTGTCTTCTATAGAGATATTCGACATTTTACTGAAATCCTTCTGATGTTGCTCTTCTGGTTAACGCCGATTATCTACGACTTCAGGAGCGTGCCTGCTTCCCTGCGAAGCGTCCTGTATTTAAACCCGCTCACGTACTTTGTTCTCGCATATCAAGACGCGCTCTATCGCAACCGCTTTCCCGCCGCTGAAAACCTCGGAATTCTTCTCATACTCAGCGCGCTCGTATTCCTTATCGGATATGGGTTCTTTGTCATGCGCAAGTCCCGATTCGCCGAGGAGGTATAGCGTGGTACCGGCAAACATCCAGATCGTAAATGTGTCCAGGGCGTTCACGATCCGGCACAACACGACGCATTCATTGAAGTCCCGGGTTATCGGGATGTTCAATGAACGCTATCGGGAGGAAAAGGAGACGCTCTGGGCATTGCGTGACGTGAGTTTGGATATCCTGCCCGGAGAGGCCTTCGGGCTCATTGGCCGGAATGGATCAGGTAAGAGTACTTTGCTGAAGATTATCGCCGGTATTTATCCGCCCACGCAGGGCGAAGTGTACTTACCGGACAGCATCAGAATAGGAACCATGATCGAACTGGGGGTAGGCTTCCATCCTGATCTCACCGGTAAAGAGAATGTTTTTCTGGGGGCATCTATTCATGGGCTTACCCGCAAGGAAATTAAGGAAATCTATGATGACATCGTCGAGTTCTCTGAGCTCAGAAACTTCATGGACACCCCCATCAAGAACTATTCGTCCGGCATGCATGCGCGCCTGGGCTTTGCTCTTGCCGTCAATCTAAATCCCGACATGCTGATTATTGACGAAGTTCTGGCGGTGGGCGATGAATCATTCCAGGGCAAATGCATTAGGCAAATTGAGAAGTTTCGGGCTGATGGTAAAACCATTCTTTTCGTTTCCCATAATGCTGAAGAGGTGAGGAAAATTTGTGACCGGGCGTGTGTCCTGGATTTTGGCTCAATGATATTCTTGGGGTGTGCTGAAGCTGCGATCGGATATTACCGGGAGCTGCTTTCCTCTAATCGTACTTG
>CAYZXN010000139.1:0-3467 GCA_964482425.1 uncultured Syntrophobacteraceae bacterium | reverse complement strand
GCAGTCGCATCCGGATTTGATGAAGCGCTTCGGCATCGCCATGGGACTCAGCGACGAGGATTTCGATAAGGAGATTTTGATCTTTGAGTGCGTCGCTCATACGGCGGCGGTCATCCGCGGCATGTTTCTCGGCACCCAGGCAGAAAGCCGCGCGGGCGCGCTGGTTAACGAGACCATGGTTTGCCGTTACTCAGGCGAATTCGACACCTATCTTGAAAAGCACTACGGCTTCGATAGCCGGGCGCGAACTTTCTTTATCGTTCACAGCAAAGTCGACCAGGAGCATACGGCGCTGGCATCGGAGAGCATTGCGCGCAACGCCACAACGGAACGCGAGAAAGAGTTGGTCCGCGCCGCCGCGCGCAACATGGTTCGCTTCAAGCTCGCCAAGTTCGAAGGCATCTACGATGCGTATGCATAGAGAACCGTTCAAAGGTTCAATGGTTCAATGTTCAACCACAAAGATCTCAAATCACTGTCGCACTTCGAACAGCTTAACGGTTTCCAAACATTGGAGCGGCGTGAATTTCGAACCGGATCGAAGCCTTCGTACATTGAACTTTTGAACCCGTTGAACCGTTAAACATCTGCTCAGATCCGGAGGCCCTATGAAGTACAGCACCGACCGAATCCTGACCACTCACGCCGGCGCATTGCCGCAACCTGAGGACTTGAAGCACATGCACGCGGCAAAGATCAGCGGGCAACCCGTGGAGGAAGCGAGCTTTGCCCGGCGCGTGCGCGAATCGGTGGCGCAGGTGGTTAAAAAACAAATCGCCTGCGGTCTCGATATCATCAATGACGGTGAAGTGGGCAAATCCAACTTTTCACGTTACGCCCGCGAGCGGCTGAGCGGTTTCATCGAACGGCAAGCAAAACCTGAAGATCATGTCTCGTCGATCTTCGCCCGAGACATGGTCGAGTTCGGCGAATATTTCAAGAAGCGCATGGGCGGCATTCGCGGCGAAAACGTCAAGCGTGTGTTTTGCAACGGCCCCCTCAAGTACATCGGTGACGACGCGCTCAAAGCCGAGATCGAGGATTTCAAGGCAGCCTTGCACGGGCAGAGCTACCAGGAGGCTTTTCTCCCGGCCATCGCTCCCGGCACCATCGAGCACTGGATGAAGAACGACTATTATCCTACGGACGAAGCCTACCTTGCAGCCATAGCCGATGCTATGCGCGAAGAGTACAAAGCCATCGTCGATGCCGGATTTCTGCTGCAAATCGATGATCCCGACTTGCCGGACGGCTGGCAGTTTATGTCGCAAATGTCCGTGCCGGAATACCGCAGATACGCCGAGCTGCGCGTCGATGCTCTCAATCACGGCTTGCGGGACATTCCCCCGGAGAGAGTTCGTTTTCATACCTGCTGGGGCAGCTATCATGGACCGCACAAGTATGACATCCCGCTGCGCGACATTGTCGATATTATCTTAAAGGTAAACGCGAATACCTACTCCATCGAGGCGTCCAATCCACGCCACGAACACGAGTGGCGCGTTTGGGAGGAGATCAAGTTTCCGGAAGGCAAGGTGATCGTGCCCGGCGTCGTCGGCCATGCCACCGACATCGTCGAACACCCGGAAGTCATTGCCGAGCGTATCATGCGTTTTGCCCGCATCGTCGGCCGCGAGAACGTCATGGCCGGCACCGACTGCGGCCTCGGCCCCCGCGTTGGCGACCCGCAGATCGCCTGGGCCAAGTTCGAAGCCATGGCCGAAGGTGCTCGTATCGCCAGCCGCCAGTTATGGGGCAATTGAACGATCCACGTGCGCCAGTAATTGAGCGATCAGAAAGATCGAGATGTCCTTTGATTTGTCGTAGACGGACTTCTTCCGGCTATAAACGCAAAGGTCCCTTCCCGCTGCGAAGATCGATTGAACATCGAGCCGCGAGCAGAACTTTGAATCTAAGCGTTGGCTCAGACTTGCTCTGCATGCTTCAAAGCATTTTCGCTGAAGGATCGGACTCCACCGCTTCGGTATCACCGTTGACATCGCAAAAAGGTTTGGATTACATTGCGCGCCACACTGACAAGGAGGATCGGCTATGCGTAAGCGCTGTCATCGAAGACTGATTGTGATCGCATTGTTTGTTCTTTCTCTCGCGCTCGGGCTCGGCGCGGCGCGCGCCCAACAGCTTCCCAAATCGGTTGCCGTCGGATCCAATCCGCCGGGATCATTGTTTTATGCGTTGGCCAGCGGCGTCGCCAAGGTCATCACGGAATCAAGCCCGATGCAGGCTCAGGTGCAGCCCCATTCAGGCACCAGCACATTTTTGCCGTTGCTCGACAGCGGCGAGCTCGATCTCGGCATCGTTAATGCCGTGGATATGGGTCTTGCTTACCAAGGCGCGAACCGCATGAAGATCGGCGGCAGAAATCCATTTCCACATGTTCCCAACACACGCCTGATCATGCGCGGATCGCCGTTGCGCAGCAGCCTGATCGTCAGAAAGGATTCGCCGATCAAAACCATCGCCGATGTGAAGGGCAAACGAGTCACCGGCGAGTACCCGGCGCAGCTTGCCGTCTGGTATAACGTCTTTGGCGCACTGTCCAACGGCGGTTTGAGCTGGAACGATGTGAAAGTTGTGCCGGTTCCCGCGGTCAATGAAGGAGTGGACGCCCTGATCCAGGGCAGGGCCGACGTCACCACTCACGCCATCGGCTCGGCAAAAGTCAGGGAGGCCGACGCGGCAATCGGCATCCGTTACATTCCGTTGGACTGCTCGGCGCAAGGCGAGCAACGGATCAAGAAAGCGGTGCCTGGATATTACCTGACTACCGTTAAAGCAGGATCGTCGAGCGGCATCGTCGAAGACACCTGCACGTATACCTACGACATCTACTTGGTCGGCCACAAAGCGCTTCCTGATGCCGCAGTCCAGGCCGCCGTCAAAGCTCTCTGGGACAACGTTGCAAAGCTGCCGCCGCTCCATCCCGGATTTGCTGAATGGACCAGAGAACGGGCCGTGGACCCTGAGGTCACCATGCCTTATCATCCGGCGGCCGTGCAGTACTACAAAGCGCAAAACGCCTGGTCCGCGAAGATGGACGAAGCGCAGAAGAAATTACTCGCCTTAAACCCCTAATCTCTCCAGCCGGCTTGCAGAGGGGAAACTGTTGGCTGACGCTTTCGCGCCAAACACAAAGTTCAGGTCGCTTAGCGGAGCCGCGGCAATGCTGGCCCGGCTGTTTCTATGCAGTCTCACAATGCTCGGCGCCCTGTGGGCGTTGGAGATTCACGACCTTCTGCAGTGGACTTTTTTCAAGGAACAATATTTAGGGCTGTTTTTCGCCATCGCGATGTCGAGCATCTTCCTGACCGTCAGGGCACGCTCGAGCGACCCTAACGACAGGATTCCGTGGTTCGACTGGATGCTCGCCGCCGGCAGCCTCACAGTGGGCGGTTACGTCATGATCATGTACCCGACGATCGCCTATCGGCTGGGAGTTCTTTCAA
>CAYZXN010000138.1:0-3972 GCA_964482425.1 uncultured Syntrophobacteraceae bacterium | reverse complement strand
CGGTGTCATGGAGCCGTGTCTGTGCGCCAAAGCGGATTTCATTAACCGGATGACGAGCGAGAGTCAGTTGCATTCTTTTGTCCTTGGGTGAATAGACGCAAGCGAATCGATCTTATGGCCGGGCTGATACTGTTGTCAACGCAATCAAGCGTTGCCCTAGCGTCTTCTTGTATGAGGTAAATGATGATAACAAGCATTTAACCGCGACGTTTCGAAAAAACAGCGCTCATGTTTCACTTTTCGCCCAACCCAAACCACGCGCACAAGATACGCTGGCATGAATGGGGCGAAGACGCTTTCAATGCGGCGATGGAGCAGGACAAACCGGTCATGCTTTTTCTCACCGCATTCTGGTGTCGCTTCTGCCAACGCATGGATGAGGGGGCATTCTCGGATCATGAAAACATCGCCCTGCTAAACGCCTATTTTATCGCGGTCCGCTGCGATTATGCGCAACAACCCGAGATCGACCTTCGTTACAATCGCAACGGCTGGCCGACGATTGCACTCATGACGGCCGACGGGCACCTGCTGGCGGTCGCTAATTATCTCGAGAGCGCGGAGTTCGGCGACCTTCTGGTGCGCGTATATACGGCGTATCACGAGAAAAAGGATGAAATGCGGCTGCTCGCTCGAACGGCTCGCGAGAGCATCCGTGAAGCACAACAGCGGACGGTTACCGCACCGCCGGTTTTTTCCGTTCTGACGCAGGTCACCCGGCTGGTAATGGAGCTCGCCGATGGCGAGCATGGCGGTTATGGCTGTGGCCAGAAATTCATCCATCCCCATGCAAACGAGTTCCTGCTCGCCTGCTATGAGTCAACCAGGAACTCGCAATATCTCGATCATGTGTGCCTGACACTGGATCGCATGCGCGAGAGCCCGATGCGCGACCATGAAGCGGGAGGATACTTCCGCACCTGCTCGGGCCGCGACTGGAGCCAGCCGCACCGCGAAAAACTGCTGGCGGAGCAGGCCGGAATTGTGACCAACTGCTTGCGGGCGTTTCGCATCACACAGCGGCCGGTCTATGCGCGCATGGCCGAAGAAATCACCGCGTACTTGAACTGCAAACTCTCCGATGCCGCAACCCGTGCATTTTACGGCTGCGAGGATTTCCTGCGCAAAGAAACCGCCAAAGGATCTTCCAACGAGGAATTTTTCTCAATCCGGGACAACTGCATTTATGTCGACGCCAATGCGCGAGCGGTTATCGCGTATCTCGACGCCGCTGTAATGTTGGCGAACCCGAGCTATCGCACGCGCGCGCTGCAGGCGCTGAGTTTTCTGTGGGAGCATTGCCGCAGACCAAACGGCGCCATGGCACATTACTTTGATGGCGCGCCGCATGGAGCGGGACTACTCGAGGATCAGATCGCCATGGGAAGCGCGCTGCTCAAAGCTTATTCGATAACCGCGGAGAACGAATACCGCGAGCGCGCGACGATGTTGGCGGAGTTCGTGGGGGTGCAGCTGAAGAATCCCAACGGCGGCTACTACGATATCCATACGCCGGGCCCTGCTCTTGCCGGTTTCCGGCTCACCTTGATCGCGCAAAACGGCGCCGCCGCATCGTTCTTCCTGGCGCTCGCCGAAGCTACGGGAAAAAACAAATATCGAGAAGCAGCGCTCTGGGCGTTTTGTGCATTCTCCGGAGACTTAAGTCCCTATGGCCTGGACGCTGCGCGCGTCGGGCAAGCGCTGTGCGAATACTTCGATAGCCCGGGAGTTAGTGCTCGAATTTAATGCAACCGGCCTGAGGTCAATGCCGGGTAAAAATCTAAGCATTGGTCAAGAGTTAAGACATTGTCACGGTCGACTGGAAACGCTTGGAACTCTGGAACTTTTGGAACCGTTGGAACTATTCCTTAACCCGGCTGCTGAAGTACTCCCAAACGCGGCTTGATACTTCTTCTCCCGAGACCTGCGGATAAATCTCCTCGAGCTCCGCGGCCGTAAAATAACGCGGCTTGCCGGCAGATATCGCCCGCAGTTGATAATTGGCCGCCTCTTCCATCCATAGCGTCATGACGCAAACGCGCCTGACATTTCTATCCGCCACATTGACGCCGTGGCCGCGCAGCAGCATGGCGCCGTGTTTGCCCAAAGTATTCGCAACAGCGTCGCCCAAGTCGCGCGTGCGAATCAGAGTTATGCGATCGAATACCTGGACATCATTTTTAAAGATCGCTCCGGACGCATGCAAAGGCCGGATGGTCTCGCCGAGAGAGCCGAGCACTACGCAGCTTGGCGGGTGAACGTGGCAGACCGACTGAACATCGGGCCTGGCTTTGTAGATTCGCGCGTGAATCCAGAACTCTGTATTCGGGCGACCCTCGCCCGATAGCTGATTGCCGTCGACATCGAGCACCAGCAGGTTGTCCAGGCGCACCAGCGCCGGACTCATTCTCGGTGGGAAGACGAACGTCTCCGTTCCCGGAATGCGCGCGCTGACGTGGCCGAAAGCCGCCGCGATGCCTTGCTGATGCAAAATATGACTGGCGCTGACCACATCCCGCTTGATCTCGTCGAGATCCATAAGACGCCTCCTCAGCTCTGCAAATCGAAAAGATGTTGAAGTCAGACGCGTTCAACCGGCGCTGGGTAAAGCTGACCAAGGATCCGGGACGCAACCACGGCCGCCGCTAATATATTCGGTTATCGCTTCATCTCCTGGCCGATCAGGCGCAAGACCTCGTTGAACTGGCGCTGCATGGCGATCATCTGCTCGCGCATGTGCAGGACCACTTCGGCCCCTTCCAGATTTACGCCCATTTCGCGGATTAGCAGATTGGCGAGACGGATGCGCTCGACCTGATCCGCCGGGTAGAGCTTGCGCCGGCGCTGCATGACCGGTTGAACCATGCTTTCGCGTTCCAGTTCGAGAATGAACTTCCGGTCCACGCCGCAGGTTTTGATGACTTCGGTGATCTGAAAATATTTTCGTGGCATCGAGTAACTCTCTTTTACAGGCGCACGTCTTTACGTACGTCTTCGGGGTAAGCTCGATCGATCCGGTCGATGATATCGGGAGCGATATTGTTGTCTTTAGGGACGCGAATCATGAGCCGCAAATACAAGTCGCCGGCGGGACTCTGACCGTGCGGCGCAACTCCCTTGCCCTTGAGGCGAAGCTGCTGCCCGCTCTGCGCGCCGGCAGGAATCTTCACGTTGACCTTGCCCGCCGGGGTCGGCACTTCCACGGTCGCGCCGCGCAGCGCTTCGCCGATGGTGATCGGCAATTCCATGGATAGATCCCTGCCCGATCGCGTGAACAGGGGATGCGGCCGGATACGCGGCACAATGTAAAGGTCGCCGGCCGGGCCGCCGCGAATGCCCGCCTCGCCCTTGCCACGCAGCCGGATACGCTTTCCCGGTTCGGCCCCGGGCGGAATGTTGACACGAATCGTTTCAGGCCGCAGCACGCGGCCGGCGCCGCGGCAGGTGCCACAAGGATCGCCGGGCAGTTGGCCGGTGCCCAGACAGCGTGGGCAGGTCTGGCGAAACTGCAGCGGCCCTTGCGCCACCGACTTGCTGCCGGTGCCACCGCACTCAGGGCATTGGGTGGGAGCGCTGCCCGGCCGGGTGCCCGCTCCATGGCAGGTCTCGCAGGTGACCGGGCGCTGCAACGATATGGCCGTTTGAAAGCCGCGCACCGCATCCAGGAAATCGATCTCCATGGTGGATTCGATATCGTCCCCCCTCATCGGCCCCGGTTGGCTTCTTCGACCGCGGCCGGCCATACCTCCAAAGCCGCCAAAGAGATCGCCGAGATCGTCCATATTGAATTCGAAACCGCCGCCCGCTCCGGCGGTAGCCCCTTGCTGCCAACTTTGATAGCTGCGCGCCTTTTCCGCGTCGAAACCCGCCGCCAATCCGGCTTCGCCGAATTCGTCGTACAACTTGCGTTTGGCATCATCGCTCAAGACATCGTAGGCGACCGAAATTTCTTTAAACTTGCTTTCCGCCTCT
>CAYZXN010000137.1:0-10975 GCA_964482425.1 uncultured Syntrophobacteraceae bacterium | reverse complement strand
GCCTGAAATCAGTAGCAAAATCACTAACTGAGTTGGGCTGGCCATAGGAACTTGCCTGGCATTCTTCGTGCACACGTGTCGCTTGAGCGCGGCTCACGCAGTTGCGATTAACGCAAAGAACGACGAGCAAATCTTTCGGTGTCTTCACTACTCCAGCTTCGCCCTACGCTCACGCGGTACTGAGATTCAACTGCAGAATTCAGGTTGGCTTTAAAGTCGGGGCCGGAATTTAGAGAAGCGTCGAACCGCAACGGAGGATCTGAATGAAATTCATCTATGCGTTACTTCTCATGGGGTTCGCGGTTATCGTAAATCCCAACCAGCTGCAGGCACAAAAATCTCACCGCATCTCGGGATTGGTGGCCGATGATCAGTTTATCCCAGCCATGGACGGATTCCGGAAAAGAATGGCGCAGCTGGGTTATGTAGAAGGGACAAACGTCATTTACAATTTTCAGAATTCCAAGGGCGATCAGGGAGTTCTTAAGAAACTGGCGGAAGTTTTAATACACGAAAAGCCGGATCTGATCGTAACCTCATCGACAACCGCCACGGTTACGGTTGCGAAGCTTACGGAAGGGAGCGACCTTCCCGTGGTGTTTCTCAGCGCAGGAGATCCGCTTCGTGTTGTAAAGAGCTATGCCAGCTCGGGCAACAACCTCACCGGGATTTCGAGCTCCTCCCTGGACCTGGTCGATAAACGCATGGAGCTGTTAAAGAATCTAGCACCCAAGGCCAAGCGGGTGATCATATTAGTGGACAGCGCCGGCATCGGGGTCAATCACGAGCGCTTCGCCATCAGCGCGCAAGCAGCGGCGAAAAAGTTAGACCTGCAGCCTGTACTCTTGGACGTTAAGGCAAAAACCGCCGAAGAGATAAGACAGAAACTTCCTCTCATCAAGCGCAGCTTGGGGGACGCGCTGTTTCTTCCTCCTGAAGCGACGGTTGTTGCAGCCGCAAAAGATGTCGCACAGCAAGCGATCAGAGAAAAGCTTCCTCATGTAGGTCCAAACATCGAGACAGTAAAGAGAGGCATGTTGGCTGCGTACAGCTCGAATTACTATTCACTCGGACAGCAGGGCGCCGTTTTGGTCGATAAGGTGCTTAAGGGATCTCGTCCCACTGATCTGCCCATCGAGCAGCCGTTCAAACTGCATCTGGTGCTCAACGTCAAAACCGCCAAGGCCATCGGCCTCGACATTTCCAATGACATTCTTCTTCAAGCAGACGAAGTGATCAAATAGACTGTAATGAGCTCGTTTACCGAGGGAGCAAGCGCGCTTCCTTTTCCCCACGGAGGGATACGCCGCCGCCTTCTGATCTGGAATCTGTCCGTGTTCGGGGTGGCGCTAAGCGCCGTTATCCTGGCGAGCTATCTCTACAACCTCAGGCAGATCCAGCGACACAATTCCGAACTTCAGGCGGAAATTGCGTCGGTTACGGCGCGCCAGATCGCGACCTTTGTCAATCGCAAGCTGGAACGGCTGGTGGATGCGGCAATCAACATAAGTCTGCATCCGGTAGGAAGTAAACCGCAGCAGGTTCTCTCCGCTCTGCTGCTCAAGAACGATAACGGTCTGACAGAAGTTTCAATTCTCAACGCCGATGGAATGGAAGTGGTCAAAGTGTCGGCGAGAAAA
The DNA here is from genome assembly GCA_964482425.1 of uncultured Syntrophobacteraceae bacterium. Taxonomy (GTDB): domain Bacteria; phylum Desulfobacterota; class Binatia; order UBA9968; family UBA9968; genus WHTF01. Next base: position 9,335 of record CAYZXN010000137.1, on the reverse strand, counting down.
CTCTACGTCGTCTCGGAGTTCTCAGATCAGAGTCGATCAGAGAAATTCACCGCGGCAATCCGAGGCGACACCTACATCAGCGCGGTTTACACTTCGGATAAGGCGGAACCGTATGTCACACTGGCGGTTCCGCTAAAAGCTCCGTCTCAAGAGATCGTCGGCGTCGTATCCGCCGAAGCCAACTTGAGGTCTCTCTGGGAGGTCATAGGCAGTGTGCGCTTCGGCGCCGCCGGGTACGCCTATCTGATCGATGGAGACGGTAACCTTATCGCCCACAAAGACCCTTCGCTGGTTCTAAGAAAGACCCCTCTTCGACAAGTTCCGAAGGTCCAGCAGTTTGTTCAAAAGCCGTCGTCCGCGGATCCCACACCGGGTCATGAAGGGCTGGGGATAATGGGCGAGCTCGTGCTGAGCACCTATGCGCCCGTTGGCGGACTGGGTTGGGCGGTAGTTTTGGAAGAGCCCCTCGATGCCGCATTGAGCGCCGTCAACCGAAGCAGGCGTGACTTGTTGTTTCTTCTCACGCTCGGACTTTTGGTGGCGACTATCATCATGGTCTGGTTCAGCGAAAAGATAACCGGCCCCATTCGTGAGCTCCATCGTGGCGCCGAAATCATCGGCGCCGGCAACCTGGACCATCAGGTAGAGATCGAGACGGGTGACGAAATCCAGTCTCTGGCCGACGAGTTCAATCGTATGGCAAAAGAGCTCAAGGCCTCTCATTCAACATTAGAGCATCGGGTCGAACAGCGGACGCGCGAACTTTCCGCGCTTTACGATGTGACGACCACCGTCAATCAATCCTTGGAGCTGCAAGCGGTCCTACAGGAGGTGATCAAAAAAATCACCAGCATATTCAATTTCGATGCAACCAGGGTCCTCCTTTACGATGCCGAAGTGGAAGAGCTGCGTCTGCAAGCCTCGTACGAGGTCTCGCCGGAATTCGCCGGCCAGGTCGAGGCCCTCAAGCGCGGCCAGGGGGTGACGGGCAGGGTGGCAGAAACCGGAGAACCGATTGTCTTCGAAGATTTACAAACGGATCCACGTTACCAGCAATTGAGCCATTCCAAGTCGAATCAGAAGGCCGGAGTTCGCTTCACGGCAATATTCCCGATCAAAACCAGAACAACCTGTGTCGGAGTTCTCCGCTGCCTCGGACGCGACGCCCGCCGCCTGAGCGCCAATGAAATGCGCTTACTGATGTCCATGAGTAACCAAATCGGCGTGGCCGTCGAGAATGCCAATCTCTTTGCCGCGATCAGCGATAAGTCAATGGCATTGGCGGAAGCCAATCGCGAGCTTCAGGAGGCGAGCCGCATCAAATCGGAGTTCATGGCGGCGATGTCGCACGAACTGCGCACGCCGCTCAATATCATCATGGGCAACGTCGAGTTAATGAAGGAGAGATTCTTCGGTGACGTCACCGAACGCCAGATAAAATCTTTGACGCAAATAACTCATCATTCGGACATCCTTCTCAAGCTGATCAATAACGTGTTGACCCTTACCAAAATCGAAGCCCAAAAGATGTCCTGTGATGTCGCTGCGACCGATCTCCAGGAGATCATCGCCCATGTTAAAGGCTATGCCGAGCAGCTCAGCCGGAACGGCAATTTAAGAATCCTCTGGAACGTCGAACCGGATCTGCCGTCGATCACGACCGATGCTTTAAAGCTCGAAGAGATTTTTCATAATCTCATCGGCAACGCTTATAAATTCACGCCCAAGGGAAGCATCGAGATACGGGCGAGAGATCTCAAGCAGAACCGCCGCGTTGAATTCGCCGTGGCCGATACCGGCATCGGCATTGAAGAAAACGAGGTGCAGAATATCTTCGAGGAATTCCATCAGCTGAAGGAGGCCCACACGGGTCATTTCGACGGATTCGGTCTCGGCCTTAACATCGTCAGGAGCTATCTCGAGCTCATGCGCGGCGACATCCGGGTCGAGAGCCAACGAGGAGTCGGTTCGACTTTCACGTTCACCTTGCCCTATTCACTTTAAATGTTTCCGCCGATCGCGCGATTCGAGTCCGGGGGGATGCCGAACCCTCGAAGGAGGAGTCCTTTTTAAGGACCTCACAATGACAGGTCTATACCTCTGCGAATGTCGGCGGCGGCCTGCGGGCAGAATTGGTGAGCCAGCTTGAGAAGTCCGATGGCATCGGCGGGGCTGCATCGAACCTCCCAGCTCTGACAGGTGCCGCCGTCTTCCGGGTGCGTAATCTCTGCGGCGTTAAATAGCGCCTCATGGGCGGTGGAGTTCTTACCGACGTGTTTCAAAAGGCAGTAGTGGTCGCTATGATTGAGAGTGAATTGAACAATCATCAGTTCAGAGTGTTCCCGTTAGAGATAAAGAACAGCAGTTTTTCCGTCACCGCCGCGATCGGCCTCGTGCAAAGGATTATCTTCTTGCCAAGGTAACGCCGCGCGGGCGAATGCCGCGTATCAAATGGATGGCATTGTAATCTATCTCTGGGACGAGGCAAAGATCCGTGGAAAGAGTTTCCTGACATTCCCCTCGGTGATCTTGCGACGCTCTTCGTCGGTGAGCCAGTCGATTTCCTGAAAGATCGGAACCAGGTCCTCGAAATTCCTGCCGGTCTCGGGATCGATGGCATTGACGGCGCCGAACATCTCAGTGGCAAACAGCACGTTGTCGGCGCCGACGCGTTTGATGAGAAGCTCCATGGATTCCTTATCGTAGATCGCCATATCCCAGTACACCCGCCGCGCCGCCTCTTCGAACGGCTCAAGCCCTTCCTTCACGTGCATGCCGCGGTTGCGATTCCACTGGTAGGGAACCGCGCCGCCGCCATGCGGGATAATGATCTTCAAGCCGGGGAAATCTTTGAAAACCCGAGATTTGAGCAACTCGATGGCGGCCGAGTTGTGATGGGCCAAATAGTAGGAGTTCGTCAGATGCATGGCGGGATTGAGGGTGGCGCTGGCGTGAACTGTGCAGGGGACGTCGAGCTGCACCATCTTTTCCCACAGCGGGTACCACCACTCGCTGCCCATGGAAGGCGTCAGCGGTTCGCGACCGCCGGCGACGTCGGGGTTGACGTTGCAGCCGACGAATCCCAAATCCTTGACGCACCGCTCGAGCTCGTCGGCCCATTCCGCCGGGCCGACCGCCGGCGACTGCGGCAGTTGGCAGACTGCCGAAATTTTGTCCGGCCACAAGCGCGCAACCCGCGCGATCAGATCGTTGCAGGCTTCGGTCCAATAGCGGCTCACCAGAGGCGAGCCGAAGTGATGTCCCATGGCCGAAGCCTGCGGAGAAAACAAGAGACGATCGATGCCCGACTCTTCCATGCGTTTAAACTGACCTTCCATCGAGCGCGCGAGAACCTCGTCGCTGATCTGCAGTTTGGCCCTGACAGGCTTGGCGAGATGGGTGATCTGTTGGCCGCGATACGCCTGTAGCTGGGCGGGTGCGGTGGTGTAATGGGTATGGGCGTCGATGATCATGGATGGCTACCTCCTGTTTAAGATGAGCGGCGTGCGAGCGCTCTCGATTGTCACCCGTAAGCCCTTTGCTATAGAATCGGCCGCAAGTACGCGATAGCAAGGGAGCACGTTGTCATGCCAGACATACCCCGCCTCAACGGCGTAATCAAAGCCCTCGAGCAAGGTCAGACCGCGTTCGTGGCATTTTCCCCGGTGGATATTGAAAGCGCCGTCGCGATGGCAGGTTCCAAGCTCGACGGCGTCGCCTTTGAAATGGAGCACGGCCCGCTCGACTTTCCGGGTCTGCGCCAGGCCTTGCAGTTCATGCTCGACCGGCGCCAGATCGTGGAACGAGCAACCCTGTCTCCCGCCGTCACGCCGCTGGTGCGCATTCCGCCCAACGGCGGCGAACATAATCAGTGGATCGCCAAGCAGGTGCTCGATATCGGTGTCTTTGGCATCATCTTCCCGCACGTGAGCTCCGTCGACGAGGCCTGGAATGCCGTGTGCGCTTGCCGCTACCCGCGTCTCTCCACGGCTCCGCTGTATAACCCTGCCGGCATTCGCGGCGATGCCCCGGCGCGAGCCGCGCGCTTCTGGGGTTTGACCCAGCAGGAGTATTACAAACGCGCCGACGTCTGGCCGCTGGCGCCGCAGGGGGAGATTCTCGTGGTTATTCAATGCGAAGACACGCGGGCTATCGATAATCTGCCGCGCATTCTTAAGGAAGTTCCGGGAATTGGCGTTGTATTGATCGGCGAAGGCGATCTCAGCCAGGAGTTGGGCTATCCGAGAGATTACGAGCACCCGGTTGTGGCCGACGCTATCGACAACATTTTGAAGATTTGCAAGGAACACAACGTGCCCTGCGGGCATCCCCATCCCGACGCGCGCAATATTGAGCGGCTGGTTGCCTGCGGCTACCGCTTCTTGATGCCATCGGCGCCGCGCTCGTTCAGCGTTCTCGAACAAGGCCGGAAGCTTGCCGGCAGAAACGCCGCCTGAAAAAGTTAGCGGGTTTTTTTCCGGAGCCTTGAAACGGCCTTCCGGTGGTTTTCCCTTTGCAGGCGCGCAACGTTAAGGCAATCGCCTACCTGCGGGTCGCCGCAGCGGGTAACACGATTCTTTCGGTCCACTTGCGGTTGTTTTGGAAACGGTGATGTTTCAAATGCGTGATTTGGCGGCACCTATGCACTTCAACGCTACTATCCCTGGGTAGTCATCGGCACGCAGCGGTTGATCACGCTGTACGGCTGGCGCGCGGCCTTTTTCATACTCGCGGCTCTGTTGGCCGCTGTGGTCGCGCCGTTGAACTATTTCTTTTAATGCCAAAGGCCGGAGGAGATGGTCAAGCCCAATTTCGGCAAGGGAGCGCCGCAGAGCTCCACACGGCTTGGAAAGACTGTCGTTGTCGAAGGACCCAGTTTGAAGCAGGCGCTGAAAACCATGCGTTCTGGGCGCTGGCCTTCGGCGTACTGGCAGGCGCCATTCCTTTACACATGGTATTGATCGACCAGGTCGCTGCGCTCAGCGATGCCGGCTTTCAAAGGAACTGGCGGCGTTGGGATTGGGGCTGATAGGACTGTTTACCGCGCCGGCAATGTCTTCACGGGTTTACTGTCGGACCGGATCGGTCGCCAGTGGTCCTACGTGCTCGGCTCTGTCTCGTTAATGATCGGCATTCTTGTTTTAATGATGATTACGGACGCAACCCGCGCCTGGGTGTTGTGTGCCTTTCCACCTTTCATCGCCCTTGGATTTTTCGTCGCGGCAGTCGCTTTACCCAACTATTGCGGCGGACCTGTTTCACGGCAAATCCTTCGGCGCGATCATCGGCGCCATTGCTCTGTTTATCGGCGCCGGCGCAGGTATCGGCAACTGGATTGGCGGAATGATCCACGATTGGACCGGCAGTTATTTCTGGGCATTCGCTCGCTCAGGCGCCGGCACTGACTTCAGTAGGTTTTATCTGGATCGCCGGTTCGCGTGAATGATATGTGGACGTAATTGATGTCGATATCTTTGCGTCACCTCCACTCAGCGAAACGCATCCTCGTCAATTCACTCATTATGATGCGGCCGGATCGATGTTACAGCACCCTGATCATGCTACTTTGATTTCGATCTTCTTGGGTTTGGCCTCTTCGGCCTTGGCCAGATTCACCGTCAGCACTCCGTGCTTAAGCTCGGCTGAAATGTTTTGCTGATCGACTTTTTCGTTTAACTCAAACTGCCTGAAGAAATTCACCAGCCCGTATTCCCTATAGATCGGCTCGCCCCGCGCCGCATGATCGGTTCTGCCGCGGATCGTCAAAAGATTGTTCTCTACCCGAAGCTCGAGCCCTTCCTTCGAGACCCCGGGCATATCCGCCTTCACGACCAATCCTTCCGCTGTCTCGTAGATGTCTACGGGCGGCGTGACATATTGTTCCTGGCTCCGCGTTTCTTCTCTCTGTGACGGCATGCTTTGTTGAGCACCAGCGGGTACGGTTTTCTCAGCCATAACAGTCGCTCCTTTTTGGTTCGTTTTTTTAGCCTTTGCCATGTTTATGCTCACTTGACGCTTACGTTAATCTGCTTGGGCTTGGCTTTCTCTGCTTTAGGAAGCGTGAGTCTTAGCAAGCCATCTGTGTATTCCGCCTCAATCCTGCCCTCATCCACTTCGACGGGCAGGTCGAAGGAACGCATGAACTTTCCGCTTGCCCGTTCGTTCCGGTGAAACGCCTCTGGATTGATGTTCTCCCCAACTCGGCTTTTCTCTCCTGAAAGCGCAACACGGTTTTGCACCACCGTGACGTTAAATGATTGCGGATCCACACCCGGCGTCAAGGCTTCGACGTAAAGATGATCCTTGTCCTCTAAAAGATTGATCAATGGATACTGACGCGGTCCTGTAGCCGGCAGGAACACGCCGCCACGCGGCAAACTACGGCCGGAACCCCATCCTTCAAAAGCCCGATCAATCTCCCGCCGTAGCGCTTCCATCTCAGAAAACGGATTCCATTCTGCCATGAGTTCACCTCCTGTTTTTTTGGATCGTGGTCAGAAGTTAAACACCTTCCTTGGACTGTCAAGCCCCGTAGGTGGACTGAAGCGGGACGATCCATGAACGTTAGGTTGAAATCGGATCTAAACGCGAAGTCGTCCGGGCAGCGCGGCCGCTATGGCCAAACCGCTGTAAAATGATGGAGTCAATCCCAGAAGCCGCACAAGAACGAGTTGTGGAGGAACTACGAGCACTGGTGGAAGACGCGAGAGACGAGGTGAAATGGGATGATCTTATCGCAAAAAGAAGAGCGTTTGATTGCCGCCGCGCGTAAGCCCGAAAGAAATAGCGGAGGGTATGGCAAGCGACAGTGGATTTTGACAAGCTGCGAAATCCGAAAATCTTACCTGAGCTTTTGTAGCACCTACCAAACCCTTCCTGACGAGGCCAAAGAGCCGCGAGAAAATCTATCAAACTCCGGGGCGACTCGCCGTTGCATCCTTAGTTTTGGAAGAAGTTTTGGCAGAAATAGAAATTTCACACTGCATTCAACTACGAGGAGGACGCCGGGTCGAACCGTTCGTCTGCAGGATAAGATTGTCAGTCGCCGGTCAAGAATTAAAGAACGTCAAAAGTAAGGACGCGACCCAACCACCATCAAGTGTGATTGAGGAAGATCATTCCGCCCCACCCGAGGAGGGCGATGCCGATCGGCGCGCTCAGTTTGCGGCCCCACGGCAGATTCTTCTCCGCGGCCATTACCGCTCCGAGCACCAGCATCCAGGCGATATTCCCGACCCCCACGGCGAACATCAAGAGCATCAACGCCCAGCAGCAGCCGACACAGAACAGGCCGTGATGAATGCCCAGCATCAATGCGTTGCGTCGCTCATGGCGGCCGCGCCAGTACTCGGTCACGAAACTCAGGGGCGCGCGGCACTTGTCGAGACAGCGGTATTTCAGTCGGCTGAACTGAAAGGCGCCGGCCACGAGCAGCGTGCCCGCGCCGATCAGCCATGCGTTCGCTTCGAGCCAGGAAATGCGCTCGACGGTTTCGTGCACCAACCAATCGGCTCCGTGAGCAAAGATACCGAAGCCCAGCCATACCCCGAGATAACCCGCAATCACCAGGGTCAGGAGTTGATAACGGTCCCGGCGTTGCGCGGTCAGGCGCCGGAAGATTTCGAGCAGCGGCACGGCCGTCGGCAACATCATCGCCACTGTCATCAACGTCCAACCGATCAGGTACAGAGTGATCGGGAGCAGGAGAGAGCCGGCGCCGATCGCGCCGACCTGCCCGTGCCCGAGGTAGCGGCCGTAAGGAGAGCGATCCCAGATCCACAAAGCGCACCACGCCAGGACGACCAGCGAGGCCATCAAGCCCAAGAAAGCTCTACGGTCGGCCATAGGCGCCCTTATACTTTTGCGTCGCTCCGGCGGGGGAAACCTAGCTCTGGAAGATGAACTGTCCCTGGATCGCATTGTGATCCTTGAGGTCGATGTTTTGACCGAGCGCAGGGTTGTTCATCTTGTACTTGGTCGCCTTGGCGACGTATGCCGGCGAGCCGGGAATCGTCGTGAATATCGAATCGCGAAGCGTTGTCACCTCGCCGTTGGGACCGCGAAAAGGCTCCATTTCACAGTCAGCCACGTTGCCGATGCGCAAGGTTCCTTTGCCTTCGGAGACTTGGAACGTAATCGGCGAGCGCTCTACCGAAACCACCTCGCCGATCAGCTTCACCAGGTCCGCGACCGGCCCGCCCTGTTTGCCTGTGTAAACCGTGAGAAGCGCATCTTCCTGCGCCTTCGTGGCGCGCTCATCGATGTGCACCACGACGCGCCAGTTGCCTTGCAAGATGTTTCCGGGAACGTGGGCGGTGAAGCCCATCGTGAGGCCCGACACATCCACACCATCGATGTCACCCTTTTCGAAATGGTGCGCCAACGCTGTGTCGCATGTTCCGTTGTCCGGGTCCATGCCGACCCAACAGGGACACAGCACGTCGCAATTGCAGACTTCCAAAAGGCTGCCTTCGAGTTTGTAGGCCATAAATCCTCCCTTTTCTGTGGGTTCGCGCCCTGAACAACTGTACAGTGCACGGCTGAGAGACGTGCCGCAGACCGATTTATCGAATAGGTTGAAAAAGATGTCAACCAAAAATATCGAGCGGGTCGGAACCCAATTTGATCTGCTCGAAGCAATTATCCGCCGGTTGGATGCCGCTGAGATAGGGTCTATTTCGAGAGCCGGGCATGAAGAATGCCCTGGGTGTTGAGGCTTTGATCGTTTGCGTTTTCAGTTGACCAGAAACGATGATTCGGAACAAACAATCAAAGCCTATCGTGCATCCCGCAGGCGCTCGCTAGTCTAGCAGGTTGATGAAAAACCCGGATTGCAGGCTGCTCAAAAGATCTCAGAGTCGAGGCGCGCGAAAAATCGATCCTTCGACTGCGCTCGAGGACAGGTTCGAGTCGTACTTAGCGAGTACGTTGACGTGAGGCGATGAGCGCAACAAGGACGAGAGTTTCTCGGCAGCCTGTTAGCTCTTCAAAAACGGCACGCCCAGGCGCATTAGGTCGTCGAAGGCATCCCAATGCACCATGTGCTTGCAGCCATTCACAATGTGGAGATTGATCTCCGGGTGCATTTTTTTCAGCAGTTCGGCGCGTTCGCCGGCGTGCGCGCGATCGTCGCGGCCAAATATCATCAAGAGCGGCATCTTCAGCTCGGTGAGCCGCTGCCACAACGGTTTGGCCTGCGCGCTACCGCCGGCCGGGGCTTCGTGATTCTGGCGGTCCTGGTGCGCCTTGAAATTGCGGCCGATCATGCTCCTGTGGCGCAAGGCGACGTCTTCGTCCGAGATCAAGGCATGGTTGAAGGTGTCCGCCTGCAGGAG
>CAYZXN010000136.1:0-7747 GCA_964482425.1 uncultured Syntrophobacteraceae bacterium | reverse complement strand
CCGGTGCCCAACGATCACGTCGCCAGCGCGGTCAAAAAGCATCCCGACGTGTTCCTGGCTTTTGGCGCCATCGATCCGTGGACGGGCAAGCTCGCTCTCGACGAAATCCGTCGCTGCAAAGATCTCGGACTGCACGGCATGGGCGAGCTCAATCCGGCGCGCCAGCATTTCTTCGCCAACGACGTGCGCTTTTATCCGCTGTGGGAGGAATGCGCCAAGCTCAACATGCCTATACTGTTTCACGGCGGCATGGCCGCTGCCGGCGCCGGTACGCCGGGCGGCATGGGCATCAAGTTGAAGTACAGCCAGCCCATTTATCTCGACGAAGTCGCCGCCGACTTCCCGGAGCTGAAGATCATCAGCGCGCACCCAACCTGGCCGTGGACGGCGGAAAGCCTGGCCATTGCGCGCCACAAGGCCAACTATTTCATCGACTTGTCGGGTTGGGCTCCCAAGTATTTCCCGGCCGAGCTGCTGCACAACATCAACACGCTACTGCAGGACAAAGCGATGTTCGGCTCGGACTGGCCGGCCATCGGCGTCGAACGCTGGCTGGAAGAATTCCAGCAGGTCAACATGAAGCCGGAAGTGCGCAAAAAAATCATGCTGGATAATGCGAAACAGTTTTTCGGTTTGGAATTCTAGAGCAAAATAATCACCACGGACAGCACGAAGTACACGAAGAATCAATTTAGCTTACCCCCTTCGTGATTTTCGTGTCCTTCGTGGCATAGCCCAAAGTTTTTATAAGAGGTTTGGACAAGTGAGCACGGACGGAATTAAATTCGTCGATACCACCATCCGCGACGGCCATCAAAGCTTGTGGGCGGAGAACATGACTACCGGCATGATGCTGCCGGTAGCGGAACACATGGATCGCGCCGGCTTCGACGCTATTGAACTCATCTCCAGTTCGCATTTGAAAAAATGCGTGCGCGAGCTCAAAGAGGATCCATGGGCGCGCGTCAAGCTGATGAGCCAGCGCATCACGCGCACGCCCCTGCGGCTGAACGCCGGTCGATTCAGCGCTTTCGATATCACGCCGAGATCGATGTACCGCCTGTTCATGGAACGGATGGCGGCCAACGGCATTCGCGAGGCGCGCATCTCCGAAGAATGGAACGAGTTGGAGGGATGGCGCTGGAAAACCGAAGTCGCTCGCGATGTCGGCATCAACCCGGTGCTCAACCTGATATATTCCGTATCGCCGAAACACACGGACGAATACTATGCGCAGCGAACGCGGGACGCCGCATCGCTCGAGGTAAACCGTCTCTGCCTCAAAGATCCCGGCGGGTTGCTCACTCCCGACCGGGTCAAAACCCTGGTTCCCATCGTTTTTGCCAACGCCGCCGGCATACCTGTAGAGCTACACACGCACTGCACGACGGGACTTGGACCGCTGTGCTGCCTGGAAGCGGTCAAACTCGGTATCAAAATCGTCAATACAGCTTTGCCGCCGTTGTCGGATGGGTCATCGAACCCGTCGCTTTTCAATGTCGCCAAAAACCTTCGTGCGCTGGGCTACCAGACCCTCATCGATGAGGAAATCTTGAAGCCGGTATCCGAGCATTTCACGTCTATCGCCAAGCGCGAGGGATTTCCCATCGGCATGCCGGTGGAATACGACTACAGTCAGTATCAACACCAGGTGCCGGGAGGCATGATTTCCAATCTGCGCCACCAACTGCGCAAGGTCGGGCTTGAAGATAAAATCGACCAGGCACTGGAGGAAACCAGGCAAGTGCGCGCGGAGTTGGGCTACCCGATCATGGTCACGCCGCTGTCACAGTTCGTCGGCAGCCAGGCGGCGATCAACGTCATCGTCGGCGAGCGCTACAAGGAAGTCACCGATCAAATCATTCAGTACGCGCTGGGCTACTGGGGCCGGGAAGGCGCCGAATTGATGGATCCCGCCGTGAAAGCCAAGATACTGGATCGTCCGCGGGCCAGGGAATGGGCTCAGTGGCAGCCGCCTGAACCCAGCGTTGCCGAAGTTCGTAAGAAGATGAACGCCGAGAGCGTTTCCGACGAAGAGTTGCTGCTGCGCTGGAACCTCGGTATCGATGAAATCGAGGCGATGCGCGCCGCCGGCGCGCCCAAGGAATACATCACGGCGCGCCAACCGCTGGTCCATCTCATTGATGCGCTGAGCAAACGGACGGACTACCGCCGGATTTTGATTCAGAAAGGCGAAATGGTGGTTTCCTTAAACCGAGGCTCGGCTCCCGCTCAACCACAGTAGTTCGCTCTCATGTTTCTTTCTTCACCAGCAGGTTTGGCCGGTAAACTTTAGCTCATGGAACGATTTTTCTTCACCGCCGGTTCGCTTGCCGCCTTTGTGGGCGTCGCGCTCGGGGCTTTCGCCGCGCACGGTCTCAGGAATCGACTCACCCCAGAGATGCTCGACATCTTCGAAGTCGGCGTGCGTTATCAAATGTATCACGCCTTTGGCCTTTTGGCCGTGGCGTGGGCGGCCTCGAGATGGCCCGAGAGCAACATCAACGCCGCCGGTTGGTGTTTCATTATCGGCATCATTATTTTTTCCGGTAGTCTTTATGTTCTGAGTTTGACGGGAATTCGCTGGCTCGGCGCGATCACGCCGCTCGGCGGCATCTCATTTCTCATAGGTTGGGCCATCCTCATCTGGACTTCCGGACGCTAACATCTTTACCGATTGCGACGTTTGATGAACCCTGCGGTGTTCCAATGGCTCCAATTGTTCCAATCGTTCATCAAGGCCGCACGCGCGATAGTCATCCTGAGCGCCAGCAAAAGGATCCGGTTTTGGTTTCGTTGAACTGTTGAACCTTGAACGGTTTCAATCCCTCCTTCTACATTGACTCTCCCGGTACCTTCAAGTAGCTTTCATCTGATGATCATCGGGGTGCCCAAAGAAATCAAAACTGAAGAAAATCGCGTCGCTGTCACACCGACCGGAGTTGCCGGTTTCACCTCGCGCAACCATAAAGTATTAGTCGAAAAAGGCGCCGGCGCCGGCAGCGCTCTAAGCGACCGCGCCTATGCCGGCGCGGGCGCGACCTTGGTCGAGTCAGCAAGAGAGATATGGGAACAGTCCGATCTGATCATGAAGGTCAAAGAACCGCAGGCTGCGGAATTTCCGCTGCTCCGCCCGGGCCTGATTCTCTTCACCTATCTTCATCTCGCCGCGGATGAAGCGGTGACTCGCGCTCTGCTCGACCATAGAGTAAACGCCATCGCCTACGAAACGATCCAACTCGAGGACGGCTCATTGCCGTTACTGACGCCGATGAGCGAGATTGCCGGACGGATTTCGATCCAGGTTGGCGCCTGGTGTTTACAGGCGGAGAACGGCGGGCGCGGCGTACTTCTCGGCGGCGCGTCCGGCGTTCGGCCGGGCAAAGTGGTGATTCTCGGCGCCGGGATTGCCGGGACCGCGGCCTGCCAGGTGGCCACTGGAATGGGCGCGGACGTGAGCATTCTCGACATCAACCCCACCAAGCTGCGCTATGTCCGTGACATATTGGGCGGTCACACCACGACCTTGATGTCCAACCGGGCCAACGTCGAAGAAGAAGTGATCGATGCCGACTTGGTGGTAGGCTCGGTGTTGATCCCGGGCGCCAAGGCACCCAGGCTCATTTCTCGCTCGTTAGTGGCGCGCATGAAGCCGGGCGCGGCTTTAGTCGATATCGCCATCGATCAGGGCGGCTGTGCCGAAACTTCGCGTCCGACCACCCATCGCCAGCCGATTTATATAGATGAAGAAGTGGTCCATTACTGCGTGACGAATATGCCGGCCATCGTGCCGCACACTTCGACGTACGCTCTGACCAACTCGACGCTTTCATACGGCTTGGAGATCGCCAACCGCGGCTTTGCCCAAGCATTGGCGCGCAATAAAGCGCTCGCCAAGGGGCTCAATACCTACGCCGGCAAGGTTACGCACGCAGGAGTGGCTGCCGCGTTCAACCTCCCCTTGGTGCCGCTCGAGGAGGTGGTACGCGCATGAGATTGGTGACCCGGGCGGACTTCGACGGACTGGTCTGTGGCGCATTGATAACCAAAATCGAGCCCATCGATTCGTACTTGTTCGTGGAGCCCAAGTTCATGCAGGACGGATCGGTGGACATTCGCCGCGGCGATATCATTGCCAACCTTCCCTACCATCCCGACTGCACTCTGTGGTTCGATCATCACATCACCAACACGACGCCCGAGTTTCCCAGGCCGATCATGCTCGGCAAGGGAGGCTTCCGCCTGGCGCCGAGCGCCGCGCGGGTCGTCTACGAGTACTATATGGAGTTAAGCGCCAGCCATCAGATAACCAGCGCCAAGGAAGAATCGCCGGCGATTTCCACTCACGAAATAGCGCCGTTTCTCAATAGTGAGAGAATGGCTTATCTGCTTCACGAGGCCGATCGCATCGATGCAGGCAAACTCGATCAACAGGACGTCCTGGACCCTCAGGGCTACGTGTTGATTTCGATGACCACCGACGGACGCAACGCCGGAGACGAGCCTTACTGGCTGCGCATCATCGAGTTGTTGCGCGAAGCATCGCTGGAAGACACGCTGCGCGATCCGGAGGTCAGCCGTCGCTGCAGACAGATCCGCGAAGAGCAGGAAGAGCTACGCAAGCTCCTGCTCGAGCGAACCACTCTCATGGGCAACGTGATCTATGTCGATTTGCGCGGGGTCGGTCATATCCCCGACGGCAATCGGTTCTTGATTTTCACGCTGTTCCCGCATGGCAATATTCAGGTCAAAGTCGCAGACGACAAGCAGAGGGAAAACACTACGAGCATTTCGGTGGGCTATAACATCTTCAACACCACTTCCAACGTCAACGTCGGCGAGCTGTTAAGTCATTACGGCGGCGGCGGTCATAGGGTCGTCGGTTCCTGCCGCGTGCCGAACGATCAAGCGGAGCAGGCTATCCGTGAAATCGTCGCGGCGGTAATGCAGTAAACGATCGCGGCATGGCAAACGGCGCGATCGCAAAACGCGTAACCAGGCGCGCTGTGTGAAACCGGGCTGGGGTCTCATAACTGAGCAGTAATGAAAGTCGTCAAAATCTCCGCCGCGCTGAAGACGCTTCGCAAAATCAACGAGGAGATTCGCTACGCCGCCTGCTTTGACGAAAAGCAATTCACCGGTGGTGTGATCGCTTTCCGTCTGACAAAAAGCCGTGATCCCAGACAGGTCGTCCATGAAGATCAAGACGTCGTTTGCCAGGTGCTCAAAGGCAGCGGCAGGCTGCGCCTCGAGAGCCGGCGGATCCCGCTTCGCCCGGGCATGGTTTGCCACATTCCTAAAGGATTGGCGCACGATTTCGCCGCCGGAAAATCCGGCGATCTGGTGTTGTTCTATTTACTGATCCGAACCGGATGAGCCGAACGAAGCTCAAGGTGCAGGCATTGCGCGCGAGCGAAAGGCTTGCTCCTCGGCCGCAACCTCGTAAATGATCCGGCCAAGATGAGCCGCCCCGAAGCGCCTTTATTTTCATAACTGCAGGATGATTGTCAGGTAGACCGCATAGAGCACCAGCAGGACTATGCCGCGCCTCGAACTGAGAAAACTGCTGCGCACCGGGTAAGTAATAGCCACCGCCACAAAGCCAAATAACAGAGCAACGGCAATCTCGCGCCACTGAATCGCAATCGGTGTAATCATCGCCGCGACAGCCACAATAAAAAGACCGTTGAAGATATTGCTGCCAAGGATAGTTCCCAACCCCACCTCGTCGTGGCCTCGTATCTTGGAGATGACCACCGTTGCAAACTCGGGAACGGTGGTCCCCACCGCTACAACGGTGGCGCCGATGACGAACTCGTCGATTCCGAAAGAGCCGGCGATCGTCTTCGCTCCTGAAACGATAAAATGTCCGGCCCCAGCCAGAAGGACAAAACCGACTATGCACTCAAGCGCGGCCCGGCCCTGCTTCCGACTGCCAAGTACGTGAGCGGCAGCGCTGCGTTGCCGGCGGGCCTCCAGAACCGCAAACACGATCCACACAATGAACACCCCCAACAGCAGCGCACCGTCGATTCTCGAAAGCTGCCCATCGAGACACAAAGCAGCCGTGACCACCGGAACCAGCAGCGCCACCGGAAAGTCACGTCTGATACTGTCTCGCGGGCAATCAATCCCGGCAATGACCAGTGCGATTCCCAGAATCAAGGCGACATTGAGCACGTTGGCGCCCAGAGCATCGCCCAAAGCGATCTGCGGCGCATCGCCCACGGCGGAGGCAATGGAAACCGCCAGTTCCGGACTTGAGGTGGCAAAAGCCGCCACCGTCGCGCCGATGATACCGGGAGAGATTCGCGCCGCGTACGCGATGCCGACGGCGCCTCGGACGAAAAACTCTCCTCCCACGGCGGCACAGACAATCCCGATCACAAGCGACAAGTAATCATTCATCACAGGCTCACTCACTGCATTCTTCTGGACTACGGTGGCCACCCCTGCCGTGTCATACTCGCGCGGTGGAGGAGGATCCGCTTTGTCTCGCAGAGATGATAGGCGGCCAGCTACAACGGATCACGGGCGGATGACTCTGGCTCTGAAAAACCCATCCCACACCGCCAGAGCCGGCTTGGGCTTGCCGCTGCTCGTCTGCATGCCGGTGAAAGCCCAAATGCGCGCGAGATCGTCCAGCGGCGGGCGGAGGCGACTGACGAGTCGCTCGAAATCCGTGGTGGCAAAATTGATCACGAACTCGTATCGATCACGAGCCGCCGTTTTAAGCAGCAACTCGGTAAAATACCTTTGCTCGGCATCGGAACCGAAAAGGGTGATACCGTAACTTTTCAGCGGCACATCGCGTGAAGTCATGCCGCTTTCGGATACGGCGACAGGTTTTTTGAAACGTGTGGCAAAATCTAAAAAGTCCTGCGGCACCGGCCGTGGCGTCTCGAGGCTCATATAGGGGTAGAGACTCATAGCAAAGATATCGCTGTAGCGCATCAGATCAGCAACCTCTTTCTCCTGCTCCGACCCTTTGGCATCACGCGCCAACCTTTTGTAGTGCAAAACTTCAGTCGTAAAGAAGACCGGCAACTTCGGAAATTTTTTCTTCACCGCTCTGTAGGTATCACGGTGCAACTCTTTGAACTGGCGCCATTTGGCGTCGTCCCGCGACAACAAGACGTTAGACTCCACTCCGATGGCGAGATAGTCGGGTTTCATCGCTTGCACGCAATGCAAGACAAAATTCAGAAAAGCCTTTTTAACGCGCGGACTGTTGAGCGGCTCCTTATCCCATGACGCCGGTAACGGCTGATTGTCCCGTTCGGCCCAGTAAGGCGCAAGACCGCGGCGGTCCCTGTCCAGGGGCGAGATTGACAAGAGGAGTTTTTTATCCGACGGTAGCCGCGCCGAGAGATGTTCCTGGACATCCTTTGAGAACGGCTTGCCCTCCAGCGCTTCGGGCCATGGGATGCCGCCGATAAACTGCAGCGAAATGATATCGCCGTAGGAATTGGCGAACCGTTGCGCTGTGGCGACGCCGTCGGCCGTCAGATCGGCAGGCCAAATCGTGAACCCCATTGCAAAAGGACGAGTCTCCGGTCCCTTGAACTCCGGAAACGCGGGCGCAGCCGCCCCTGGAGCTCGCGCCGGCGCCCTGGGCGCTTTTTTCGCGGGCGCACACCCAGCCAGTGCACCGTTAATGTAAAGAACACAAAGGAACAGACGCAAGCATTTTTTCATTGCCGCTCATCTTAATCGTCCACAGCGCACCGTCAAGATCGCATCCGCG
>CAYZXN010000135.1:0-13761 GCA_964482425.1 uncultured Syntrophobacteraceae bacterium | reverse complement strand
CACCGCACCGCTTGCCGTCGCCAATTCTTAGCGGGTGCGAGGAATCTTGAGAATTGTTCCAGGCCTGATTTCCTGGTTTTTTTCGATCTGATTCATGATAGCGATGTCCTGAAGCGTAAAAGGCTCCGGTAGGTTTCTTGGAACCAGATCCTCAAACCGTGCCGGTCGCGCAACCCGTTCCAGTCCTAGCCGCACCGGTTCTCGGTTCAACATCCGGGAATCTTGAAGCGAGCCGAACCCCTGCATTGTTTGCAAAAACAGGTTTTGAAAAGTGCTGAACGCCTGCGGCGCGCTGTAGGCGATAAACTGGTAAACAGTGCCGCCATACTCGACAAAATAAACCATCACCCTGACGACCTGACCTTTTTCCATCTGCCCGTCAGCGACAATCACGTATGCCGGCAAGCCGTTGGAGCGCATTGACCTGCGCTCGAGAACTTTCAACCCGGGCTGATTGAGGAATTTGCCGGCCGCCGAGTCTACGGTTTTCTCGCCGCTGGCCGTAAAGCCAAGAATGGCGCGGTTCTGGCCTTCGACCATCACCACTTGGGTGGGTTGGTTGACGACTTTGAAGCCGCGTGGCACCGGAAAGCGAAAGCGCAGCTCGGGATGATAAAAGACGTTGCCTTCGACGAATCCCTGGCGCGGATCTTCGCCAAGCACCAAGCCTTCGATCGCGTTCATGTAACGGGCATCGGCTGCCGGCAGCGGGCGCTCAGGTAATCTCGCCGTCAGCTCGCGAATACGCTGCACCCGGTCACCAGGGTTTGGATGGGTTGAGAGAAAGTTGGGCATTCCTTGGCCTTCTTTCTCTTGAAGCCGGTTGATCGTCTGGAAAAATGAAATAACCTCGCGCGCTTCATAGCCGGCTTGTGAGGTGTATTCGACGCTCAGCTGATCGGCTTCCAACTCGTCCTCACGGCTGTAACGAAGAAATAGCAGCTGAGCCGCCATCCCACCGAGATTCAGAACATCCTGGGCCGGCAGTCCAAGCACGCCCTGGCCGATAAGAGCGCCGCCGAGAAGCAAACCTTGCCCGAGTTGTTGTTGCCAGGCTTGGCGCGCCGCATGGCGCGCGGTGACGTGGCCGATCTCGTGCGCCAGCACGGCGGCGAGCTCGTCTTCATTATTGATGTGGCTGAGCATGCCCCGGGTGACGTAGATATACCCGCCGGGGAGGGCCATCGCGTTCACAATGGGGCTGTCGAGGACGGTAAACGTCACCTGAGTCTCTCGAAACCGCTCCTCGGCTCCGGGCCCTCGAAGATGGCTGGTTGCGAGAACGCGATTGCCGACTTCGGTGACGTAGCTCTGGAGCTTGGGATCGCGGTAGACACCGAAAAGGGCCGAGACTTGCTTGCTGGCTTCCTTGCCGAGCTCAGTTTCCTGTTGCCACGTATAGCCCAGATAGCGCCTCTCGCCGGTAGCGGGAACGATATCGGCGGTGCAGCCGTAAAAGAAAAGGGCGCTCCATAAAAGCGCCAACGCCTTGAAAGTCATCGTCCGTCTCATCGAAAGCCTGCCTTGCACAAGCGCCTCCTCCTCAGCGTTGGTTTACCTGCTCGGTAAACCGGGGCTTTAGCCATATGTTGTCGCGCTGAAAGCTTCAATACTCCACTGATAAATCCATTAGCCGCAGATTTGAAAAGTCCCTATCTTCTGCGGCGTCTGCTCCCGGCCGAGGGTTTCCCCCAACCGTTGTGCCATGAATCGAGTATACAACTGTCGCCGCGCCCCTGTAATAGGGCGAGACGGCGACGGACCGATTCCAAAAATTCTTGCGTTGATGCAAAATGGCGCTTGTGGGCCGACGCCGGATCGTCCGGCCAGCTGTTTGACGAACGGGCGGGCTAAAGCTTAATCAGCTTAGAGATCGCTTCGCTTGAGACTCCGAGCATGAACGAGAAGAGTTGTTTTCTAAAAACGACTTCCATCCTGTCTGCGAGATCGCTCGACAGGGTCGCGTCCAAACCTGGAGGAGCGTCTTACAACGTGTGCAGATCATGAGGAGTGGAGCGCGGGAAACTCGATCGATGCGGCATTTGAAGAAAGAGGTTCTCGACCGCCTCTGGCAGGTCGAGCCGTCTGAGCTCACTCGCTTCAAACGGGTGCTCCATGCAGGCATGAAAATCGCCGTGATGGTCGGGCAGGACTTCATCGAAAACCTCGTGAAGCTGCAGGCCATGGCGCTGGCGTTCAAGACCCTGCTTTCGATCGCGCCTCTGATGGCGGTGGTCTTTTCGATCCTCAAAGCATTCGGAGTGCACAACCGGATCGAGCCGGTTCTTACCCAGGCTTTGGCTCCGCTTGGCGAAAAGGGCGCTGAGGTTACCGCGCATTTGATTGGCTTCGTCGATAAAATGAGCGCGGGCGCTCTCGGCAGCATCGGCCTGATCACTCTTTTTGTCACGGTGCTGTCACTCATGGGCACCATCGAGCAGGCGTTTAATCTTATCTGGAGAGTGAAAGCGCCGAGACGGCTGACTCGCAGGTTCAGCGATTATCTTAGCGTTCTGCTGGTCGGGCCGGTGCTGGTGTTTGCGGCGGTCACGATCACTGCGACCCTGCAGAGCAATACCTTCGTGCGCGGCCTGCTGGCTCTGGAACCGTTCGGCACCGTTCTGTTGACCCTGCTGCGCCTGGTGCCTTATGTAACGCTATGGGCTGCGTTCACGTTTTTTTATCTCTTCATCCCAAACACCCGGGTCAAGCTTCGTTCGGCCATGATCGGCGGTGTGGTGGCGGCGGTATTGTGGCAGACCGTCGGCTGGGGATTTGCCACCTTCGTGGCGTCGTCGACGCGCTATGATGCGATTTACTCCAGCTTTGCCATTCTATTGCTGTTTCTCCTCTGGTTGCATGTCGGCTGGGTGATCATTTTGTTGGGAGCCCAGGTATCCCATGCCCACCAGCACATTCATTTTTATTCCGGCCGCCGTGAGAACATGGCGCGGAGCCCGGCGGGGCGCGAGAAGCTTGCGTTGCAAGTATTGCGTCTGGTGGGCCGTAATTTTTATAACGGAGTCAAGCCGATGAGCGTCGCCGAGCTGGCCGCGCCGCTACGCCTGCCGGCCTCGATTGTAAATGATTTTATGCAAATATTTCATCAGGCGCGGCTGGTAGTGCCGCTGGCGCAAGAGGAAACCTTCGTGCTCGCGCGCGCGCCCGAAAGAATCACTATCAAAGAGATTATCGATTGCGTTAGAAATTACAGCGGCAGCAGCAACGCTTCGCGTATTTATCTGCCGGAGCGAGATGACATCGACGACCTGCTTCTCGCGGTCGACCGCTCCGTGGCCGCAACGCTGGACGGAAGAACATTGCAGACGCTGATTACTGATCGCGCGGCGACGGGCGATTAGCCCGCTTATTCCTGCTCGACGAGAATCGTGCCACCGCGCTTTGCCGAAACTGCGCCAGCAAGAGCGATGTCATCGTGACCATCGCACGCCTTAACGGCAGGGCTCATTCCTCAACTGCCGCCGCCAGCGAATCAGCGGCGAAACAACTGTTTGAAGAAGATTCCAACGCTTTTCTCCAACGATCGCGTGGCGCCGCGCTCGGCCAATTTTTCACCGTCAATGTCGACGGCGGGATTTTCCAATCGTCCCGTAACCTTGAGCGGCACGACGAGTTGGCCGCGATTGTTCTTGAAAAAACCGATGGTCTTACCGCCGCCGGCGCGGCTTGAAGCCTGCGGCGAAAGAGTCGCGTCCATGACGACGTTGAGCGAGGCCTGTGCCAGGGTCATGCTTCCGCTGCCGTTAAGTTCCAGCTGCGGATTGACCAGATGGATGCGTTTGAGGTCGACGAGCCCGTTGGTCAGGGTAAATTCCGCGTCAAGGGTTTGAAAAGTCGTAAGCTGCCGGCGCTGGTGTTGTGGCCAACCAATGCGCGCGGTTACCCGTTGGAGTTTATCGATCAACGCCCGATGGGTCAGTTCGCCGTCGCGGGCCAAGAGATTTCCCTCCCCTTGCAAACCTCGCCTGACATCCGGCATGCCCCATGCCATGCGCAGCGAGACTCGGCCGTTGATCGTTCCTTTGAGCGCTCGTTTGCTCTGCACCTTTACATCTTTGAGCTCTCCGTGAATCTGCGTTGTCGGGCCACTGGAGGGACCGGTCAGCGCGATTCGCAGCGCCATCGGGCCGGCTATTTCGGTATCCGGCGGGGCCAAGCCGAACGACGCAAGAATCTGAAAGATCGCCCTGGCGTCGAGACGGTCGCCTGCCATATGGAGGTCGAGTCGCGGCAGAGTGGCGAGGTGCGTGACGTTTCCTTCCACGGGTAAAAGCAGATTTTGAATCTTCAAAAAATTCTCTTCGAGCTCCAGGCTCGCCTGTTCTTCCCTGTATCTAAGCCGCCCCTCGAGGGAGACCGTTTTCAGGCCGGGATAGTCAAAAGAGGCCCGGTAGGAAAACGGCTTGTCACTGGAGAACTCTTGCATGGACAGTTCGATGCCGTCTATTTTCAGCGGCTTTGCGCCTGTCGCACCGATGTTGAGCTGGCCGTCTCTGATACGTAAACGGGCAGGGAGCACCAAAGGGATGAACGCGCTATCGGGTGCTTTGAGTCCGGTGGATGGTTTCTTGCCTTCGACACGCCTGGCCACAGCAGCGCTTTTTCCGGCGCTGCCCGCTTTGTTCGCCTCGGCTCGTTTAAGGAGATTGAACACCGGCTTCTCGAGAACAAACTCGGTGATTTCGAAGCGGCCGCGAAGGAGCGGCCAGAAACGCAAACCAAGCTGAACTTCTTCTGCGGCGAAAAAATGTTGCGCGCTTACAGTGGGGTTGTCCGAAACCGCCAGGTTGGAAACTTTGATCGAAGGCGACGGCAGTAACGCCAGCCGCACTGCGCCGACGTCGACGCGGCGGTCCAGAGCCTCTTCGACCAACGGCAAATAAGTGCGCTTGAATCGTCCGAGATCGACAACTGCCGGGACCACGAGCACCGCTGCCAGGGTGAGGGCGAGGATGGCCGCGCCGGCGGCGAAATATTTCTTCAGCAGACCCTGGCGCCGGCAATCGATGCGCCCGGTTGCAAGGTTTGTCTTACCAGCCATATGACGGCCGACACACTATACGCACGGCGGCGCGGATTCAACCGGCTCGGCTCGGCGAATCGGTAGCCAGGTAAAGAAGTATCTGTTAACATAGCAAACCTTAAAGGGCCCTGGCACGTTGGAATTGGCGCTCGAAATTCTGCCGCAGGTCTTGCTGGACGGTCTGGTCCTCGGCTTCATGTACGCTCTGATAGCTCTGGGTTACACCATGGTCTATGGTGTCTTGGAGTTTATCAATTTTGCCCACAGCGAAATTTTCATTCTGGGCGCGTTTGTCGGTGTGGAAGTCCTTC
This sequence comes from uncultured Syntrophobacteraceae bacterium, assembly GCA_964482425.1. Taxonomy (GTDB): domain Bacteria; phylum Desulfobacterota; class Binatia; order UBA9968; family UBA9968; genus WHTF01. Next base: position 8,406 of record CAYZXN010000135.1, on the reverse strand, counting down.
TTTTAATGCAGGAGGCCGGCCACCTGGCGGTGTTGCATCCGGCTTTCGTACTGGCGCTGGTCATTGGCGCCGGCATGTTGATCAGCGGCTTGGCGGCCATGGCTCTCGAGCGCGTGGCTTATCGGCCATTGCAAGGCGGGCCGCGCCTGGTGGCGCTGATCTCGGCGATCGGCGCCTCGTTCTTCCTCCAGGACGCGCTGCGATTGTTCGAGAGCCTGTGGCGCAACACGTTTTATCTGAGTTTCCCCACCCTCGATGTGCTCGATCAAACTCTGCCGCTGGCAAGCAATCTGGTGGTGCCGGTCAAATCGCTCATGGTCATTGTCACGGCTCTGCTGAGCTTGGCGGGCCTTTATTTCTTCGTTAATCGCACCCGCATCGGCGCCGCGATTCGCGCCGTGGCGCAGGATCCGGAGACTGCCTCGCTCATGGGCATTCCGGTGAACCGCGTCATTGCTCTTACTTTCTTCGTCGGCGGCGCCATGGGCGGTTTGGCCGGCGTGCTATTCGGGCTTCATTACAGTCTGGTCAATCCTTACAGCGGTTTTGCGCCCGGCATGAAAGCTTTCACGGCCGCGGTGCTGGGCGGCATCGGCAATATTCCCGGCGCCATGCTGGGTGGAATGGTGCTCGGATTGCTGGAAGCCTTCGCTGCGTCGTATCTGTCGATTCTTACCGATGGCGCCTTCGGCGCCGAATATAAGGATGTGTTCGCCTTTGCAGTGTTGATTTTGATCTTGATTTTTCGTCCCCGGGGATTGCTGGGCGAAACGGTGCGCGAGGGAAGGGCGTGAACCGTAGCATCGCGGCGGTCGGTTTATCGGTATACATGGCTGCGAGCTGCTTGCTGGCATTTGTTTTTCCCCATTCCGTCCTGGCTTTTCTCCTGGTCGAAGCTTCGTTGTTGCTGATTTGCTACGTGCCGGCGCCGCGTCAGGTAAAATTCTTTCTTGGCGCCGTGCTGCTGCTCCTTCTGATTCCTTCCCTTGGAACGATCAACGGTTATTACCTGGAGATCGCCATCCAGATCGGCATCTATGTCGCGCTGGCGTTGGGCTTGAATATCGTTGTCGGTTTTGTCGGATTGCTCAATCTGGGATTTGTCGCTTTCTATGCCATCGGCGCGTACCTTTGGGCGATTTTTGGTTCGCCGCAAGCCAACGAGTTCATTGCCGGCGGTTATTTCCCACTGTCGCCCAACTGGTTTTTTCCATTTCTCGTGCTCAGCATCGCCGTCGGTGCGCTGACCGGAACAGTGCTCGGATTGCCGGTGCTGCGTTTGCGCGGCGATTATCTCGCCATTGTCACATTGGGGTTTGCCGAGGTGGTGCGGGCGGTGATCAATAATTTAGACAAGCCCATTAACTTGACCAACGGTCCCAAGGGCATTGCGCCGGTCACCAAGCCGCCGCTTTTCTTTCAGCCGTTGCTGGAATTCTTTGGCTTGAAGATTCCCGAGGCCCAGCTCTATCCGCTTTATTTTTACTTTCTCGTCCTGACTCTGGTGCTCTTTATCATTGTCTTTACCCGGCGACTCGAAGATTCGCGCATCGGCAGGGCCTGGAAGGCGATCCGCGAAGACGAGACTGCCGCGGCAGCCATGGGTATTCCGGTGGTGCGCATGAAGCTCTTCGGCTTCGCCGTAGGCGCTTCCTGCGCTTCCGCGGTGGGGGTGTTGTTTGCCGCAAAGCAGGTGTTTATCAATCCGGAAAGCTTTACCTTCATGGAATCCATCGGCGTGCTCGCGATGGTGATTCTCGGCGGCATGGGGTCTATTCCGGGCGCGATTCTCGGCGCCACCGGAGTGACGATTCTCAACCTGCAGTTGCTCAAGGGGCTTTCCCTTTGGCTCAACGGCTTGCGCCAATCGGGCGCGGTGCTGACCTTGCCATGGTTGGGAAGCTTCGCCTGGAGCGAGCTGCCGGTGCAATTCGAGCCGGCAAAATACGAGAGAATGATTTTTGGTTTGATTTTGATGCTCATGATGATTTTTCGCCCCCAGGGTATCCTGCCGCCGCGCCGTGAACAGCGCAAATAGCATGGCACTATTGGAACTCAAAGGCATCTCGAAACGCTTCGGCGGTTTACAGGCGCTGGCGCACGTCGATCTGGAGATCGAAGAGGGTATGATCGCGTCGCTCATCGGTCCCAACGGCGCGGGCAAGACCACGTTGTTTAACACGCTCACGGGCCTTTACCGGCCGGACGAAGGAGAGATTCGTTTTCGCAACCAGTCGTTGGTCGGCCTCAAGCCCGAAAAAATTACGCGCGCGGGAATCAGCCGGACTTTTCAAAATATTCGTCTTTTTTCTCATATGACGGTGCTGGACAATGTTCTGGTCGGCATGCATCCGCGCGTGCATACCGGCCTCGGCGAGATTCTGCTGCGCACGCGGCGCTGCCAGGCTCGGGAAAAGGAGGCGCGACAGCGGGCCATGGAGCTGATCGAACTCACCGGGCTCACGGCGAAAAGTGCGGAGTGGGCGCACCAGCTTGCCTACGGCGATCAACGGCGGCTCGAGATCGCGCGCGCGCTGGCCGGCGCGCCGCAGCTGCTCCTGCTTGACGAGCCTACCGCCGGGATGAATTTTACCGAGGCGCAAACATTGATGGCGCTGTTTAAGCAGCTGCTGGGCCGGTACGTTCGGGCGATCCTGCTCATCGAGCATAATATGAGAGTGGTCATGGGTGTGTCGCACGTCGTCCATGTGCTCGATTACGGCGAAAAAATCGCCCAGGGCAAGCCGGAAGAAGTGCGCCGGGATCCGCGCGTGATCGAAGCCTATCTTGGACAGGGTACGTGGGCGGAGAATGCTCAAAGTTAGCGACGTTCACGTGTACTACGACGCGATTCACGCGTTGAAAGGAATTTCATTCGCCATTGAAAGGGGGGAGCTCGTGACCCTTCTTGGCGCCAACGGCGCGGGCAAGACAACCACGTTGAAAACGATCTCCGGACTCTTGCGACCGCGCCGGGGCAGCGTCGAGCTCGAGGGCTGCCGATTGGAGAAGATCGATCCGCACGACATCGTGCGCCGGGGCGTAGCCCATGTCCCCGAGGGTAGAAAAATCTTTCCTCGCTTTACGGTGCTGGAAAATCTTCAGATTGGCGGCTTCAGTCGCGATGCGAAGTCGCTCAAGCCCGAATTCGATTTCGTCTTTCGCATGTTTCCCCGCCTGCAGGAACGGCAGAACCAATACGCCGGCACGCTTTCAGGTGGGGAACAGCAGATGCTGGCCATCGGCCGGGCGCTGATGGCAAAGCCGAAGTTGCTTTTGCTCGATGAGCCGTCGATGGGGCTGGCGCCAAAAATCGTCGAGCAGATTTTGGCAACCATTCAAACCATCAATCAATCCGGCGTCACGGTGCTGCTGGTGGAACAAAACGCGGCGATGGCGTTGGCGATCTCCCATCGCGGCTATGTTCTGGAGACGGGCGAAATTATCCTTCAGGGCGAGGCCGGGGATCTTGCGGGCAACGATCTGGTGCGACAGGCCTATCTCGGCGGCTAGCTTCATTCGTTCAAAAACAAAAACAGATCCTTCGCTGACGCTCAGGATGACGACGTCGTGATCGCGAACGAACGCAGTGAAGAAATGGTTCTCCCGCCGCAACGCTTGACAAGCGCACCCTCGCTCTCATATTTCTGCGGGCAGCTTACTTCATGGAAGGAAATGCATGGCGGCGAAGAAAAATTACATCATCGGCATTGACACCGGCGGGACGTTTACCGACGTGGTTGTGTTGGGCGATGGGGGCGAAATGTGGACGGCTAAGGCATCGACCACGCCCGACGACTTCTCGCGCGGCGTCATGGATGCCGTCGGCGAAGCCGCGCGCACGATGGGAGTGGACAAGACCGACCTTCTCGGACGGACTTCACTGTTCAAACACGGCAGCACGGTGGCTACCAATGCGCTGATCACGCGCAGCGGCGTCAAAGTGGGTCTTATCACCACCAAGGGATTCGAAGATACCACCGAGATCATGCGCGCCATCGGACGCGTTGACGGACTGTCGGACGACGAGATCAAGCACGTGACCTGGATCACCAAGCCCGAATCGTTCGTGCCGCGCGAGCGCGTCATCGGCGTGCGCGGGCGCATGGACTATCAGGGCAATGAAATTGTGCCGCTCAATTGGGACGACGTCATGGAAGCGATCCGGCGGCTCATCGAAGACAACGGGGTCGATGCGATTGCGGTCAGCCTCATGCATGCCTGGATCAATCCGAAACATGAGGACGAGATTCGCGCCCTGACCGCGGAAGCCGACCCGCACCGCAGAGTTTACTGGTCCTTCGCCAGCTCGCTTTCCCAGGTGGCGGGCGAGTACGCGCGCGCCAACACGGCGATATTGAACAGCTACCTGGGTCCGACCGTCGAGCGGTATTTGAAAGGGCTGGAGAGCAAGCTCAAAGCCGGTGGTCTCAAAGGCCCGCTGCTGATCATGCAGGGCAACGGCGGTGTTGCGCATCGCGAGCACGTCAGCGCCATCGCCAATCTGCAATCGGGCCCGGCGGGCGGCATGATCGCTTCGGCTTATATAGCCGGATCGCTGCAACACAAGAACGTGATTACCACCGATATGGGGGGCACCAGCTTCGACGTCGGCCTCATTACCGAAGGTTACTGGCGCTATGCGCAGGAGCCGGTTGTTGAAAGGTTTCGCATGCTCCAGCCGATCATCGACATCGAATCCATCGGCGCCGGGGGCGGCACCATCGCCCAGGTCGAAGCCGAAACCGGACGATTACTGGTCGGCCCGCGCAGCGCAGGGGCCAGTCCCGGTCCGGTATGTTACGACGCCGGCGGCGATGAAGTTACGGTGACCGACGCCGATCTTGTGATGGGCATCATCGATCCGAACTACTTTCTCGGCGGGAGAAAATCGCTGAATAAGGAAAAAGCCCTGCGCATCATAGAGGAAAAGATTGCGCGGCCGTTGCAACTCAAGGTCCATGAGGCGGCCGCCGGAGTCTACGACATCGTCAATGCCAAGATGTCCGATCTCATTCGCCGCCAAGTGGTGCGCACGGGGTATCTGCCGGAAGAGTTCGTCATATATGCCTTTGGCGGGGCAGGGGCCGTGCACGCTTCCGGATTTGCCGCGGAGTTGGGTATCAAGCGAATCTATATTTTTGCCACCTCGCCGGTCTTTTCAGCCTTCGGCGCGGCTGCCGCCGATGTCATCCGCACGCGGGTGATGAGTTGCCAGTACATTTTACCGGCGCCTTCGGCGGCGATAAACCAGCGGCTCGACGGTATTGAGAACGACATGCGCGTTGAAATGACGGGTCAGGGTTTCAAGGCCGGCCAGGTGGAATTCCGCCGTTTCTTCACAATTCGTTACCGGCGTCAAAGCGCCGGGGTCGAGATGCCGGTTACCTGGGAACGTTTCAACGACAAGCGTATGGGCGTAATGCAAAGCGCGTTTGAAAAGAAATATGAGGAGCTCTATGGCGTCGGCGCGGGTTACGCCAAAGCGGGGATCGAGATCAGTCAGATTCGTGTGGATGCAGTCGGCAAAGTGGCCAAGCCGAAGCTGACGGCAAAGCGCAAGAGTCAGCGCGATGCCCGCGCCGCGCGCAAGGGCAAACGCGAAATCTTTTTTTCCCGGCCCGAACGTAAATTCATCGATACGCCGGTTTACGATTATGAGCGACTTGGCGTCGGCGCAACCGTGCGTGGGCCGGCGGTCATCGAGCTGCCGTTCACCACCACCCTCGTGCCGCCGGAGCACAAGGTGAGCATCGATCCATATCTGAATCTGGTAATGGAAGTGCCTTAGAGATCATGGAATGGAGCGATAAAGTATATTTTAACGTCCCTGTGCGCCGCTCTGCCATTTTGCGTGACTGCTAAAAATCTATTTTCTACTGCGGCGACTAAGCCTATCATTGCTCCCAGTCATTCTGAAGAAACGCGGTGACGAAGAATCTCGAACGTAACCTCGCGGCAGAGGCGGGCAAATTTTAGGAGAAACAAAATGAAAAAACAAAAGCCGGCGATTGATCCAATCCGTTATGAAATGTTTCTTCATCGCCTCTGGGCGATCGGCGAAGAAGGGCGCATGACCTTGCAACGGGTGACCGCCTCGCCGATCGTTTCTCAAGGAGGCGAGTGCATGAGCTCGTTTTACGATGAAAACGGCACCATGGTTCTCGCCTGCTCGGGGCACCTGCGTTTTGCCGCCGCCACTTCGGATGCGATTCATGATTTGATGAAGCGTTTCAGTAAAAGCCCCGGCTTTTACGATGGCGATCAGTTTTTTTTCAACGATCCTTACGTCGCCGGTTCGCACACCTATGACATGATGATCGTCAAGCCGATTTTCTACGATGGCGAGCTGATCGCGTGGACCGCCACCAGCACGCACACGGCGGACACCGGCGGCCTGCTGCGCGGCGGCGCGTACGAGATCTTTCACGAGGGGATTTGCATACCGGGTCTGAAGATCGTTGAAAAGGACGAGTTTCGCGAAGATGTTTTTCAAACCCTGACCGGTCAATGCCGCGACCCGCAGTACGTCGGGCTCGACCTCAAGGCGATGATCGCGGGCAATAACATTTGCGCCAAACGCTATCTGGGCCTGGTGGATAAATTCGGTTTGAAGTTCGTGCAGATCGCCGGCGCAAAAATGATCGCCGATTCCGAGAGCAAAGCTCGCGCCAAACTGAAGTCGATGCCGGAAGGGACGTGGGTGACCCGGCAGTATGTCACGACCTTGGATCGCAAGACACGTAAATCGGTGGCGCAACAACTCTACTGCACGATGACCAAAAAAGGCGACGAGCTGCTTTTCGATTTTACCGGCACCAGCCCGCAGACCGATACCGATCACAATTCGACACTGCCGAGCACCGTGGCCCACCTGGCCCTGGCGCTTACCAATACGCTGTTTTGGGACGTGCCGTGGAGCGACGGCAAGATGCGGCCGGTGAAGGTCCATGTGCCGGAGGGATCGATTCTCAACTGTAAGTACCCCGCCGCCTGCGGCGCCGGCCCGCGCATCGGCAACGTTCTGGTGTCGACAGTGTGCGAAGCCGTGGCAAAGATGATCTACGCTGCCGGTCGTTATGACGACGTCAACGCGTCGACAACGGGAAATCTGGAATTCGTCGGCGGCCCGGGATATTTCTACGGCGGCCATACCCGCGAAGGCATCGCCGTGGCGCAGGGGCTCTACGACATTCACGGCGCCGGCATGGGTGCCAGACCGCAGCGCGATGGCGTCGATACCGGCGGGCATATGAATATTCCGTCGGCGGGCATATCGGATATCGAGCGCATCGAGATGCAGTATCCATTTCTGTATTTTACTCGCTCGCACAATCCCGACGGCAGCGGATTCGGCCAATTCCGCGGCGGCCTTGGCAGCTATCGCATTTACATGATTTATGGCTCCCAGGATTGCAGCGTCGACTACAAACCGTACGGCGGCGTTGCCCAGGGCGGCTTCGGTCTCGCCGGCGGCTTTCCCACCGGTATCGGCGCGACCCGCGTCATGACCGAAGCCGGATTGGAAATGCTCGACAAATTCAAAGCCGGCGAATATCCCACGGCCCAGGCAATGCGCGCCGGGGAATGGGGCAAGCCGTTTCTTCCCGCGGGTGTGCCGGAGCGGGTGCCGCTACCGGAAGGTAGTTTGCTGGTCGACTATGTGGCGGGGGGCGGCGGCTTTGGCGATCCCATTGATAGGGACCCGGGGGCGGTGCTGAAAGATTTCGGCCGCGGCTGGGTTACCCGTGAGATTGGCGAAAGGATTTACGGGGTCGTTTTGACCACGGACGGCAAAGCTATCGACACTCTCGCCACAGAAGATCGCCGGCGTGAACTGCGCGAGGCGCGCAAACAGGAAAGCGCGCCGATCTCAGGAAAATTCAGCGCCATCTCCGCCGTCGGCGACAATGGCTGGCGCCGGTTGCTGCGGTTTCATGCGACCTTGGAGCTCGTAACCGATGGCAAGCAAAAAGCGATTCGCTGCAGCCGCTGCGGCCATCTGTACTGCACCGCGGAGGACAACTACAAACTCTACGCGCTGCACCGGGTCGTGCATCTTGACGCCATCATGCCGCCGCTTCCCACGGGGGAGCCTTATATCGGCGAATACCACATGTATTCGTGCCCAGGCTGCGCCACCCAGCTTCAGGTGGATCTGTTCAGCCCGAGCCTCGGCGGCGATGCGGTTTTATGGGATACAAAGTTTCAATAGTGTCGGTTTATCTGTGACGTCGTGAGGCGTCGAATCCATAGGAACGGGAGTCAGACCGTCAGACAAGAACGGTCTGACTCCCGGCATGCTGCTGCGGCTTTTGCGGGTCGGACTATTTCTTCTTGTAAAGGCTGTCGATGTAACCGCTCTTGTCGAGCTCGCGGATAAAAGTCAGATCCACGAAATCCTCG
>CAYZXN010000134.1:0-4804 GCA_964482425.1 uncultured Syntrophobacteraceae bacterium | reverse complement strand
CGACACGCCCGGTGACGAGATAGCACCAGGGTCAAACGAAGTCGGAGAAAACTTCGAGCACCAGCGGATCGGACATAAAGCCTCCTACTCTTGAAATTTCGTTCAACGGTTCAAACGTTCAATAGTTCAACGTCACAGGGTTCGAATCGTTCAAAACGTTCAAGCCGTTTCAAACGTTTGCTGTTGTTTTGTTAAAGGGTCGTTTCAGACCGTTGAACTGTTGAACGATTGAACCGTTATCACTGTTATGAGTTGATTCTATGTTTGTTGGCCGGGAGAAGTCAAAAAGATTTATCAGCCGTCCATGGGGGCCAATTTGACAATGCTTGAGGTGCGGGGATAGTTTCAGGATCGATATGGCACTTCGATTTTCGTTAGCGGGAAATGCCGGGGAGCGGAGCTTTCAAGATCAGATCCAACGCGCCGTCCTGATGGAAAAACTCGGCTACGACGGCATTTTTTTCAGCGAATCGCTCATGAGCGGGCTCGATCCGTTCCAATTACTGGCGGTGGCAGCAACGCGCACCCAGCGGATCAAACTGGGCACCGCCGTCATGACCATGACCTTTCGTGAGGCGGTGGTGCTTGCCAACCAGTCGGCGACGCTGAATGAAATTTCCAGCGGCCGTGCGGTTCTCGGACTGGGCACCGGGGACGGTACCACCTACACGATGGCGCGCACGGCCGTGCCGCTGGCGAAGTTCGAAGAGGGAGCGCGCATTATCCGCGAGTTGGTCAACGGCCGAACGATTCATATCGCCAAAGGCAAGGAGCGCGAGGCCGGCGATATACCTTTGCGGGCCGGCAGATTTCCGGTGCCGATCTGGATCGCGGCGGCAGGACCGCGCGCGCTCAGAACCGCCGGTCGAGTCGCCGATGGCGTCATTCTCGGCTGCGGCTTTGACCTGCGGGTTTTGCAATGGGCGCGCGAGCAGGTTGCCCTGGGCGCCAGGGACGCCGGACGAAACCCCGATGAGATCGAATATGTCGGGGCCGGTATCGCGTGCGTCGATGATGACAGCGACAGAGCGCGCGAGACCGCGCGCGGGAGACTGGCCAATCGCGCCCATCAAAATTTTCGTTTCACTCTGGAGACCGTTCCGCCCGAAGAACTGGCGGGTGTAAAGGCGTTCATGGACAACTTCGATGTCACCAAAAAGATCGATGAACGCTCGGATCCCCGTCTGGTTACGGATTATCTAACCCAGCGGTTTGCCCTTGCCGGGAGCCCGGCCGAGTGCGTCAAGCGGATCAAAGAGATCGAGCAGGCGGGCATTCACAGCTTTTTGCTGACGCTGCCGCCGAAGGTCTACCGTGATGTCATGCATAAGTGGGCCGAGACGGTTATGCCGCAGTTTCCTTCGTAACGGTTTTCAAGGAGGTGCAATTTTGTCTGACGATCGCTTCGAAAAAGGCATGGCGATGCGCACGGCGGTGCTGGGAGCCGATCACGTCGCGCGCGCCGAAGCCAACAAGACGGAGTTCGACGCCGACTACCAGCGCTACATAACAGAGAATGCCTGGGGCACGATCTGGACGCGTCCCGGACTGGACAAGAAAACCCGTCACATGCTCACGATCGCCATGCTGGCCGCTCTGGGAAGACACGATGAGCTGGCGATGCATATCCGAGCGACACGTAACACCGGCGTGACTGCGGCGGAAGTCCGCGAGGTTTTGCTGCACGTTTCGGTGTATGCCGGCGTGCCCGCGGCCAACAGTGCCTTCGCCGTCGCGAAAAGAATTTATCAGGAACTCGATAGTGAGAAAAAGTAAAAAGGCGGGCCGCATGCGCGGTTCGAGTCCGTCGTTCGAGCGACGCTACGGCACATCGCCGAGCGATTAGAGTTTCAGACAGCGCCTCAGCGGTGAGCGTTACAAGTTCTTTAAAGTAGGGGCCGGTATGAAGATTCAAGGATACAAAGCGCGGGACTGGAAATCACATCCGCCATACATGTTCAAGGCTTACGGTTCGTCGGTGAAACGCGGGCCGTTGCAAAAGCTGATACCGATCCAACAAACGCTGTCGGAAATCACCGGTCCGCTTTTTAGCGATATCAAACTCGAGCCCGGCGAGAACGATCTTACGCGCAGCGCCGGGAATGGGAAAGAGGCACTGGGAGAGCGTATCATTGTAGTGGGCAGACTTATGGATGAAGACGAGCGGCCGATTGCCAATTCGTTGGTCGAAATCTGGCAGGCCAATGCCGCAGGCAGATACCGCCACCCTGTGGACCAGCACAACGCGCCGCTGGACCCGAATTTCATCGGCGCCGGCCGCTGCCTTACCAACGAGAAGGGTGAATACCGCTTCTTGACGATCAAGCCCGGCGCCTACCCGTGGCTCAATCATGCCAACGCCTGGCGCCCCGCGCATATTCATCTGTCCTTATTCGGTCCCAGTTTTGTAACCAGATTGGTTACGCAATTTTTCTTTCCGGGCGATCCGCTGTTGGAGCTGGACCCGATTCTCAACTCAATTCCTTCCAGGAGCGGCCGGCAGCGGCTTATCGCGAGTTACGCTCATGACGTGACAGAGCCCGAATTCGCTCTGGGATACCGGTTCGACATCGTGCTGCGCGGCCGGCGGGCGACGCCCTTCGAGGAGAACGGACGATGAAGCAGACCCCTTCGCAGACCGTCGGGCCGTTCTATTCGATCGGGTTGACAGGCCAAGCGATGAACCTGCTTGCCGGCGCTGACGTAGACGGGGAACATATCCGTATCGAAGGGCAGGTCATCGACGGCGATGGCGTTCCGGTGCCTGATGCGATGATCGAAATATGGCAGGCCAACGCCTACGGCCGCTATAACCATCCCGACGACAAGCAGGAAAAACCTCTCGACCAGAGCTTTACCGGCTGGGGCCGTTCCGGCACGGACGAAAACTGCTTCTACAGCTTTGAGACGATCAAGCCGGGGGCAGTGCCGGGAGCGGGCGATTCCGTGCAAGCGCCGCACGTCAACGTCTGCGTCTTTGCGCGCGGCATGCTCGTGCATGCTTATACGCGGATCTATTTTGCCGACCAACCGGCCAATGCGGCCGACCCGCTGCTCAATTCGATTAAGAACAAGGCACGACGCCAGACACTGATCGCGGCGCGGCAAGAGCGCGATGGTAAGGCCGTTTATCGGTTTGACATACGTCTTCAGGGTGAGAACGAGACTGTTTTCTTCGATATGTGAGACGAGAGGACAAAAGCAGATGCTTCGCGACGCTCGGCATCACGCGTTCAGAGTTGTCGTTTTGAACCAAGCTAAGAATCCGTTTTAACCCGCGGTGTAAATAAATAGATGTCGCCTATTTTGGATTCGGCCGTCTTCGGGCCGCTTTTCAGCGCTGAGGAAATCTCATTCCTGCTGGGCGATGAAGCGTACGTCCGCGCGCTGGTGCAAGTCGAATCCGCGCTGGCGCGAGCGCAGGGAAAACTCGGGATTATTCCGGCAGCGGCGGCTGAGAATATCGCCAAGGTCACCGCAGACAAAATCGACATTAGCGCTTTGGCCAAGGGAACCGCCCGTTCGGGCTTTCCGATCATCGCTTTGGTTCAAGAGTTGCGCAAGCAGGTTGGGGCCGATGCCGCGCCGTTCGTTCATTGGGGTGCGACCACGCAGGACATCATGGACACGGCCTGCGTGTTGCAGATACGCGGGGTGATTCACATCTACCGGCGGGTGATCTTGGAGATCGTGCGGTATTTGAGCGCGCTGGCGGAGCGCCATCGCTCAACCGTTTTGGCCGGACGCACGCATGGGCAACAGGCGCTGCCGGTCAGCTTCGGCTTGAAAGCCGCCGGCTGGCTTATGCCTCTTATTCGCCACCTTGACCGGCTCGATGAATTATCGCCGCGGCTTCTGGTGCTTCAGTTCGGCGGTGCCGCAGGCACGCTGGCGGCTTTGGGCGATAAGGGCTTAGCCGTTGTCGAAGCTCTGTCCGAGGATCTCGAGTTAGCCGCTCCCGTGATGCCGTGGCATGTCCAGCGCGACAGCTTCGCCGAGTTCGCCGGCTGGTTGAGCCTGGTCACGGGAAGCCTCGGCAAAATGGCGCAGGACATTATCTTGCTGGCGCAAACAGAGATCGGCGAGGTGGCCGAATCCGCAGAAGAGGGCAGAGGCGGCAGCAGCACCATGCCGCAAAAGAGCAATCCCATCACGAGTGAGCTGATCGTTGCCGCCGCCAGAACCAATGCTTCGCTGGTGTCGGCCATGCACCAGGCGCAGATCCAGGAGCATGAGCGCGCAACTCACGGATGGCAGGTCGAGTGGCTGGTGCTGCCGCAGATGATGCTCCTCACAGGCGGGGCGCTGAAGCACGCGCGTGACCTTGCGCAAAATCTCCAGGTGGATGCAGCCGCGATGCGCGACAATATCAAGCGGGCAAACGACGTTATCCTGGCCGAGGCGGCGGTGTTTTCGTTGGCCCGCTGTATGCCGCGCGCCGAGGCCGAAGAGTTGGTAAAGAAGGCATGCGGCATTGCAGCCTCGCAAGCGCGTCCCTTGCTTCAAGTCGCGAGGGAATTGGCGGCCGGCAAAGCCGGCGGCGTTGACTGGGCGGCGCTGCAGAATCCGGCCAACTATCTCGGACAGGCCGACAAAATGATCGACCGAGTCTTGCAGCGCGCAAAGAACCGCTTATGACCGCACAGCACTCGTCACCTGTAACCATCACTGAGATGCTGCGAACGCGAGTCGAGAAGCATCCGGATAAGTTGGCTCTGATATTCGAGGATCGCCAGTGGAGCTACGCCCAGTTTCAAGGTGAAGTCGATCGTCTCGCCAGCGGTTTCATCAGGCTGGGCATCCG
>CAYZXN010000133.1:0-5539 GCA_964482425.1 uncultured Syntrophobacteraceae bacterium | reverse complement strand
CCGGCGCTGCGGGCCATGCCGATCAGGTCCGCACCGGCGCTCGTTGCCGTCGCCCTGAGTCCGGAAGCTTCGTAGATTCCATTGTCGAACAACAGTAAGGTCAAATTGGCAGGACTCTGCCATGCCAGAGTCGCCAGACCGCAAGCATTCATCAGCAGCGCGCCGTCGCCATCGATACCGACAACGCGCCGCTGCGGCAGCGCCAGCGCCAGGCCCATCGAGATCGACGAAACCAGTCCAAGCGTCCGGCAGCGCAGATTTCCATCGCTTGGGCGGATCGTGTTCCACTCGGCCGCCGCCCCACCGACCGTGGTTACAACAAGCGCATCGGCCATTTCCTCGGCGACGAGTTTGAGGCAATCGAATCTTTTCATTTGCTCATCCCCAAAACATCTTTGGTTAGAAGCACGGCCACCGGCCGTCGCGAGTCAATGGCCAGGGTCGCCGCGCCTTTGATGATAGCTTTGATTTTCTGCAGTTCGCGCAGCACTTGGTAGCGTATTCCCAGCGCTCTAAGAACCGGCTCCGTCACCGAGCCGAGCATCGCAAACCCTTCGTCACCGAGATCGCCGGCGTAGTAGATCATCAGCAGGATAGGGATGTTAAAATTTAGCGCCGTGGTCGTCAGCGCATTGCAGCTGTTTAGAAACCCGCCGTTTTGCATGATGATCGCCGGAGTCCGGCCGCCCATGTACGCGCCGGCGCAAATGCCGATGCCCTCCTCTTCCCTTGCGAGTGTCACATGCGTCAGTTCGATCTCGGCATCCACCAAGGCCAAGAGTTTCGCGAGGTTGGCGTCTGGCAGCGAAGTCACGAAATCGACGCCGGCTTCTTTCATCGCCTCTACGATCATCTGCGGACCGTTGTTCCCGGTCATTGTATTCTCCACACGAGTATCTTCTTCCATAAGTTCATCATATTCGTAGAATCATCCCGCTCATCCTAATCCTTTTTGTGCCATCCTGACCAAAGGCAAAAGGATCTGCTTTTGCTTAATCCAATGCGTCTCGGTGGAGATCCTTCCTCGCACGGCTCCTGACTCAGGATGACTCCTCGGAGAAGGTGTTAATGACGGACGTTTCAGATCGGCATTTTTGCGTCTATTTCTTCAAAACATCCTTCAGTTTGGCCACCACAGTTGGGTTGAGTTTGAAAAGACGCTGGACGGTTTTGTTGAGTTCGTCGCCTGTCATGGAATCGATGCCAAGCTTGGACTTGGTCGTATCGGCGATAAACTCCGCATCCTTCATGGTATCGGCAAAAGCCTTGCGCACGATGTCCACCCGGTCTGAGGGTGTACCCGGCGGCAGGACATAGGAATAGGTCAAGTCCGACACGTCATGAATGCCGGCCTGAATTAATTGGCGCGCCTCTTCAGTCTTTGCCGCGTTGATTGCGAGCGGAACTTTCGGCAGCTCGGAAATCGGCTGCGCCACCGTTTGCAGAACGACAACCGCATCGCCGGAATCCAGCGCTCTCGCCCACGTCGCTTTGAGCGAGTCCCAAGTCCAGCCGCAAACACCTGCCAACTCCCCGCCTTCCGCCGCCATGCGAACATCGGCAATTCCCTTGTAGCCGGAGACCAGTTGGATCGGCAGGTTCAAGGCTTCTTTTAAAATCAATGGCACGTTGTGGGTCGCCGAGCCAGGGCCGGTGGCGCCGACCTTCAACGGCGTCTTGGATGCCGCCCATTTTTCAAAACTGGTAAACCCGCTTGCTTTGGTCATAACGCACACCGACTTGTCCTTCACCGGAACGCCGACATATTCATACTTGAGAGCGTCGAACTCAATGCCCGGCCAACCCAGAAGCTGCTGCATAAAGATTCCGCCGTTGATGTTGCCGATGGTGAGACCGTCAGGCTTTGCGACTTTAAAAATATGGTTGGCGGCAACCAGGCTGCCGGCGCCGGTCATGTTCTCTACGATGACGGTGGGGTTGCCCGGTAGATGTTTACCCAAATGCCTGGAGATCGCCCGGCTGTAGACATCGAACCCGCCGCCGGCGCTGAAGCCCACCACCACGCGCACGGTTTTGCCTTTATAGAACGGTTCCTGCGCATCGGTCGATGTCCGCACGCCGAATAAGAAACACAAAATCAGCAGAGCTTTCAGGAGCTTCATAAATTTCCCTTCTAGCGAATCTTGTCGGAGAGATCACCGAACCTATTCGAAGTGACTGTTTCGTGTCAATGCAGGCGTGCAGTAAACTTTCCCAGCAGCACACGCTCATATTGCAAATAAGTTGACACTTCGCCGCAGGTCAGAAACAATCACCGAACGTGAACGCGACTTTCCGATTTGTTCTCATCGTCCTGGCGTTACTGATTTTTATCAGTGCGTGGGGGTTTTATATCTCCATTCGCCCGCCGAAGATCCATTCTTCCATCACTCCGCGAGACCTGCGCATGGAATACGAAAACGTGTCGTTCAGAACGGCCGACGGGCTGACGCTGCGGGGGTGGCACATCCCGGCCAAAAAAACCAGTGACAAGACCGTGGTCCTGCTTCACGGATATCCCGCCGACAAGGGGAACATCTTGCCGCCTTTGGCGTTTCTGCACGATGACTTTAACCTCCTGCTGTTCGACTTCCGCTATCTTGGGGAAAGCGAGGGCGGTTATTCCACCGCCGGAGCCAAAGAGGTCGAGGACCTTCTCGCGGCCATCCGATTTCTCAAAAGCCGGGAGATAACAGAGGTTGGCGTCTGGGGATTTTCCATGGGTGGCGCGGTGGCTTTGATGGCTACTGAAAAGGCTCCCGAAATCAAAGCGGTGGTTTCGGAGTCCGCATACGCCAATCTGGCCGACATGGCCTTGCAGCTCTTTGCAGTTCCGTTGATCAACTATCCCATCGCCTATCTTGTCGGTTTCTGGGCCAATCTCTTTCTCGGCATCGACCTCCGGGACGTCTCGCCGGCGGAACGGATCCGCAACAGCACGCTGCCCATTCTCATCACCCATTCGTCGATTGACGCGGTAATCCCCTTTTCCCAAGCCGAAGCGCTTAAGCAAGCGCTGGTGAACAATCCGCGCGCCGAATTCTGGTTCAACGAGGAGTTCGCCCATGGCCAACTGGGCACCGATTACCGCAGCCGGGTGAAAAACTTTTTTAACAAACATCTATAGCAGAGGTTTGCCGTCGGTTTTGCGCCGCCGTACTGTGCATTCGCCTTTATTCGCCGCCGGCTTTTCGCTCCGTTTCCTGATCCAGGAGAACATCACGCCACGATGCCGGATCGCCCGCCGGCTCCAGATGCGTAAACACACTCGCGCCCGGCACCGCCGTCCGCAACTCATGCTCGAGCTGTTCCAGCAATTCGTGGCCGCGCTGGACGGTCCACTCTCCCGGCACCAGCACATGCAATGAAATGAATGACCGGGCGCCGGCCTGACGGGTGCGAAGAGCGTGGTATTGCATCCCTTGGACTACATATCGCTCCAGAACTTGCTGGATGACGTCACGATCCTCCAGCGGCAGGGTCGCATCCATCAAGCCCAACACCGACTGGCGCAGCAAACGCGTGCCGGTCCAGACGATATTTGCCGCCACCAGGAGAGCGATAATAGCGTCCAGCCGGTTCCATCCGGTCACGGCGACGAGAGCTACACTGAGCACCACGCCTGCCGTTGTCCACACATCGGTCATCAAGTGGTGCGCATCGGCTTCGAGGGTGATCGAACGAAATCTTTTCCCGGCATTGAGTAGAAGCCTGGCAACCGCAAAATTAATCGCTCCGGCAATCGTCGCTGCCACCAGACCGGCTCCGATATGCGCGAGCGGCCGGGGATCAAGTAAGCGCGGCACGGCGGTCCAGACAATACTTCCCGCGGCAAGCAAAATCAGCGCGCCCTCCACACCGCTGGCGAAATATTCCGCTTTACCATAACCGTACGCGTGCATTTCATCGGGCGGTCGCACCGCGATCGACAGCATCCACAGCGCCATCAGCGCCGCGCCAAGATTGACGAGCGATTCCAGAGCGTCGGAGAGAAGTCCCACGGAGCCGGTAAGCCAATACCCCACGCTTTTCAGTCCGATGGTCGCTAGCGCTGCGGTGATGGAGAGCCAGGCAAAGCTGGTGAGTTTCACGAATGATCCTTGGTCGGAAAGCTCGACTTAATCAACTCGCGGACACCGCTTGCAGGTTAAATCAGAGGAGGTATTTCCCATTGATGCAGGCGAAGTGAGGAAAGTAACACACGGCTGAATCTGCAGGCCCCGCCGAGCTGCTCGGGTGTCGCCCATTCAACGTCTATCTTTTCTCCGCCTTCTCGAGCTGCGCAGGAGGAGTATGGCCACTGCAACAGAAACGATCGCCACCGATCCGACGATCAAGTCCAATATATCCACCTCTAAAGGTATTCACGCTCAACTGGGCTTGTCAATTAGGCTCGAACTTCATGGCTAGGAGCGAGTCGGCAGAATTCACACTTGCGAAAGGACCCCAGTGGCTGCTGAGTCAGAATGGAAACGTATACAGATCTGCCTGACCAACTTGCCGCTCTAATTCACGCGCTTCATGAAGTCGACAAACAGCGCCGCCATCTCCGGGGCTTTTTCATCCCATTCCTCGCGCGGGCTGAGATCCATGTCGTAGTGTTTCGGAAACATGATATGAACCTCGGCATGGGCAAGCAGGCGTGCCAGGTTCTCGCCTGTTTGTTGGCCGTGGGTGTTGTCGTTACCGGGTATGATGCAAGCCGGTGCTTTGACCGACTTGAGCTCCGCTTCCGTGGCGCCGATCACCGGCAGGTCGGCGCCGCGGACGAAGTACTCGCGCCAATGCGACATCACGGCGATAAAACGCTCGGGATCCATTTTCATGAGCCGGTCACGGTTTTCCGGCCGCGCCTCGATACGCTCTTTCCAGTGCTCCATCGCACACACCGCGGCCATGCCGCCTTGCTTCGCAGCGGCAATATATTGACCGTAATATTCCTGCGCCAGGCGCTCGCACGCGAAGCGGCCGCCGGTGACGCGCCAGAGCAGCAGGCCGCGCACCGCCTGTGGATGGCGCAAGGCGAAAAGCAGCGAGGTCCGGCAACCCGAAGAGCTGCCGCCGACAAACGCGGGCAAAGCTCCCAGGTGCGACAATAGCTCGTGCACATCATCGGCCCAGATCTCGTACTCCGAATCATCGCCGTCGATGACGACATCGGATGCGCCGCAGTTGCGCCGGTCGAAAACAACAACGCGGTAACCGGCATCGGCGATATGTTCGGCGAGCGGCTCCACCGCGCTCATGTCGCGCCGCCCGCCGGGCGACAGCGCCACCCAGGGGCCGCGATCACCGATGATCCTATAGTTGATATTGGCACCTCGTACGCTGGCGAAGGGCATAATCTCCTCCGATCGTTGGCTGGCAGTATCTCGGGCTTCAGTACCATACCCGGATTGCATACCACAACCGTCGCGCGCGGGCTTAACCCTAATCCGACAAAAATTGCGTACAGTCAGGAGTGAGCAACGACGGTGAGACCGGAAGCCGTGGGCACTTGAGCGCACAGGTTGCGTTAAGGCCCGACGCACGAAACGTC
>CAYZXN010000132.1:0-9813 GCA_964482425.1 uncultured Syntrophobacteraceae bacterium | reverse complement strand
GACAGATAAATTACGGGAGTTGTAAGATGATCGACGTCAGTTTGCGGGGAGTCCGTTGCCGTGCAGCCCAGGAGATTCTCGATAGCGACGGAAGCGTCGGTATCGCCACCGAAGGCACGATCGTATACGAGCTCGAGGGGGAAGGCGGGCAACTGGTGAACGTTCAGTGGGACAATGGCACGACGTCCCTGGTTTCCTCAGAAGAGATTGAAATCACTGATTGCGCTGTCATTTGGCAGTAACCCGGCTCGGCAAAATCTGACCATGCGTTAAGCTGCCATCGCACCTCCCATCTCTGTGCCGGCAGCTGCGGCTGGTGAAACGCCGCGTCGATTCCGCGCGCATTCCGGATTACTCTGCTATTTTGATCGCAAGTTTTCGACCCAGACGTTCAAAACAAACCACCCACTCCTGCGCTGACGGATCGCCTTGCGCTTGCCGCCGCCGCATCTTCGGGTACGCTGTTTGTAACAAGTCGTAGTAGGTATTCTGAACTCTCCAGAGATTTACCGGAAACGGCAGCGCCGCCAGTAAAGCGGCGGCGCCGTCCAATCGGCGCAAAGCGGCGTCTGTGAGGTTTTCGGCTAAACGATTCGCCATGCGTTCCAGATTCTGACGGAATGCAAACTCTAACGTTGCAACGTCAAGTGAAATCCCCTCGGTTTTAGCGGCATCCAGCAACGAGCCAAGCCGTTCGGCACTTATCTCTTCATCCTGCAACGCCCGCCGCAAGTCGGCGTTGAGAACGAATTCCGCCGCCGCGGTAAACGCGCGCGGCAGCGGAATAGCGAGATCGGTAAGATAGCGCATGACCGGGGCGCGTTGCTCATAAATCTGGCGATACAGCGACTCCGATTGCGCCAACGCGGAAGATAGAACGGTCTCGAGAACGGTCCTCTGATCTTCCCGAAACAACGACCGCACCGAGTAATTCGACTCGCCGAAATATCGATCCATATTGCGGATCACTTCAGCAAAATCGGCGCGTACGAAGGGTTCGGCCAACTCGCCCTGAAGACTCTGAAAAACTTTCTCGGCCATGAACTGCTGGACGCCGCCGTTGACGTTATGGTCGCCCATGTGCAGGACACCAAAGCTGAGGAGCGAAGCTTCTTGTGTAATCTCTGAGCTTAGTTGAACTCGTCCCAGCGCCAGTCTGGCGGCGCCGGCGTTGAGCACCTGGTAGTCCCGGCGTTCGGCGCGGTAGCAATAGATCGAGGTCTGGGCGGGGTAACTCTCGAAGAGCGAACGCACGGCATAGTGCGCTCCGATTCTTTCCCAGTCCACCATTGCCGACCGCACCAGGTGATGATAGATCCGCCGCCCATCGCCTCGTTCCGAAATATTGCTTTTTGCCTGCGCCAGCTTTTCGACAAACTGCGCTTCGGGCGAGGCCCCGAACAACTCCTGTGCCAACTGGATGGCGCGTGCGGCATACTGGATTATCTGCACAGTTTCTATGCCGGAGAGATCGTCGAAGAACCAGCCGCAGCTTGTGTACATGAGCAGGGCGTGACGTTGAAGCTCGAGTAGTTTCAAGGCTGTGATCCGGACGTTGCCGTCAAGTGGGTGAATTGCGTGCCGCAGCAGGAATTGATCGATCGCCGGGGCGCTCCGGTCGTGAGTCACGTCGAGATAATCGTTGCGCGCTGCCCAGGGATCCTTGAAAAACTCGCGTCCCTTATTTTCGAAAGGCGCAGCCAGCGAATCGCGCAACCAGTCCAGCGCATTGCGCAGCGGCGTTCGCCATTGCTGGTTCCAGCCGGGATGGCTGCCCGTATTGCAGCCGCAGTCACTCCACCAGCGCTCGATGCCGTGAAAGCAGCTCCAGGAGGTTTTTTCGATAATCTCAACCTGCTGCTCCGGAGGGTGCCGCTGGAGAAACTCGCCGTAATTGGTAAGCCGCGCCAGCTTGCCAGCCACGATATGCCGCAAGGCATACGCCAACGCCATGTCACCGAAACGATGGTGATGGCCGTAGCTTTCGCCATCGGTAGCAATATGGACCAGTTCGGGCCGGCTTGGATGGGGGGAAAACGCCCCGATGAGGGCGCCCGCGAGGTTTTCACCGCGACTGAGAAGGCCTTCGAAAGCGACGGCGCGTGCAATCGGCCCATGGTAAAAAAACAGCGCGATTGATTTGCCGGACGGAAGTCGTTGCTCGTACGCCTGTGTCGGATCGATCTTTCCGCCCGTGACGTCGTGCCAGGCGCGAACGCTGTCGCGTCGGCTGCGCGCCGCCTGATGGGGCGCGAGGATCGTAAAGCGAATTCCCGAGTCGGCGAGAATTTCTAAAGTCTCCAGGTCGACGGCCGTTTCGGGAAGCCACATTCCTTCCGGCGCGCGTTTGAAACGATGCTGGAAGTCACGAATTCCCCAGACAACCTGTGTCCAGCGGTCGCGCCTGCTGGCGAGAGGAAGAATCAGGTGGTTAAACGGTTGAGCTAAGGCGGAGCCGTGACCCGAAAAATTAATCATGCTTTGCCGATCGGCTGCGAGAATGGCTTCATAGACCTCGGGTTCCTGAATTTCCAGCCATTGGAGCAGTGTCGGTCCGAAATTGAAGCTGATTTTGGCATAATTGTTGACCAACTCGACAATTCGGTTGTGACCGTCAAGAATCCTCGCCACTGCGTTAGGAGCATAGCATTCAGCGGTGATACGCTTGTTCCAATCGTGATAAGGATAAGCCGAGTCCTGCAACTCAATGGCTTCGAGCCAGGGGTTTTCCCGGGGCGGTTGGTAGAAGTGTCCGTGAATGCAAACGTATCGTTCCATGAAGTGCAATCCTTGCCGTAGCGGCTGGTAAAGCAACGAAGCCTAACCTGGCGGGTGCTGAGCAATGCTCAAGAGGCGAGCTTTGCGTTGAATGAATCTGATCCGTCGTGGCATTGCCGCAGCTTTGATCTGCCGCGTGTTCATTAAAAGTTCAAAACTAGGTTGCAGGAATGCTTTTTATTGTATCCCATGTCCTTACAGGTTGGACTAGGGATTGGTCATTACCCAGTTGGTCTTGCGCTCGCCTCGCGCTACGACGACAATCCCGGCTTCTGAAACGAAGTACCGCCGCTTGTCTTCCTCCGGGTCGTAACCGATCTCGGTTCCCGACGCGATAACGTTGGACTTGTCGATAATGGCATGGCGGATTTTGCAGCCACGGCCGATCTCGACCCAGTCCATGATCACGGAATCTTCAATCTGGCTGTAGCTGTGCATCCTGACGTTTCTACCGACGACGCAACTGCGCACCAAGCTCCCGCTGATGATAGTTCCCTCGGCAACGATGGAGTTAAGCGCCATTCCCTTGCGATTTTCCCAGTCGAAGACAAACTTGGCCGGCGGATCGCCATACGCCACCGTTCGCAAAGGCCAGCTCCGATTGTAGAGATTGAATGAAGGATCCACCGAGCACAGATCCATGCTGGCCTCATAGTAGGCTTCGATGGTTCCGAGATCGCGCCAGTAACTGGCTTCTTCGCCTTTGAAAGGAACCGGTACGCGGTTTCTGCGGAAATCATAGGCATAGACGTTTTTATCTCTAATCAAGTTCGGAAGCAGATTGCGGCCGAAGTCGTGAGCGCTCTCACTGTTCTTGGCATCCGACACAAGGGCTGGGACCAGCGAGTCTGTATTGAAAAGATAATTGCCCATCGACACCAGCGCATAGTCCGGTTCGCCGGGAATCGCTTTGGGTCGGCTGGGTTTTTCATCGAAGCCGATGATGCGCCAATCCGCATCCACCTCGATGACACCGAACTGGTTGGCCTCCGTTATCTTTACCGGCAGAGCTGCAACCGTGGCGTCGGCGTTCTGGCGCTGGTGCTCATCGATCATCTGGCGGATGTTCATCCGGTAAATATGATCGGCGCCGAAGATCGCCACGATTTTTGGGTTATGCCGCTCAATCAGGTACAGGTTCTGGTGCACTGAGTCTGCCGTGCCCTGATACCACGCATGGCCCATACGCATCTGCGCCGGCACGGCCGTGACAAAATGTTCGCCGAGAAAATCCGTGCTGCGCCAACCGCGGTCAAGGTGTTCGAGCAACGACTGCGCCTTGAACTGCGTCAGGACGTAGATCGACAGAATGCCGGAGTTGACGAAATTGGAAAGCACGAAGTCTATAATCCGGTACCTGCCGCCGAATGGCACGGCGGGCTTTGCGCGATCTTGAGTCAGCGGAAAAAGACGCTCGCCCCGACCTCCGGCCAAAACGACCCCTAAAACGTACATCATCGAGCCTCTTTTTCCTCCGTTGAAGCCATGAGTCGTCCGAACAGATCGCTGTACGCCTGAGCCGATCGATCCCAGGAGAAATCCATGCTCATCGCGCGCCGCTGGAGCGCTGTCCAGGCGTCCTTATCTGGAAACAGTTGGAGAGAGCGGTCGATAGTCTTGAGCAGCTCCTCGGCTTCGTAGGAGCCAAACACAAAACCCGTGCCGGTCGATGTGGTTGCATCGTAGTCGTCGACTGTGTCCTTGAGCCCGCCGACTGCCCGCACAATCGGGATGGTGCCGTATCTCAAACTGAACATTTGGTTCAAGCCGCAGGGCTCGTAGAGCGACGGCATCAAAAAAATGTCGGCGCCCGCTTCGATCCGATGGGCCAAAGGTTCGTCGAATCCAAGATGTACCGCGACCTGATCAGGAAACCGGGCAGCAGCCCGACTGAAGAAATCCTCATAGCGTGTCTCACCGCTTCCCAGCAGCACAAACTGCAGATTGCGCTGCAGCAGAGCGCCGAAGATCTTCTCAATGAGATCGAGGCCTTTTTGTGACGTCAATCGCGAAATGATCCCCATGAGGGGTACGTCGGGTTTCACCGGCAGGCCGAGGCTTTGCTGCAGGCTTTCTTTGCAAATTGCTTTGCCGGCGAGATCCTGGTCGGTATATTTTTGCGCGATTAGGGGGTCGACAGCCGGGTTCCACTGGCTGTAATCGACACCATTGAGGATCCCAGTCAGGTCGTCCGAGCGGCTTTGCAGCACACCTTGCAGCCCAAAGCCCTGCTCAATGCCCATGATTTCCTTGGCATACGTCGGGCTGACCGTGGTGATTTTGTCGGCAAAGATCAGCCCGCCTTTCAAAAGATTGAAGTTTTCATAAAATTCCAGATAGCGTGGCGTAAATAGAGCGTCATCGAGGTTTAACAGATGCCAATCAAGCCGCCAAAATACTCCCTGAAATCCTAGATTATGGACGGTTAAGATTGATCTTGCCGAGGCAAGCTCGGGGTAGCGAGAGCGTTGGGCCTTCAAGAACACCGGAATCAAAGCGGTCTGCCAATCATGGCAATGAATAATATCGACGGCTTTGTGCCGCAAAATTTCCAGTGCGCTGCGGCTGAAAAAAACAAACCGCCCGATGTTATCATGATAGTCGCCCTGGTTTGTGCCGTAAAGGAATTCACGATCGAAATAGCGGTCGGCGCGAACCAGGTAGACCGAAATGTTCTGTCCCACCGTAGCTTGCATTACCCCTGCCGGTTCCTCGTGGTCGGAAATCGGTACCGAAAGCTTGAGAGCCGTATCGGTCAGTGCAAAACCGCCCCGAAGAGTCTCGCGATAGGCGGGCATAATCAGACAGAGCTCATGGCCGATCCTTTCGAGCGCCAGTGAGAGGGTTCCCACGACGTCAGCTAAGCCGCCGGTTTTGGCGAAGGGAGTTATCTCAGAAGCGACCAAGGCAATTTTCATGATTTCGACGAGACGTTTTCTTTGCCGCAGCCGATTATACGCGACCCGGGGTCATTTCTAAACATCAAACGTTTATCATAAGCATCCCTGATTTTGCCAAGAGTAGCCGTATCATGAGTGATCTTTGCCGGGTCGCGGCGCCGCCGGCGCGGCGAGCGCGGACAGGAAGGACCTCCGACCGGATCCGGAATGCCTAGCCGGAACGGATGCGGCAGTCGCACCGTTGACAGTTTCATCGCTCGCCGCTACTTTTCGCCCGGCGTAAGCGGTTGATTGCCTTCAGGATTTCGTTGACAGATGAGCTGCGGCCGATGGCTTCCAATGTCAGCTGGGCGGTGCGCTGCCAGTTCGGTCGTTCGTCCCACGTGCCGGGAACGTTTTGCGGCAGCGGCTCAAGCCAGAGGTCCTCGAGATTAACCAGCAACAGATCGGCGTTTCCAGCCGCCAAATGGGAGAGCCATCCTTTTAAAATCAATATCTCGTTGTCGGACAAATCAGATGCTTCGGTGGGCAGCCGGCCGGACGCTTGTAAAAATCGCACAAGCGCTTCTCTCTGAGCCGCGCGATATTGGCGCTCCGCAACGCTTTCCGATTCGTCCAACAGCCCCAGATCAATGCGGTCTTGTATGTCGCTGCCGTGCCAGAATCCCGCAAACGTCGGGGTATCGTGAGTATTGAGACTGACGATCGTCTTGGCCGGTATTTCTTCGAGAGCTTTTTGCGGGTCCGGCTGGACCGAAAATTGCCCGACGCGCATGCCGATCACATCGTGCCGCGCCATTGCGTCGTAGACGTAGGAAGGCACCGTTCCGAGATTCTCGCCGACGATTTGGGTCTGATGCCGGTGCGACTCGAGGCTGAGCACCGCGTAAAACTCTTCGGCGCGATAGTGAACGTAGACGCCTTGATTGGCGGCAAAACCCTCGGGCACCCAGTACAACCGGTGCAGACCCAAAATATGGTCTACCCGAAGCATGCCCGCGGCCTGCATGTGATGGCGCAAGCATTCAGCATAATGACGATAACCCTGTGCGCGCAGGCCGTCGGGATGAGGCGGCGGAAAACCCCAGTCCTGGCCTTTGCTGAAAAATCCATCCGGTGGGGCGCCGCCGCTCGCTTGCAGCGCGAATGCCGACGGTTCGCGCCAGACGTCATAGCCGTCGCGGTTCACGCCTAAAGGAAAATCGAGGTATAATTTCGCTCCCGCCGTTCTGGCCTTGGTACTTAACTCATGCATTTGTTCGTGGCATTGCCACTGCACGTAGAGATGGTATTGCCTGGCAGCGTCATCGAAATCGCCCGGCGCTAGTGCGCCTTCGCGGCTGGATGCCGGCCAAAGCTGCCAGACTTTTCGTTCACGCTCGATTTTGGCGCGAAACGCGGCGTAGTCCTGGACCGACGGATGTGACTCGATGAATTGTGCGAAATAGTCTCGACGCTCCGAGTGTTGGTTCAGCAAACAACGCAGGAGTTCTTCGACGATGCGCCGTTTCATGCCCATCAACCTGCGGTAATCGATATAGCGTGTTTTGCGAACGCTAGCCAAATCGGCCTGAAAATCCGACGATTGCGTGAGAGCTTGGGCGGCGCGACAGTATTCGAACTCGGCTATGCGGGTTACGTCGAGGTAGAACTCGTTCCAGAAGCGACGGCTAACCGGAGCGTAGGGACTCGGGTTGAAAGGTTCGTCGAGAAAGGCCGGCAGGAGCGGTAATGTGCCGACGACATCGCCGCCCGTCTGCGCCGCGAATTCGATCAGAGCGCTTAAATCGGAAAGATCGCCGGCGCCCCAGCTTCTTTCGGATTGCAGGGCGTATAAAGGGCAGAAAATACCCCACCGGTTGCGTCCATCCGCAGGTGTGTAGGTCTGCACCAAGGATGAAACCAAGTGCGCCTCGCATGAAATGGTTTGGTATTGCACCCGCATGCGGTGATAGCCAAGGGGCAGGGTTTCGGGTACAGCGAGTCGCCGCTTGACGTAACGAGTGCCCTCGATTTCCGGCAGCCCATAGCTTGTGTGCAACTCGCTGCATACGCCCGATCGCATCTCCCCGCTTTCAAGCATGACTTGGTACTTTACCTGACTCTCGGCATGCTCGACCGGCAGGCGCAATGTGAAATTCAGCGCGCCCTCCCAAGCGATCAGCACCGGTTCGATGCCGCGTCGCCATAGTTGTTGCCGGCGTTGGCGGAAAGCATCGGACAGGTCATGCATGCTTTCGGCCGGCGCCGCCAGAGTTCTGAGTACCGACAGAATGGCTTCAGGAGGCGAGTGCACTAATTGACCGAAGGCGTTGTTATAGGCGCACTGGACTTCGTAAAGACGGGCGACGCGATGCAGTAGCGATGGCATGGCGGCTGGCGACATGGGTCAACCAAAACTTGGCACAGGAATAAAATACGCTGTTAGCATCACATCCATCAATGCGCGGAAGAAATCACGACCGACTCGTCACTGAATGATACATGATAGCGACAACAGATCTCTAATCAATAACGTGAAAGATTCGTTAAGTTTTAAGAAATATATCAATTTAATTTCAAACGGTGTAATTAGCACATAATTATTCAGCCAATTGTGGCCGATCGGCCAACGCTGGCAACATAGCGACGCTAACTCGATCGTGCAGCGCCGGTTTTGATTTTGCTGGTTAGACCTTTTAAATCGGCCGATAGTGGCTGATATTTTCTGCTCGCTTGATGCTTAAGATTTTTTTAAAACCAGATATTTATCTTATAAATCAAACTCTTATTGTGTAAGAACACTACTGGCATTGCGCTTGCTTTTTAACCGTGAGGGCGGAGGTGTATACGGGTGGAGAATTTACAACGCAACTGGTACGCAGTTTACAGTAAACCGCATAAAGAGGAACAGGCGCAATTTCATCTCGGCCTAAAAGGCGTGGAGAGTTTTTTTCCGAAATTGTCTTTGCCTGGTTCTGCCGAAAAAAAGAAGCGGGTCGTTCCGCTCTTTCCCAATTATTTTTTCGTTCACATTTATCTTCCGGCGGAATACCACTATGTGATTTGGTCGCCCGGCGTAAAAAGAATCGTTTCATTCAGCGATACGCCGGCTCCCGTCGAAGAAAAAGTGATTCATTTCCTGCAGCAATATGCCGATGATCAGGGAGTTATCCAGGCGCGCTCGCAGTTACGGCGCGGCCAGGAAGTGGAAATCACCGGAGGCCCATTCAACGGTTTGATAGGAATTATCCAGGATCCTCCGGATTCCAAGGGACGTGTAAGAATCCTGCTCCGGCTGCTGAGCCGCCAGTTGAGCGTGCGCCTCGGTGTCGAGTTTATCAAGGGCGATCTGGCTGCCGTGACCCGGCAGCCGGAACTAACAATATAGGATCAGAGTGCTGAGGCCGAGGGCCAAAGCGCTGATCCGTACGATGCGATCTAAGTGAACGGGTAAAGCCCTTATGGGCGGAGCTATGCGTTTCGCCCCATTTTGCTAGCTAGTCCGAGGCTGATCGCACAGTAAGCAGGAGGAAGCCATGATACTAAACACGATGCTAAAATGGAAAAAGTCGTCGAGCTGTTTGTCGGTTTTGTTGGCTCTATTCATTGCCGGGTGCGCCAGCGCGCCGCAACCGGGACCGGTGGCGGGCCAACCGAACCAACCGAACCAGCCGGCCGGTTCTCCGGCTTTTCCTCCGTCACAATCCGCCGCTGAGGAGATAAACCAGTCGCTGTCTCTCGCCGCTTCGCAGACGAAAAGCTCGCCTTCGGACTACCGGATGGGTCCCGACGATCTGATACAGATCACGATCTACAATATCCCGGAACAAGATGCCCGCGTCACGCCGAGAAACGTTATGCTTCGCGTCAGCCAACAAGGGTCTGTGGTGGTTCCGCTCATCGGGACACTTTCGGTAAAGGGAAAAACCACCGTAGAGGTCGAGCAGGAACTGGCGCAACGATATGCCAAATACATCCGTAACCCCCATATCGGCGTTATGGTAACCGAGTACCGCCAGCGAGTTTCGGTGATGGGCGCCGTGCAGAAGCCCGGCGTTTTCGAGCTCACCGGCCCCAAGTCGGTCATCGATCTGCTGGCATTGGCCGGTGGCGTGACCGACCGCGCAGGCAATCAGGTCCACGTCTATCGACA
>CAYZXN010000131.1:0-17656 GCA_964482425.1 uncultured Syntrophobacteraceae bacterium | reverse complement strand
GATCGAGCGAGAAGTGGACCGGCGCTTCTCCGAATACGGAACGGGTGGCGTAGCGGCGAATCTAAAATCCAAAGTTGATAGTTTGGGAGCTTCGGTCTCGGGCAAAGCGAGCGAAGCCGCGAGTGCAATGACCGACCGGGTTCACTCCGCGCGGTCGTATTTTGAAGATCACACTTTCGATGAGTTGACCGCAGACCTAGCGGCATGGGTCCGTCATTATCCCATCCAGGCGTGCTTGATCGGTATCGGTGTCGGATATCTGATCGCGCGCAGCGTTTCCGGTTCGCGCAATCGACCGCGGTTGGACTGATAAAGTCGGACCTCTAAGCAGCAGTTCCATTCCTTTCTGCGTTTTAGGATGCCCTGGCTGCATACGTGCGCCAGGGTATTTCCGCATCCTGGCAGTTTCTGCTGCCAATCGCCGAGAAACTTCTGGGATCCCATTGACGGATTTGCCGTTACGTGATCTCCTTCCTTCAAAGTTTGCTTTAAAGATTTTTATCATAGGCTATAAAGATGGCGAAATGGAGCGGCCGCACTCGAATTTAGAGGGAGGTGACTGTGGCATTCGGAAAGATCGGTATCATGAGCATCGGCGAGATGGGCTATCATTGGGCGCAGTTGCTAAAGCGACATGGCGTCGAGGTGTTGACGTACGACCGCAACCGCAGCGTCGTAACACGCAAACGATCTGAAAACGTCGGCGTGCAATCCACCGATACCCTGGCAGAGCTATGCCGGCGTGCGGATTTGATCGTATCCATTGTCGTGCCCTCGGCAGCGCCCAAGATTGCAGCAGAAGTCGCCCAGGCGGCGGCGGAAGTAAAACGCAAGGGTTTGATCTATCTGGATGCCAACGCGATCTCACCGATGACCGCCGATACGATTCATAGCATTCTGAGTGATCATAGCGTCGGTTTCGTTGACGGATGCATCATCGGCTCAGCCGCGAAAATGGACAGTGGAGCGGTCGTTTACGTTTCGGGACCAGAGGCCGCGCGTCTAATGGATCTCTCGACCTATGGTTTCGCCGTACAGGTACTCGGCAATGGAACATCACAGGCATCGGCGTTTAAAGTAGTTTATGCCGGCTTAACAAAAGGACTTCAGGCGCTGTTTGTTGAACTGCTCATGGGCGCAAAGAGCTTTGGGTTATTGGATGAAATCCTGAAACGTTACGAAGAGAGCTTTCCGGGGCTGCTGGACAAGGTCAGTCCCAGCATAATCGGTTTACGCACTCATGCCGCACGGCGCGCCGAAGAGATGGACGAGCTTAAACGCACCTATGCCCATCACGGAATGCAGGCGTTGCTAGCGCCGGCTATTCAAAAGGTACTCGGTAGCATTGCCGAGCTCGATATCCGCGAAACTTCGGAGAAAGGAGTGCGGAAGGGGAACCTTCTCGAGACTCTGGAACTATTCTATGAAAAGGGCCTCTTGAAAGATGAACGTCTTGCGTCGAACCCGGGCAAGTGATAGGCGCATGGTGTAATCGGTAAATTTTGGTTTGTTATCAAGGTGTAAAACAGGAGGAGACACAGTGGCCAAAGCGGAAAGCAGGGTAGAAAAGAAACAACCCCAATACGGCTCGGACGTGGTCGTGGACTTAATGAAAGCTCACGATATCGAGTATGCCGCCTTCAACCCCGGCGCGACCTTTCGCGGCATCCATGACTCAATCGTCAATTACGGAGGCAACTACAAGCCGGAAGTTATTTTTTGCTGCCATGAGGAATTTTCTGTGGCTATCGCTCATGGCTACGCCAAAGCCAAAGGCAAGCCAATGATCGCGATTGTCCACAACATGGTGGGTTTGCAGCACGCGAGCATGGCTATCTTCAACGCTTGGATCGATCGAGTGCCCATCATAGTTTTGGGGGGAACCGGCCCGATGAACACTAAGCGGCGCCGTCCACGCATCGACTGGATCCATACGGCGCTTGTGCAGGGCAACCAAATCCGCGATTACGTAAAGTGGGACGATCAACCTTATACCCTTGCAGATGTCCCTGATTCTTTCATCCGGGGTTACCGCATCGCGATTACCGAACCCATGGCGCCGGTTTATATTAACTACGACGCCGACATTCAGGAGGAATCCATCAGCACTCCGGTCGAGCTTCCAGACGTCAGTCGCTATGCGCCACCGGCGTCGGTGCAGGCCGATTCGGATGCGCTGCGACGGGCGGCCGAGTTGTTGGTTAACGCCCAGACGCCCTTGATCATCGCTGATACCCTTGGACGCAACCCCAAAACAGTGCCTGCGCTCATCGCACTGGCCGAGTTGCTGGCGATCCCTGTGATCGACAAAGGAGCACGCTTTAACTTCCCGACCACGCACCCGCTTGATGTTACCGACGGGGCGAGAGATATCCTGCCGAAGGCGGATGTCATATTGTCTCTGGATGTTGCAGACTTGTACGGGTCATTAACGACGGTCAGCAAACAGACGCGGGATTGCATCTACGTCACGTCACCATCGGTCAAGATCATCAGTATTTCGATGCATGACATGCTGGTGCGCTCCTGGGCCGGCGACTACCAGGCGCTGCAGCCCACCGATGTCCCTATGACTGCCGACACCGCGGTCGCAGTACCGGAATTAACTCGCCTGTGCCGGGAACTTCTGGGCAACGATGCGAAAAAGAAGTCAGCTATCGAGACAAGGCACAAAGAATTGAGCGAGAAGAGCAAAAGCCGTCGCGCCAAATGGCTGGCTGACGCGCAAGCGAAGGCTTCTCTGCAGGACATCTCTACTGCATTCCTGGCCTACGATTTGGGGGAGGTCATAAAAAAAGAGGATTGGGTGCTCGTTAACGGAACGTCCAATGGCTGGGCGCGGCGTTTGTGGGAGTTCACCAAACCCAACCAGTATCTCGGAGCGAGCGGTGGCGCCGGAGTCGGTTACGGCGCAAGCGCGGCCATCGGAGCGGCGTTGGCGCTCAAGGGAAGCGGTAAGGTTGCCGTCGATATTCAATCCGACGGGGATTTGCTCATGACTTCGAGTTGCCTCTGGACTGCCGCCAAGCATCGGATCCCGCTGCTGATAGTGCTGCACAACAACCAGTCTTTTTACAACTCCGAAGAGCATGGGATCGAAGTGGCGAAGTTCCGCAATCGTCCTGTGGAGAACGCCGGGATCGGAACTCATGTGGATGATCCCGAAGTCGATTACGCCAAAATGGCGCAGTCTTTCGGCGTCCATGCTGAGGGCCCGATCCGCCGGACCGGCGATCTGCGTCCGGCAATCGAACGTGCGCTCAAGTACGTTAAGGAGAAGCAACTGCCGGCACTGGTCGATGTAGTGTCAGAGCCGCGGTGATCTTGAAACAGTCGTGAGCGATCACTACGATTCGTTTCGCCGCGCTGTCGATTGTCCTGAAGACCGGATCGATTTGGACCGTGCCGCGCTGGTGATTTGCCGGTCTGAGTATCCGCACGTAAATGTTGAAGGTTACCTGTCGCGGCTCGACGAGTTGGGACAGGTAACCCAAGCCCGCGTAGGCGAATCGAGAAGTCCTTACCGGATCATTGCTGCCATCAATACGGTCCTCTTCAAAGAACTGGGGTATCGGGGCAACCGGGCCGATTACTACGATCCAAAAAACAGTTTTTTGAACGATGTCATCGAACGGAGAGCCGGAATTCCGATCAGCCTGTCGGTACTTTACATGGAGGTTGCTCGTCGCGTCGGCTTGGCGCTTCAAGGGGTAGGTTTCCCGGGCCATTTTCTAATCAAATACCAGCGTGGCGATGGTGAAATTCTGATCGATGCCTTCGATCGGGGAGAAATTCTTACTCGCGAAGATCTCGACAGGCTCTTGAAGCAGCTCTACGGAGGGAAGCTATCATTTCAAGCCAGTTTTCTTGCAACTGCCGGAAAACGGGAAATCTTGAAGCGCATGCTAAACAACCTCAAGATGATTTACCTGCAGCGCAACGAGGCCCTAAAAGCCTTGTCAATCGTAGAGCATCTCGTAATCCTCGATCCGATATCGGCCGCCGACCTACGCGATCGCGGTCTATTGTATATCCAGCTGGAGTGTTACGCCCAAGGTTTGGAGGATCTGGAAAACTACTTGAAACGGGCTCCCGAAGCTGAGGACGCAGCCATGATAAGAGCCCGGGTAGCGACAATCAAGCAACACTCGATTCGGCTTCACTGAGACAGCCTTGGCTGCCCGCCGGTTGAGTGAGGCTAACGCCGCGCAAAGGCGCGAAAATTTGCCGCAAACGAGGTGGTCAGAGAGAAATCCTTCACCAAAGCCATGGTGAAGCGCCACGGTTGAACTTGCCACAGCTTCATCTGTCGAGTGTTGCTGATGGTTTGCGCCCAGATCCGCTGTAGTTCCTGCCTCGAATAGACGACGCGATTATTGATAGCGTCAAACTTGATCAGACTCGAGCGCGCCCTGGCTGGCAGAGACTCTTTCAAGCGGGAATAAGCTTCCTGCCACTCATGCACGCGATCGCTTAGGCGAATGTTGGCTTGCAGGTTATACATCTCATCGAGCCGTTGCCGTGCCGCATCTGTTTCAGCCGAGCGCAACTCCTGGATCCCGTTTCGCAGGTTTTCCCATTGCTTCAAAAAACGATTCAGGTCGCCGCGATTATAGAGAATCCTCGACGACAGTTCTTCCAGAGGTTCAAGTAGCGATCGAGCCCGTTCGGGTAGGGTTTCCTTCGCGCTGTTGTAGAGTTTCTGCAGTTCGCCGATACGCAAAGCCTGCCAAACGTCCGCCTGGATTTTTTGGATTTGCTCGAGCCATCGCTCCTCGGTTTCGCTCTTCTTCCTGGTTTGCAGCCAGACTTCTTCGATTTCCTTGAGGAACTTGGCCCAGGTGATGAACAGCTGGGTGATTTCCTTGGTGCGCTTCCATGCGTGAACCGGCAATGGGTCGATGGCATAGCCGGGACGCCGGATCGTGCGATCTTTAAGACGGAAAAAGCCGGCGACCATAGGATGCTGTTTTTCGATCAAAGCGGCATTCTTGTACCATAAAAAGATCGACATCAGGTTCCAGTAGTTGCGTGGATTGTCCGTCCATCTCGACAGCACCTTGATCATGTACTCTTTACTGTAAAAGGTTTTCCAGGCGTTCTCGTAAGCCTCGGTCCATTCCTGTTCGGTCATGAGGGGATGCCTGATGGTCGCATGGAAGGAATCGCGTTTATTGAAATCGGGATCCATCCAATCGCCGCGCTTTTTCATTTCCCGATGGTCATGCGATCCCGGCAGCGGAGTCAACATGAAGAAGGACGCCTGGTCGGGACCGACTTCGTCCATCAAGAAACGAATGTCATTGGGCACTTGTTCCTTTGAATCCCAAGGCAAGCCGATGATGTAGCCTGTATGCACGGCAACACCCGCGGCATGCCACTCTTGTATGATTTCGCGATACTCCTCCACCTTGTTCTGTTTTTTACCCTCCGCCTGAAGATTTTGCGGGTTGACGCTTTCCATGCCAATAAAAACCTGCGTGCAGCCCGCTTCCGCGGCCAGTCGGACGAAGTCCTTGGGCTTTTTCGCAAGGTCAACCTGCATCATGAAAGTGACGTCAAGGCCCTCTTGGCGCAGCTTGATGATTTCTTCGAAGGTTTCACGCCAGAGTTTCTTACGCGCGAAGTTGTCGTCGGTAAAGAAATAAAAAGATACGCCGTGTTCGGCGTAGTTCTTACGCATCATGAGGGCGATGCTCTCCGGACTGCGCTCGCGCATCTTGCGTCCTTGAACATTGATGATGGTGCAGAAGGTGCAGGCGAATGGACAGCCGCGCGAGGTATCGGCGGTGCCAAAGCTCGGATAAGCGAAATGCTCCATGGTTTTGGCGCTCGTCCTCGGCAGCGGCGCATTCTCTATGTCTACGAGGCTCTGCAGATCCTGAGCGAAGCTATAAAGAGGTTTGAGCTTCCCTTGAAGAAAATCGTCGAGGATCATCTCCCATTTGCCCTCAACTTCGCCTGATACGGCACAAATGCCTTCGCGGAACAGCTCCTGCATGTCGGGCTCTTGTTCGCCCAACATATTGACGGTTCCACTGGTATGAAAACCGCCGATTATAACGGCAATGTCCTCTGATCTGAAAATCCTCGCCATATCCATCGAACGCGGAAACTGATTGGTCTGGACTCCGACCAGGCAGACCAGTAATCGCGTGTTTGGTTCCCGGCTCCAACGCAGAATCTGTTTTACCGGAACCTTTTCCGCAGTTTCGTCGAAGGTGGTAACTTCAATCGGAAGATCGCCAAACACGCGTCGCTGCTTGACGTCTTCGGTAAGGCCGTGAAGAACATTTAAAGTATTGCTTGGCAGAACACCTTTCCAGAAGCGGATGACGTAGCCGTCGTCATCGTATTTGGACGGCTTGATCAAAACAATCCGGAACTTATCAATGGTCCGCTGTTGCATGTTCGCCACCGCCTTCACAGAGCTTGTAAGTCGAGTTAACATATTTTATAGATAAACGAGCAAAATCAACTCTTTGCCAACTCTAACAACCGCTCTATACCATGTCAAGCTTTTTGCCGGACTGACAACTCGCTCCAAGTTCTCTTTGATGATTCGACTATTTCACGTAACGAAGATATATCCGCCCAACTCACCGGCCTTGGTTGATGTCACACTGCAGATTGAAAAAGGCCAATTTGTTTTTCTCGCCGGCCCGAGCGGCGCGGGTAAAACGACGCTTCTCAAACTTCTTTTTCGCGAAGAGGAGCCCACAGAAGGACAGATCCTTATTCAAAATCACAACGTGACGCGACTGAACACGCGAGGCGTGGCGCGGCTGCGGCGCAATATTGGACTTGTTTTTCAGGAGTTCAAGTTGTTGCCGAGACTGAGCGTACTTGAGAATGTTGCGTTAGCTGCCCAGGTAGTGGGGACGTCTCGAAAGGAGTCCCACGTGAAGGCGTTTCGTTTACTTGCGGAACTCGGGCTCAAACATAAAGTCGAAGCCAAGCCGCTGATGCTTTCCGGCGGTGAGCAGCAACGCGTCGCCATCGCTAGGGCTTTGATGAACGATCCGATGCTGGTGCTGGCCGACGAGCCGACGGGGAATCTTGATCCCGAAGTGGCGGAGGAAATTATGAGATTGTTTGTGAAACTACGCCAAGCGGGAACGACGCTGATTGTCGCGAGCCACAATTTGGATTTGATCAAGCGTTACGGCACTCGAGTTATTTCACTGCGCCAGGGACGCTTGGTCGACGATTTGGAAAGGGTAACGGAGGCTAAAGCATCTTGAGTTGGTCGCAACTCGCCTTTGTCGGACGTCGCGTTCGGCATAGCCTGTGGGGCTTGCTTTGGAATCACGTATTGACGTCCGGAACTATGGCCATGTCGTTGTTCGTCTTCGGAAGTTTTGTTTTGCTGCAGGACAACCTTCAGGAGCTTCTCAAGGGATGGGGAGAGCAGATCCAGATCAACGCCTATCTCGAGAAAGATATCGGCCACAGCCAGGTCTCTTCGATCCGCGAACGCATCCGGACTCTGCCGGCAGTCGAGCACGTTCGGTATGTTTCTCAAGAACAAGCGTGGCAGGACTTGCAAGCGGCCTTGGGAACCCAGTCAGGCGTGTTGGAAGGACTCCCCCCGGATGTGCTACCCGCTTCTTTTGAGATCTCAGTGAAGCCGGCGTATCGCGACGGTTCGTTGGTGGCGGAGGTGGCGAAGCAGGTTGGCGCCATTGAGGGCCTGGCGGCGGTGGAGTACCCACAGGAGTGGGTTGAGCGATTGAGTTTGATTGTTTTAGCTGTGCAGTGGACTAAATGGGTGCTGGGAGGCATTCTCTTTCTAGCGACTTTTTTTATCGTCAGCAGCACTGTGCGGCTGGCAGTTTTGTCGCGCAAGGACGAAATTGAAATCATGCAGCTGGTGGGTGCTTCAGAAGGGCTCATTCGAGCGCCTTTTGTTGTCGAGGGGATGCTGCAGGGCGCAGTCGGCAGCGTTGCCGCGCTGTTCTGCTTATGGCTTCTTTATCTCTTCCTGCATCAGCATTTGCTAACAACCTTCCCGTTATTCGGTTCTGTGATGCAGATTCGCTTTCTCGAAGTGCATAGCATCCTTTTGATACTGGTCCTTGGATGGCTCCTCGGAGCACTGGGGAGCTTGTCTTCTCTAGGGAGATTTCTCAGGACATGGCGCGGGTAAAGCGACTGCAAGCCTTGGCTATCTGCCTGTTAGCCGGCGTATGGGCACCCCTAGAGATTCATTCCGCCAGCGCTGAACGCGATCTCGAAGGTATCAAGCAGAAGATTCAGTCGGAAAAGCGCGGTCTTTCTCGGGTGCAAAAGGAAGAAACTTCAATGGTTCAATCGCTCGGCAAGGTTGAGAACGAGCTACAGATAAAAAACCAGGAATTAAAGCAGTCGAGTTCAAGGCTCAATTCTGTCCTATCGGAAATGCGCGAGAAGGAAACTGAGTTGCTCCGACTGCAGGAGGCACTGGATCGGCAGAAATCCCTTCTAGCGGCAAGGGCGGCGGCCCTTTATCGCTGGCATCGCGGCGTTAGCCCGCTTGTCATCCTGAATGGCGACATGAGGTTAGCGTCTATGCTAAAGCGCAAATATTACTTGCAAGCTACGGTGGCCTTTGATCGGGAATTGGTGCATAAGTTGACCGAACAAGCCGCGCGACAGGAGGCGCTGACGCAAGCGCTGGCGCAAAAAAAATTGGAAGCCGACGATCACCGGCGCACACTGGCGAAGGTCAAGTCTGCGGTCGAGAAGGAAGCGCAAAAGAAACGTCAAATACTCGCCAGTATTCGACAAGAGAAAGAGTCTCGCACGCGTGCCTTGAAGGAGTTAGAACAGGCTGCTTTGCGGCTGCAGAAAATGATGGAAGAGCTTGCCCGGCAAGCGGCGCGCAAACCCCAGCGAGCGCCGTCGGGCGCCGGCCTTGCCGCCATGCGTGGAAAACTCGATTGGCCGGTCAAGGGGCTTGTGATCGGCGGCTTTGGCAAGGCCAAGCACCGGGAATTCTCGAGTGAGGTTTTTCGCAATGGCTTGGAGATCGAAGCCCCCGCTGGCGAGGAGATTCGGGCTGTGGAAAAGGGCAAGGTTGTGTTCGCCGACCGTTTTTCCGGGTATGGCAAGATGTTGATTATAGACCACGGGGATCGTTATTATACGGTCTATGCCCACCTTGCGGATTTTCTTAAGAAAAACGGAGATCTGGTCAAACGAGGCGAACCGGTGGCTCTGGTAGGGGATACCGACTCGTTGGCTGGGGCGAAGCTCTATTTTGAAATGCGTAAAGACGGCAGATCCATCGATCCGTCGCCGTGGTTTCGCAGATAATAGCTATTTTGCAGCCGTTGATATAGTATATTTTCCACGACCGACCGAACTGGTGAGGTGACATCTTATGCGAATGATGACCAAGCACGGAGTAAGTCTTTCGATTCTGCTAGTCGGAATTGCTTTGGGATTTATTCTAGCCGCCCAATGGGTGCCAAACGTTTCCGCAGTGCCGCGACAGGACTATGAAACGCTCGAAACATTTACCAACATTCTTTCGATCGTAAAGAAAAACTATGTCGAGGACGTCGAGACGAAGAATCTCGTCAATGGCGCGATCAACGGTATGCTGACTTCTCTGGATCCTCACAGCGCCTATCTCACGCCCGACCTCTATAAAGATTTGCAGATGGACACCCAGGGACGGTTTGGCGGCCTGGGGATTGAAATCACCGTTAAAAACGGAGTGCTTACCGTGGTGTCTCCCATCGAGGACACCCCGGCGTTCAAAGCGGGAGTCAAGCCGGGAGATATGATTTTCAAAATTGAAGACGATTTTACCAAAGACATGACCCTGGTTGACGCCGTTAAAAAAATGCGCGGTCCCAAAGGAACTAAGATCAATCTTTCGATTAAACGTGAGGGCATTTCCGAGCTGATCAATTTGACTCTCACGCGCGACACCATCCGCGTTCAAAGCGTACGCAACCGAACGCTCGAGCCGGGTTATGGGTACATCCGCCTGGCGCAGTTTCAGGAACGTAGTGACCGGGATCTGCAACGATCGTTGGAGAAGTTGGCAGCGGAAAAGGGGGGGCTGAAAGGGCTCGTACTCGACTTGCGAAATAATCCCGGCGGTCTGCTGACTCAAGCGGTCCGCATCACCGATCTTTTTCTCGATGCGGGCTTGATCGTTTACACCGAGGGAAGGATCGAATCTCAAAGACAAAAATTCTTCGCCCAGAAGGACAGTCCGGTGATGGATTTTCCTATAGTCGTTCTGGTCAACGGCGGTAGCGCCAGCGCTTCTGAAATTGTCGCAGGCGCCTTACAGGATCACAAACGCGCCATAGTACTGGGCACGAAAACGTTTGGTAAAGGTTCAGTGCAGACGATTTTACCCTTGGACGACAACTCGGCTCTGCGTCTGACCACGGCGCGCTACTTTACACCCAAAGGGCGTTCGATTCAGGCGACCGGCATCGTTCCAGATATCATCGTCGAGAGTACACCGCAGCAGGATGGCAAGGTCGAGGAGCGGAAGCGCTCAGGCGTGCGCGAGGAGAACCTGCCCGGCCACCTACTGAATCCACAAACTCCCGGTCAGACGCCGGAGCAGATTTTGAAAGAGCAGGACAAGCAGATTCCGTCTACGGCTCCCACCGGCGATGAGACTATAGACAATGATGCTCAGTTAAAACGTGCTTTGGATCTGCTCAAGAGCTGGGACGTTTTTAAGCAAATTGTTCAAAAGAAGGCGGCTTAGGGTATCTAACCTTAAACAGTGTTGCTCTTTTTCTACTATTAGCCCTCCCCGCTGGAGGGCTAATTTTTTTAGCGCTAAGCGGTGATGATGAAAGAGCCGGATCTACCGTTATTTGTTCACGCGAATCCTCATTTCTTGAGCGTCAGCGAGCTCAACCAAATGGTTCGAGTGACGCTGGAAAAGCAGTTAGAAGGCGTCTGGGTAGTCGGGGAAATCTCCAACTTTCGTGTGCCCCCATCGGGGCATTGTTACTTCACCCTCAAAGACGATAGGAGTCAAATCTCGGCGGTGATGTTTCGCCGTCGCGGGCAAGCCCTCTCATTCGTTCCCGAGAACGGGATTGAAGTCCTGTGCTTTGGCCGTGTCAGTCTTTATACGGTGCGCGGCGATCTCCAAATCTATGTTGAGTCGCTGGAGCCCCGCGGGCAAGGCGCTTTGTATCTCGCTTTCGAACAGCTCAAGAAGAGGCTGGCGCAGGAAGGGCTGTTTGCCGCCGAGCGCAAGCGCGCACTGCCTTTTATTCCGGATGTCATTGGCATAGTCACATCCGGCAAAGGCGCCGCTTTGCACGATATGCTGAGAATTATCCGGGATCGGTTTCCTGATCGCCGGGTGATTGTCCGGCCGGTTAAAGTTCAAGGCGAAGGCGCTGCGAGGGAAATCGCAAAGGGCATCGCGGATTTGAACGATATCGGCGTCGATGTGATGATCGTTGGCCGCGGCGGCGGGTCGCTGGAGGACCTCTGGGCTTTTAATGAAGAGATTGTCGCCCGCGCCATTTTTGCGTGCCCCGTCCCGGTGATCTCCGCGGTCGGCCATGAAGTCGATTTTACGATCGCCGATTTCGTGGCTGACCAGCGGGCGGCGACCCCGACCGCAGCGGCCGAAATGGTGGTCCCCTGCAAGGCCGAACTGCTGGCGCAGTTACAGCGGATCGAGGAGCAGTTGCTCCGATGTATTTATGCCAAGCTTGAGATAAAGCAGGAAGCCTGCCGCGGGCTGATGAAAAGACTCTCGGACCCGCGACGTAAGCTGCGCGAGAAGCAACAATGCCTTGACGATCTTTCTGTGGATCTGGAACGCCGTTTACTGGAGCGCCTCTGCCGGTTTAGGGAACGCCTGGCCAATGGAAGTGGTCGATTGGAGGTGCTGAGCCCCCTGGCGGTGCTTGATCGTGGCTATAGTATCACTCACAAACTGCCGGATCAGGTTGTCGTTAAGGACGCGATGTCGTTAGCAGTGGGCGATCTTGTGCGGGTGACGTTCGCTCAGGGCAAATCGATTTGCCGGGTCGAAGGCAAAGAGTGATATGAAAATTCGCCGAAGAGTCCTAGCCGTATTTGCTTTCTGTTTGGCCGTTGGCGCGCCGGTTGCGGAGGCGCTTAACGTACTTTGGCCCGGGCCGGTGGAAATTATGCAGGGTGAAATCGTCGAGCTGCAAGTTTCTGGAGAAGGCCTGGCGGAAGTCGAGGGACGTTTGGATAAAGACACTGTTTATTTTCATCCCACCTCTCACGGGCTGTTCACGGCGATCGTAGGGGCCGACCTTGAAGCAAAGCCCGGCGCATCGACCCTGGTGCTTACAGCAAAAAACCGTTCGGGTACTCAGAGCCGGCGAGACATCGCCATTAAAATCAAAGCGAAAGCGTTTCGTAAGGAATCCTTTACCGTGCCGGAAACCTTCGATCGGCTGG
The DNA here is from genome assembly GCA_964482425.1 of uncultured Syntrophobacteraceae bacterium. GTDB lineage: Bacteria > Desulfobacterota > Binatia > UBA9968 > UBA9968 > WHTF01. Next base: position 5,239 of record CAYZXN010000131.1, on the reverse strand, counting down.
GCCCTGAGGTGTTAGAGAGAATTCGCCGCGAACGAGCGGACTTTGCGCTCGCGTTTGCAGCGTCGACGGCGGAACGATTATGGGAACCTCCCTTCATCCGCCCGGTTCCGCACGAGTCGTCATCGTCTTTCGGATACCGCCGTATCATCAACGGCAAGGCCAGGACACCGCACTCCGGAGCGGACCTCCGCTCTCCCGTTGGAACCGAAGTGCTGGCTACGAATCATGGCCGGGTCGTCCTCTTGGGAGACTACTTTTTTGCCGGTAAGAGCATCGTTCTCCATCACGGCGGCGGGCTGCACACGATGTATTTCCATCTCGCAGATTTCAAAGTCGAAGCCGGCGCTATCGTGCGCCGGGGCGAGGTTATTGCCTTATCGGGAATGAGCGGGCGGGTGACAGGGCCTCATCTGCATTGGGGAGCACGGTTGGGCAGCGCCAGAGTCGATCCTTTCGACTTGATCCATAAGATTTCAGAAAGTCAGTCACAGTAAGGTCTCGAATGCGATCAATTGCTGGATGAAAGGGAGTGATAGCATGGCAAAGAAAGATCCGCCGAACATGCAGTTCGAAGCCGCCCTGAATGATCTGGAACAGGTGGTTGAGCAGTTGGAATCCGGCGATTTGTCTCTTGAAGACTCGCTGGCGGCTTTCGAGAAGGGAGTCGGGCTCGTGCGTTACTGTAACCAGAAGTTAAGTGAGGTCGAAAAAAGGGTTGAATTGCTGATAAAGGATAAGGAGGGCAGGCTGCAGCTGAAAATGTTTGAAGCCGGTCCGTTGGACCCGGAACAAACCGAATAGGTTTAGCACTTTAAAAATTCAATTTTCATGACCACTGTGGCGCAAGGTAACGAGCGATGGCTATCAACCGGAACCTCCCCGCTTTCAAGTCAGCGATCCTGGGAGAGAAGTCAAACCTCATAGAGACAGCTGCATTACAATTTTTTCACAATGACGGATCAATTCACCTCGCGAAGCAAAGCATGCCAGGTAGAGGGGTTCACCAAAACGCACTCGCGCCGTCCAAGGTTTGCCGGATGTGTAGCGCAGCCCCATTGGAATGATCGGTACCGGTGTGCCCAGACGACGTTCGGCGGCTCGCGCGATCGCGACAAAGCCGGGCTTGAATCTCAAGAACTGTTCCTTTTCAGTCTTGATCGTATAGGTCGGATCGATGTTCGGATAGCCTTCGGGAAATATTACGAGCAGACGGTTTTCAGACAACAACTGAACCGACTCGCCGAATGCCCGGCGCCGATACCGCGTCGCATCAGTAAACGAAAAAATACTGCGCCGCGCGGTCTCATTTCTGTGCCGCAAACCTTCCGTGCGAAGAAAGACAGGCCAGCGAGCCAGTCGATTGAGGCGTGTCATTACCAAACGCGCCGCGGTGCTGTCGACCCAGTCTAGCGCAACCACAATATGAAATTGCCTGGGTATGGCGGCAAACAGAGCCAAACCGTCATACATGTGGTGATAGTGGCGGGCAACGATCAATCCAGGCCCGCGTTCAGGTAGCCACTCTTTTCCGCAAGCCACTGTATCCAAACGACTGGCAGCCACTAAGCGGGCGATCAAACGCATAGCTCTAGCAGTCGTGGATTCCTGGATCAATAGTGGGGCGATCATCTTTGACTTGACTCTAGTCGGTGTTACGTCGAACAGCTCGGGCGATGAGCCCAATGGCCCTGGGAGATCAGGGCAGTGCCTCAAGGGCCAGACCGCAACCCTGGACGCAATTGTGGAGAGGCGGGCGCCATCGAGCAACCTCTCTGCCCAGCCGTCCACGGACTCCGGTCCGGCCGGCGTCTTTCACTGGTCACGGCATGCAAATTCTTGTCCGATTGACGTCAGTGTTTAGCAGCTATCCCTTTACAAGCTGTCCATGGGTATGAATCTTCCGGCACTCCGGCGAACATAGGAACGGCCGCGCCAACTTTGTTTCCGGGAGAGTGCGGTTTGCAATAGCCGTAGGGCAGCTGGAAAATCACAAAACGGTGATAACCAGTAGGTCCAGGGGCGGTCAGGATAGGCCCTGGCAGTGCCGGCCAAAACACCCAATCGCGCAGTCAGCAGCCCGGCATTTATCATGAAGAGCCAAACAGGCGCGCGCAAACCCCAACATAGAACCACCATCGGTAGCGGCGCTCCTTGCACCCACAGCACTTCGAGCAAGCCGATGGCCTCCGTAGCGCCGAAATACTGATCGCGCATCGGCAGCGATCGTGGCCAGTTGGCCCAGGTCTCACGCCAGTCACCGTACATCCACACGTCCGCGAGACCTGCGGTTTCGTAGAAACCAGCGGACTCGCCGCACTCGGCGAGACGACGCACAATCGTAATGTCTTCGCAAAGAGAGGTCTTCGCCGCGGCGAAGGCCTCTGTGGCAATCAAAATGTCGCGGCGGCCAAAAAAACATTGCCCGTTAGCATGGACGTGATGGCGGTTTTCTGAGGCCGTTCCCGGTTGTCCGAAGCGGTACACCAAGGTCGTCAGGAAGGCCGGGTGGATGAATGCATCTAGCGCGCCGGACAGGTGCTGGCGAGTAGCAATGGAAAACGCGGCGGCTTCGGCGTATGCGGTGTGAGCCAGCAGTGAACGAGCGAGTTGGGCTGACACACGTACGTCGGCATCAATGCACAAAATCCATTGACTCGATGGGCTGGAACGCGCCAGTCCGAAGTTCAAGCCCCATGATTTGCCTGTCCAGTTCGGATCGACGGGGCTGGCATCGAGCCACTGCACGCGGGCGTCTCGAGAGCGATAATCCTCGACTATAGCGCGGGTACGATCCGTCGAACCACCGTCCACTACTAGGATTTCGGCGATCTCGCGGGGCTGAGTGATCAGTCCCTCAAGACAATCCGCAATCCGGCTTGCTTCATTGAGGACGGGTAATATGACGCTGATACGCTCCGAAGACGGCTGGTCGCAAGTCTCGACACGTTGGCCGCCGGCCGTTCTCAACATGCGAAAAAATACCCGCGCGGCCAGTAGGACTTGCAGCGCGCCCACTAATGTAAAAAACAAGCGAACTCCTTAAGACGGATCCTGCGCCGTTTTGACTGCCTTGCCGCGGAGCGTACTGCAGCTGCTACCTTGGGGGATAGGAATGATTGAAAAACGGCTTTGGCTGGGATCGGGTTTGATTTCGGGAGAGCGATTCAAAAAACCCGGCCGCGCCCCGAGAACGCGATGGTCAAATTGACGCACGTCGATATCACCAGCGACCCTTCCCGGCTTGGTGATCCGGCCGTTAAGAATCGATTGACCTCGCTGTACGACATACAACTCCCCGTCCAGCAAAAGCGGCACCGAGATTTTTAACGTCGCTCCCGGATGACCGTCGCCATCCCAGTCATAAACGGCCGCGTCATCGATCTTTGTCGGCAACTCTGAATCACCCGAGGTTTGCCTATAACCAATCCGTTCAACTCCCAGATCAGCCCGATAGCGCCAGCCATGAACGTCCTTTTCGATCCGAATGGGATAGGTATGTTTTGCTAGCGCCGCGACAAATTTCTCCGGAAATACCATCTTGATCAGAGCGGAGTCGTCGAGGACGTGAAAATCACAAACCTCATGCCTTTGCAGGAGCCTGGCCCCGTCTCTCGTGATCTCAACCAGCGAGACAGATCTCGACGCCGATTTTGAGGTTCCGAAAAACGGCAGGCGCGAGATAGACGCCATGATCATCTCCAGCCGGTACATGCCTGGCGGTAATGGGTCCTTTTCCTCAGCCGCAGAAAGGGCGGGGAGCATAGTCAACAGGCAAACGACCGTTGCCTTTGCTACCGCCGGGATAAGTTGTCCTGGCAAGCGATTCTTGCTTTTTTGATTACCGCGCATCGAATTGACCTCAATCGAATAACCAATTTGAAACCGATCCTTTTTAGTCCCCTATTAGCAAAGGGCAGGATGCTTTGGAAATAGAGAACGACGTTCATCGATGCTTGACGTGAAAGACACGTCATACAAGATGGTGATCTCACCTCCGTAATTACGGCTCACACGAGGGTTCTTTAGAATCGATGGTTTGAGCTATTTTGTTGTCAGGGTTGAAAATCAGCTGCAGGACCCTGTGGCGATAGGCAAAGATACGCTGAAGATCGGGAGCAACCAGGAGCCGGTTCACGAGCATGCCGCCGCGCACGGAGTACTGGACGTGATCACCGACGGAAGTGCCGCCCGCTGCTTCAGTGAAGGTATGCTCATGAATCCATAACCTATAGGGACCTTTTATTTGTCGATCGACAAACGAATGGGGTGGCTTCCAGTCGGTAATCCGGCTTTGCCACTTGAGCGGCAAGCCGTGGATGCGTAGCCGATAATCGAGCACCATGCCTTCATTTATTTCCGCCGGTAGCTTTGTCAAAATCTTGAAGCTTAGCCAGTCGGGGGTAAGTCGCTCCAGGTTTATTGGATTAGCGAAAAATTCAAATATTCGATCGCGAGGCTGGGGCAACCACAGGTTCGTTTCTAATCGATGAATTCGCACTTCTTTTCCTAAGCGCTCCATGAGCCGCGGAGGTCAGACATGATTGCGCAGCATCAGTTGCTTCGGACTGGGCTCCAGATAAATCTGACTCTCCAAATGTTCTACGTGATACTTTCTCACGTAGTGACGCATCAACGTGACCGGTACGATCAACGGCACCAACTGCCGGCGAAAATCGCCGATCACCTCGATCAGTTCTTGGCGCTCGAGAGCTGATAATTCTTTGGAAAAGTATCCCATCAAATGCTCGAGCATGTTGCTGTGTTTTTTCGAACTGGCATGTGCCGCCAAGGCGTTCATAAATCGTGCCCATAGGGAGCAAAAGTCTGCTCCAGCGACAGTCGACCGCCGGCCGCAACCAGCCGTCCCAAACGGCGGTAGTGACGCTCGCTATGCGCCAATCCGGCAGCGCGTCTGCGAGCAAATTTGTTATCGCCTAGGTCCAGTCTCTACCCGAACGTCCCGCAATCATCATAGGTTGAGTGGGATTAACGACCAGACGCACCGGTTCCCGCGATGTACCCATGCCTATCTCCGCCGCCGGGCATACGGCATCCACTCGACGAATTGGCCGAAAGTGTCAGTCAAATCGAGTCCTTCCTTGTGGCCCCCGTCGAACCCTACCGCATTGCCCAGAGGGCACGCGCTAATTCCCAGCTTGGGTCTGTATGGCTGGTTTTTACTGTCCATGATGTTTGCTAAGTATTACATTTATGATAATGGAGTCAATTATAGTTAACA
>CAYZXN010000130.1:0-9119 GCA_964482425.1 uncultured Syntrophobacteraceae bacterium | reverse complement strand
GTCACTGGATCGACCGGCTGCATGTATGTGGCCAACACGTCGTATATGACCACGCCGTGGATCGTGCCGTGGATGCATACACAGCTCGGCGCCGGCGGCTCTTCGGCCGTGGGCATGGCGGCGGGCCTGCGGGCGCTCAAGCGCAAGGGAAAGATCAAAGACGAGAAGATCAACGTCATCAACTTTTCCGGCGATCTCGGCGCCGGGGACATGGGCATCGGCGGCATCTCCGCCGCGCTGCAGAGCGATTACGACCTGCTAATCATCATGTACGACAACGAGTCGGCCGCGAATACGGACATCCAGGCCACCGGATTATCGACTTACGGCGCGCAGACCACGTTCACGCCTCCGGGAACCAAGCACCCGATCATGCAGCGGCGCTGGAAAAAGAACGTTGCCGGCATGCTCGCCGTCGGCCATCCGACGTGCAAGTACGTCGCCACCGCCTGCGCAACCTATCCGCCCACCGACTATTTAAATAAGGTGCGCAAGGCGCTCGAAATCGGCGGTCCGACTTTTATTCATACTTACGATCCCTGTCCCAAAGGTTGGGATTACCACCCGCGCTACTCCAACGAACTTGGCGAGTTGGGAATCAAATGCGGCCTCTATCCGCTCTACGAAATCGTCGAGGGCAACATCATCTACACCTACGACGCGCGCAAGTCCGGCAAGGGGAGAGTTCCGGTAAAGGAATTTCTCACCAAACAAGGCCGCTTCGAGCACCTCAAGGAAGAACACTTTACATATATTCAGAAGATGGTCGAGGAGATGTGGGATGAGTGGGAGATGCCGGGAGTCGCGCCGTTGAGAGGAGTTCTAAAAGCGCGAATCTGAATCCTTCTTCCGGGGGCAGAACCAGCCCGCTCCGAGATTTCGGAGCGCGGGCGAGAAAGAAACCGGCCTGTGTATTGGAAACCGAGTTGCGATTTTGGCTTGTCTGGCCGGGGATTAAACAAAAGCTTGAGCCCGAAAGCGGTATTCTGTATTGTTACTTAAGACACGAGGCGCCCAGACTACACGGAAGAGGAAAGTGCATCCCGCCGGTAGAACCGCGTGGTTTCAACTTACCCTCGATAGGTCCCTCTAAGCGTCGATTATAATGTCCGCGTGCTAGCGTCGTGGGCGGCGGCACGGCGTAGTCATATTTGACAGAGTACTGTACGGATTACTGCATCTGAATTAGCGCAGTATCTGGACAAGAAAACCAGGCAGGAGGAACTATGGCCCAGTCAATGAATGTCGATGCGAAACAAGAAACGACCGGTCCGGTGATCTCCGGGGGACATCTGGTCGCCAAGGCGCTCAAGAACGAAGGAGTCGATGTCATCTGGACGCTTTGCGGCGGCCACATTATCGACATCTATGACGGCTGCCTGGACGAAGGTATCAAGATCATCGACGTGCGCCATGAGCAGGTGGCAGCGCATGCGGCCGACGGCTATTCGCGGCAAAGCGGCAAGATCGGCTGCGTGGTAACCACCGCGGGACCCGGAACGACGAATGCGATGACCGGCATCGCCAATGCGTTTCGCGCCGAAAGTCCGCTCCTAATGATCGGCGGGCAGGGCGCGCTCAGCCAGCACAAGATGGGCTCGCTGCAAGATCTGCCACATGTCGATATTATGTCGCCGATCACAAAATTTGCTGCAACTGTGCCTCATACGGAACGAATCGCCGACATGGTTTCGATGGCGTTCCGCGAAGCGGTCAATGGCGCTCCGGGGCCGAGTTATCTGGAGATTCCACGCGACGTGCTGGATGCCAAAGTGCCGCTGGAGCGCGCGCGGGTTCCCAAGCCAGGGGCTTATCGCGCATCAACCAAGTCGATCGGCGATCCGGCGGACATCGAACGGCTCGCCGATATTCTGGTGAAGTCCGAGCGACCCGCCGCGCTGTTCGGCACGCAGGTTTGGACGAGCCGCGGTCACGATGCGGCGGTCGAGTTTTGTCGAGCGCTTAACATTCCCGGCTACATGAACGGATCGGCTCGCGGCATCTTTGCCCCTAACGATCCGCACGGTTTTAATCGCACGCGCCGGCTTGCCTTCGACAAGGCCGACGTGATTCTGATCGTCGGTAGCCCCTTCGATTTTCGCCTCGGCTACGGTCGGCGGTTGCGCGCTGATGCAACCGTCGTGCAGATCGATCTCGATTACCGCAACGTCGGTAAGAACCGCGATATTTCGCTTGGCCTGGTCGGCGACTGTGGCGCGATAATAAAGGCCGTAACGCAGGCTGCCACGGGCCGTGCGTCAAAGGGCAATGCCAGGCGTTCGGAATGGATGAAAGAGCTGCGTACTGCGGAAGCCAAGGCTTATGAAAAATTGCTGCCGTCGTTCAAATCCGAATCCACGCCAATCAATCCGTACCGGGTTGCTTACGAGATTAACGAATTCTTGACCGATAACACCGTTTATATCGGCGACGGCGGCGACGTTGTCACGATCACCGCCACCGCGGTAGAGCCGCGCAAAGCCGGTAACTGGATGGATCCCGGACCGCTCGGCACACTCGGCGTCGGTACTTCGTTTGCGATGGCGACGAAATTTGTCCATCCCAAGAAAGAGGTGCTGTGCTATTACGGCGACGGCTCGTTCGGCATGACCTCGTGGGACATGGAAACGGCGCAGCGCTTCGGGCTGCCTTATATTGCCGTGATCGGCAACAATTCGGCGATGAACCAGATCCGCTGCGGGCAAATCGGCAAGTATGGTCCCGAGCGCGGCTGCGTCGGCAACAAGCTGGGCGACGTCGACTTTGAAAAGTTCGCCGAGTGCTTCGGCGGCTGGGGCATCGCGGTGCGCGAGCCGGGCCAAATCCGGCCGGCCTTGGAACAAGCGCGCGAGCGGGTCGCCGGCGGCCAGTGCGCCATCGTCAATATCTGGGTCGACATAAATGAATATGCGCCGGGAACGAAGGCGCAGACGATGTACAAGTGATAGCTGCCTAGCGCAAAATCGCACGCGAAAACGGAAGCATGAGATGCACCACGAAGAACACGAAGAGCACGAAGCTCGGACGATTGTTTATCCGAACCCTTCGTGTCCTCCTTCGTGGTGAGATTGAATTTTCTTAAGGAGTAAACACATCGATGGCAAAAGCGCTCGATGGGATACGTATTCTCGATATGACCCATGTGCAATCCGGGCCGACATGCACGCAGCTTCTGGCGTGGTTCGGCGCGGACGTGATCAAAGTGGAACTGCCGGGCCGGGGCGATATCACCCGCGGTCAACTGCGCGACAAGCCGGGTGTCGATAGCCTTTATTTCACGATGCTCAACTGCAACAAGCGCAGCATCACCCTCAATACTAAAAGTGAAAAAGGAAAGGAAATTTTTCGCAAGCTGATCAAGTCGTGCGACGTGCTGGTGGAAAACTTCGCACCCGGCGCGCTCGACCGCCAGGGATTTACCTGGGAAGCGATTCGCGAGCTCAACCCGCGCATGATCTACGCTTCGGTGAAAGGATTTGGGCCCGGTCCTTACGAGGACTGCAAGGTTTATGAAAACGTCGCTCAATGCACCGGCGGCGCAGCAAGCACGACCGGGTTCGACGACGGCCCGCCGCTGGTGACCGGAGCGCAGATCGGCGACTCCGGTACCGGCGTTCATCTCGTTGCCGGCATTCTTGCGGCGCTGTTGCAGCGCGAGCGCACCGGCAAGGGGCAGCGCGTGACCGCCGCCATGCAGGATACCGTGCTGAACCTGTGTCGTGTCAAACTGCGCGATCAGCAACGCCTGGCGCACGGACCGCTGACGGAATACCCGCAGTACCCCAATGGCGCCTTCGGCGACGCGGTGCCGAGAGCCGGCAATGCTTCCGGCGGCGGCCAGCCCGGCTGGGCGGTCCGTACCAAGGGCGGCGGCCCGAATGATTACATTTACGTAATAATCCAGCCGCCGGGCTGGGAGCCGCTGATGAAGCTGTGCGGCCGGCCCGAGCTGATCACCGACCCGGAATGGGCGACTCCGGAGAAGCGTCTGCCGAAACTCGATAAATGCTTTGAGATCATCGAGCAGTGGGCGATGACTCTCGATAAAATGGAAGTCATGCGCAAGCTCAATGAATTTGACGTACCATGCGGGCCGATCCTCGACATGCGCGAGATAGCTGCGGAGCAGTCTCTGCGCGAAACGGGCACGGTCGTCGAAGTGGATCATCCCAAGCGCGGAAAATTCCTGACCGTCGGCAATCCCATTAAATTGTCGGAATCGCCCACCGAAGTGAAGCCTTCACCGTTGTTGGGCGAGCACACCGAAGAGGTGCTAAAATCCCTCCTGGGGCTAAGCGATGCAGAAATTCAACAGGCTCGGCAACAAGGCGCAATCTAGTTCACCCGCCTGCGACAACTCGAATCGCCGTAATTCACAACCGGCATCAATGCTGTTTTCCGATGGACGGAAAGCTTACCTAAGTTTGAAATTAACATTCCTGGCCGAAGCATAGATCGGCGACAACAAGAACTTCGCTATCAAAGCTGGAGGAAATCGTGAACAAGAACAGCCTGCGCGCCATCATCGATCACGCCCGCGAGACCGGCCGCCATGCTTTGAGCGCTCCGGAAGCCAAAAAGCTTTGCGATGCTTATGGCATCCCGGTACCGAAGCAGGGTTTGGCCACAACCGCCGCTGAGGCGGCAAAACTGGCCGCACGGTTTGGTTATCCCGCCGTTTTGAAAATCGTATCGGACGACATTCTTCACAAGACCGAAGCCGGCGGCGTGATCGTCGGTCTTGAGAACGGCGCCGCGGTCCGGCGCGCTTTCGATCAGCTCGTCAAGAATGCCAAGCGTTACAAGAAGAATGCGAGCATCCAGGGCGTCCAGGTGCAGCAGATGCTGCAAGGCGGCCAGGAAGTCATGGTCGGCGCGGTGACCGATCCGAGCTTTGGAAAAATGATCGCCTTCGGTTTAGGCGGCATCCTTGTGGAAGTCATGAAGGACGTCACCTTTCGGCTGGCGCCGGCAACCCAGAAGGATGCGCTTTCAATGCTCGATTCTCTCGGCGCGTCCGAAGTATTGCGCGGGGTGCGCGGCAGCAAAGGCGTCAATCGCGCAGCGTTGGCCGGTATCATCGCCAACGTCTCGAAGATGGTCGCCGACTTTCCCGAAATTCAGGAAGTCGATTTGAATCCGATTTTCGCAACCGAGAGCGGCGCCAAGGCGGTCGATGTGCGCATTGTTATCGGCGACAGACCGCCCGCCAGGGAACGTTTCAGCCGGGAACAGATTCTGAGCTCGATGCAGCGCATCATGAATCCCCGCGCCGTGGCGGTGATCGGCGCTTCCGTGGAAGACGGCAAGATCGGTAACTCGGTGATGAAGAATCTCATCAACGGCGGTTACCAAGGTGAGATTTACCCGATCCATCCGAAGGCGGCGGAGATCCTGGGGCGCAAGGCCTATGCAAGCGTGCTCGATGTGGATGAGGAAATCGACGTAGCGGTGTTCGCGATTCCGGCGAAATTTTGCGCCGCTGCCATGGATGAAGTCGGCCGCAAAAAAATTCCCGGCGCGGTGATGATCCCCTCCGGGTTCGCCGAAGTCGGCGAGCAGGCATTGCAGGATGAGTTGCTCGGTGTCGCGCGCAAACACAACGTGCGGGTGATGGGGCCGAATATTTACGGTTTCTATTATACGCCGCAAAATCTCTGCGCGACCTTTTGCACTCCCTACGACGTTAAAGGCAAAGTCGCGCTCAGCTCGCAATCGGGCGGTGTCGGCATGTCGATCATCGGCTTTTCGCGCTCCACGCGCATGGGGGTTTCAGCCATCGTCGGGCTGGGCAACAAGTCGGATCTCGATGAGGACGATCTCCTGACCTATTTCGAGCAGGACGACAACACTCAGGTCATCGCCATGCACTGCGAGGATTTAAAAGACGGCCGTTCCTTCGCGCAGGTGGCGAGCCGGGTTTCAAAGAAGAAACCGATTGTCATGCTGAAGGCAGGTCGCACGGCCCTGGGCGCGCGCGCCGCTGCGTCGCACACAGGCGCTTTGGCCGGTAATGATAAAGTTTACGACGACGTATTGCGCCATTGCGGCGTCATCCGCGCCAAAAGTTTGAACGACCTGCTGCAATTCGCCCGCGGCTTGCAAGTGCTGCCGACGCCGAAAGGCGAGAATATTGTGATTATCACCGGCGCCGGCGGATCGGGGGTTCTGCTGTCGGATGCCTGCGTCGACAATGGCCTGGCGCTGATGAAGATGCCGCAGGACATGGACACGGCGTTTCGCAAATTCATTCCGCCATTCGGAGCGGCGGGAAACCCCGTCGACATTACCGGCGGCGAGCCGCCGTCTACCTATGCCAACACAATTCGCTACGCGCTGGGCGAGCCGCGCATTCATTCCCTGATTCTCGGCTACTGGCATACGATCATCACGCCGCCGATGGTGTTCGCCAAACTCTGCGCCGAAGTCGTACAAGAAGCTCGAGAGAAGGGGATCGACAAGCCAGTGGTGGCGTCGCTGGTAGGGGACGTACAAGTGGAAGAGGCGAGCGAGTATCTGTACGAGCGCGGCATCGTGGCTTTTCCGTATACAACGGAATTGCCCGTCGCGGTGCTCGGCGCAAAGTACAAATGGGCGCGCGGCGCTGGGGTGCTCTAGCATCGCCAGTCAGAACGCCAGTAACTGGAAAAGACGCTGACAAAACATTGATGAGATTTTGCCCTTTGAACTCAGTTTCCGCCGCGCCACGCCAACGCCAGCGGTGGCCATAGTCGACGAAGAACTGCGCGAGCTGCTGCGGCCCCAGCCGCGCCGACCGAACGCGATGACCCGGTGTCCCGCCGCGACAAACCCGGGAATGTTGTACTGCCACTGCCGTCATCGCCACTGTCCGTGTACCAGAGGCGGACGCCCGCGAGATCCGCGTATCCCGCAAACGGCTCGGAAATAAATTCTTCTGCGGCTGCCATAAAAATAGAGAAGTTGGATCGTACGCCGGTTTCAGGACAGACCGTGCTTTACCAGCGCGCGTGTCGTCAACTCGAAAGCGACTCAAGCGAAGCGCGGGACTCGTATCCGTCTTACCGCACCTTTTTCCGCGCCGCCGCCAAGAACCCGCTTTCTTCCAGGTTGCGTACGAAAACAGGGTTTAGTAGCTGATTGAGATCCACTTGTGCAACCTTGGGATTGATCTTGGCGACGGTGCGCTGGACGATTTTCCATGCCGCTGGATCGGGCATGACTTCGACGGTCGCCATCTCTGCCAGCACCTTGTACGAAGCTTCGGCGTCTGCGGCGGTAGGAAAGCGAAAGTTTCGACGCAGAATTTCGACGATCTCCGGCTTGGCGCTCGGGTCATGAATTAAAACGACCGCGTCGACCAATCCTCTCAGCAGCCGCGAAAGAGTGTCGGCGGAATTCGACGCTGACTCGCGAAGAAAACAAATCGTCGTGCCTTGATAGGGGATCTTGAGTTTGCCGATATCCGCGAGGACATTGGCGCCGGCGCGCTTCGCCGCTTCACTGAAGCTGTACGGGATGACCGTGGCGTCTACGCCGCCTGTGCCCAGGGCTTGTGTGACCGTTGCGGTGTCGCCGAGCACGCGCATTTTGAGATCGTATCTTTCCGGATCGATGCCGAGGCCGTCCAGCGCGATCATCGTCTGCAGCCAAAATCCGCCGCCGATACTCTGCACGCCGAAGGTTTTGCCGCGGAGATCTTCTAACGTGCGTATCTCTTTGCGCGCGACTAGCTCACGCGGGATTCTATGCACCGGCGAAGCGGCGCATTGAATGCGCAAGCCGCCCGCGGAAGCGCTGAGTGCATTCGCGGGGGAGCCGTAGTTGAATTGGACCTGCCCGGTGGCGAGGGTCGCCATGCTGAGGGAGCCGTTTCTTAGCTGCACCATGCGCACGTCGAGTCCATATTTCTTGAAGGTTCCTTTGGCTATGCCCACCCACATGGGTCCGACCGTTTCATTCTGGCCGGCGTAGGCCGAAAGAATCGGTGCAGGGGCCTGCGCCAGCGCGGTCGATTGCGGAGCTGTATCGATCAATGCGAAGCCAAAGAGCAAGATACGGATAGCATTTCCGGCTCGACGAAGATTCAAGCGAAAGGAACGATCCATGGTCTTCTCCTTGTTGATTGTCGCGACTGAAGACGTGACAACAGGTTTTTCCACCGAGACGCGGGCTGCGGTTGACATACCGCTCTATACGTCAATCGAGGTGATCGAGACAAGGGAAAACAGGGATGTTGCTTGAATCTTTCCGGCCTCAGCCGTGATATACCGTGCTTATCAGCGCAGAACTTTGAGGATATTGGAGTAGTGGTCCGTCCACAATTCGCCTTTGCTCTGGCCGTTCAGCGGCTTCCAGGTGGAATCGTTGCGGAATGGCGTAAGTCGGTTCGGCTCGCGGGCCAGGATTACCCAGGTCGAGGGATACCGACCGTCGGCTAGTTCGAGATGGCTCACTCCGCCGGCCTGGCCCAGGAACGCCGTAAGCTTGAGCTCGGCCGCGACGCGGTCGACCACCGGGACCAGATCCAGGTAGCGATTGGAAATGTGAAACAACAGCACACCGTCCGGCGCCAGCTTGGATACGTAAAGCTCGACGGCCTCACGAGTCAGCAGATGAATTGGTATGGCGTCGCCGCTGAACGCATCGAGGACGAAAATGCCGTATGTATGGTCGGCCGCCCTGGCGACCGTTAGCCGCGCGTCGCCGATAACGACCGAAGTGCGCGGCGGGCAATCGCGCAGATAAGTAAACAGAGTTTGGTCGCGCGCGATGCGCTCGACCAAGGCATCGATCTCGTAAAAGACAAAGTCTTGCCCCGGTTTACCGTAGCAGGCCATGGCGCCGGCACCCAGGCCGACGACGGCGACCGGCTTGTTCAAGCCGTTTTCTGCAAGTCTTCTGAATGCTTGTCCGGCGGGTCCCCCAGGATGGTAATAAGACAACGGTTGAAGACGCTTTTTCGGATCGACGTTCTGCGCCCCGTGCAAGGTTGTGCCGTGAAAAATGACATGGAGATTGCTCCCGGGCTCGCGCGCAACGCGGTAAACTCCGAAAAAGCTTCTCGCGCCGAACAGCACCTGGCCGAAAGGTCCGTTGTTCCAACTTGTTGCCAACATGATTGCCCCGATGCCCAAGCC
>CAYZXN010000129.1:0-3920 GCA_964482425.1 uncultured Syntrophobacteraceae bacterium | reverse complement strand
AGTCTTCCATGGAAGAGTCAAGCTCGGGAGAGATGGCCTTGCCGGCGTAAAACTTCGGCGCAGGCTTCGAGTTGGCCAAGTTGATCACGGCTGGCAAAGCGCAAGATGAACGTGCGTGCTCCGGCCTCACGGTATGCGTGGATTTGAGCTGCGATATCGTCCCAACTGCCCATCACGCAAAGCATCGCCTTGGCTACGGCTTCATAAGGCCGGTTGTAGTACTGCGATAGAAAGCTTTGTCCTTCGGCAATGGCTTCCTTGCCTCCTGCAGCCAGGGTGAAGTATAAACCCGGTTCGATGGTTTGCGGCTCCCGGCCCGCCTGAGCCGCGTAGCTGCGAATCTTCTCGAGACACTCCCGGTAAACATTCGGATCGGTGATGTTGTTGAGCCAGCCGTCAGCCATGCGCGCGACACGACGAAGTCCGGGTTCGATATTATTCGATGCCAGCCAGATCGGCACCCCGCCGGGCTGCACCGGTTTCGGCTCCAAGGTGACGTGTTCAAAGCGTGAAAATGCGCCTTGATGAGAAACCTCGCTTTCGCGCCATAGCCGGCGGACAATTTCGACCAGCTCTTCACTCATCTTGATCCGTTTGGCGGCAGAAAGGCCGAGAATTTCGAATTCGTGTTCTTGAGCCGGGTCGTTGGGTCTGCTGTAGCCGATGCCCAGATCGACGCGACCTTGACTGAGCCAGTCGAGACTGGCTACCGTCTGCGCCACCAGAATCGGGTGGCGCAGCGCCGCCAGAAATACCGCAGTTCCAAGACGAAGACGTTGGGTGCGGCCGGCCACCGCGGCCAAGGTCGTTAGCGCATCGAGCCGGGGTTTGGCTGTAAGGCTGTCACCCACCCATACGGAATGGAACCCCAGAGCTTCGGCGCGGTCGCATAGGTTATAGATACTCGAGGGCTCGGCGCGTCCCGACAAAATGACTTCACGGGTCGGCAATAAAATGCCGAATTTGATTTCGTTCACGCTATTTTCCTTGATTGTTTCCAGGTTGGCCTTTGATCAGCCGGGCGACATCGTACTCCATGATGGTTTCGCCGCGCTGGTTCTTCACCCACTGGCGGTAACGAACGATGCCGCCGCCACGCGCCGGCACGGCTTTGGTGTCGAGCACCTCTATTTCCACTTGGATCGTATCATTGACTTTTACCGGGCCGAACAGGCGCATTTTATCGAGACCGGCGAAAGCCATGCCTGTGCCGTGGATGAGCCCGGTCTGCACGGTCAGTCCTTCGGCCATGCCGAAGGTAAGGCTTCCCGGCGCGATCCGCTCGCCGTAGAGACTTTCGTTGCGGATGTACTCCATATCTAAAAACAGCGGTTCGGTGAGCCCGACCAGAGTGACGAACTGCAGGATGTCGTGTTCGGTAATCGTGCGTCGTCCGGTTTCGTAGCGGTCGCCGGCGTGGAATTCTTCGAATGTCTTGCCTGTCATAGAGTCTACTTTCGTTTGAGATCCTCAATCGCTTCATCGGTCATGCCAAGCCATGTTTTTAGAACTTCATCGGTATGTTGGCCGAGCAGCGGCGGCGGCAGCCGCACCGAAGCGGGCGTTACCGAGAACTTCACGGGAATCCCGGCCATGGGCACCTTTCCCGCGGTAGGGTGCTCGATCTCGACGAGCATGTCGCGATGCAAAACTTGCGGCGCCTGGAAAACTCTATCAATCGTTTGCACCGGCGCACAGGGAACCTCGGCATCGTTGAGAAGCTTGAGCCAGATCTCATTGCTGCGGCCGAGAAATACTTCCGCAAGAACTGAAATCAACTCAACGCGGTTCTCGACCCGCGTTGAATTATTGGCGAAGCGCGGATCCTCCGCCAATTCCATGCGCCCGATGGCCTGGCAAAATCTTTTCCAGATAACTTCGCTGGCGACGCCGATGACCAGGTAACCGTCGGCGGTTTTAAAATTTTGATAAGGAACGATGTTGGGATGCGCGTTGCCCCAACGGGCCGGAATCTTGCCGCCGATTAAATAGTTGCTGCCGACGTTGATCAACGATGCGACTTCGGCTTCGAGCAGCGAGGTGTCGATGCGCTGGCCGACGCCGATTTTCTCGCGCGCAAAGAGCGCCGCGGTGATCGCCTTGCCGAGCATCAGACCGGCGACCAGGTCGATGATGGCGACGCCGACTTTTACAGGCTCGCCGTCGGGCGTGCCGGTAATGCTCATCAAGCCGCCCCATGCCTGAACGATCAGATCGTAACCGGGCCAGCCGCTCATGGGGCCATCGGCGCCGAATCCGGTCAGGGAGGCATAGATGAGACGGGGATTGAGCTCTCGTAGTTCCTCTTCGCCGAGACCAAGCCGCTCCATAGTCCCGGGACGGAAGTTCTCGATCACCACATCCGCCGCTTGGGCGAGTTGGCGCACCAACTCGACTTCCTTTGCCGATTTGAGATCCAAAGCGATGCTTTTTTTGTTGCGGTTGATGCACAGGTAGTAGGCGCTTTCTCCTCCGGTAAACGGCGGGCCCCAACCGCGCGTGTCGTCGCCAGTACCGGGTTGCTCCACTTTGACGACTTCGGCGCCCAGGTCGCCAAGGAACATGGCGCAATAGGGCCCGGCGACAACCCGCGTGAGATCCAGGACGCGAACGCCGTCCAGCGGCCCCGGAAGGCGCTCGCTCATTTAAATTCCTGGCCTTTGGTTTTGAGAATTTCCTGCAGTGTGTCGACCCCCGCCCACAAGCCGGGCATGCCGCCGGGAATCGCCGCTACTTCCATGGCTTCGAGAACTTCTTTGGGAGTGGCACCGAGAGTCAGCGCTCGTTCGCTGTGCACCCGGATGCCGCGCGGCCGCAGTAAAGCACAGCAGATGCCGATCATGATCAGCTCTTTGGTCTTGCGCGGTAGCGCGCCTTCGCGGCCGAAGGTACCGTCGACGTAAAGGCCCTTTAGCTTTTCGAAATATTCAGGATCCAGCTTAGCGATAATATCGTAGGCGCTGTTTTCGGCGCCCAGACCGACTTTTTTGAAGGCTTCCTTTGCTTCGTCCGCCATGATTCGATCCTCCTTCAATCCTTTCGGGTGTTCTGGCTGATGACGACATCGATGAGCGCCGGGCCGGATTGCTCCATCGCTCGCTTGATGGCCGGCTCGATGGCATCCGGCTGTTCCACTCTCTGGCCGAAGATACCGAAGGTTTCGGCCATCCTGGCGAAATTGATATCAGGCCCGACCAGCTCCGCGCCCATGTCGGCGGCCACGCGAATTCTCTCTTCGGAACCACGAAACTGATTCTTCACGGCCATATAAGCACGATTGTTGAATACCACGACAATCAGCGGCACGCGGTACTTGGCCAGTGTCCACAGACCCTGAATTCCGAACATGCTGCTGCCGTCGCCGAGACAGGCAACCACGCGCCGGTTGGGCGAAGCCAACTTCGCGCCGATCGAAGCCCCCAGGCCCCAGCCGAGAAACCCGCCCGAGGAATTGGAGAAATACGACCGGCTCGCGGTAAACTGGAAGTTGGCCATGATGATATCCTTGCTCGTCGGGCTTTCATTGACGATCAAGGCGTCTTTCTCGAGCAACCGGTCCATGGTTCGAACCAGCCGCGCCGTGTTGATGGGCGTGCCGTCCCAACCTTGCTGAACCTTGTTTTCCAACTCGGCGTTCACCTTTTCCCTGGCTTTTTTGATGCATGCCAAGCGTTCGTCACGGCCGTTCGTTGACGCGGCAAATTTCGGTAAAATCTCCAGCAGGGAATGCAGCGCGCTCTTGGAATCGGCAATAATGCCGACGTCGACGGGAAAGACCTTACCGATCTCCCAGCCATCTTCTTCGATATGAATGCAGCGGGTCTCGGGCTTCATCACCGGTTCGTCCAAATAACGGTACTCGCGGATCAACCGGCAGCCGATGGCCAGGATCACATCCGGCTCGCCCCAAAAGGGAAGGT
>CAYZXN010000128.1:0-28447 GCA_964482425.1 uncultured Syntrophobacteraceae bacterium | reverse complement strand
CGATTTTTTATACGACCGGACATGATGACCGTAATAATACGGTAGCTTTCGGGCGCTGGCAGGCAAAAAATAGCCGATCCACTGAAGATATGACTGAGACCTGGGACAAAGGCAATAACATCGTCGAAGAAATCGCCCCTCGATCGGGCGACATCGTGGTTCGCAAACAGAAACCCAGCGCCTTCTTCGGGACGCCTTTGATCAGTATGCTTAACGAGGTCCACGCCGACAGCGTGTTGGTCACCGGCACGACAACCAGCGGCTGCGTGCGCGCGAGCGTCATTGACGCCTTTTCTTACAATCTGAAGGTTACAGTGGTTGAAGAGTGCGTTTTTGATCGGGGTCAAGCATCGCACAAGCTCAATCTGTTCGACATGGCAATGAAGTACTCGGACGTCATCGGCATCAAAGAAACCATCGAGTATGTGCGCGGGCTGCCGGACAACCTTTTTGCTCCAGCTTTATGAGAAGCCCACGCATAGGAGCGAGCCATGGCTTGTTACCTTGGCGAAAGACTACTGAGTTAAAGACCGCGCCACCAATGTCAAGCCGATCACGAAAAGAAAGATCAAGAGAGCCCTATTGAACGTTTGTTGATTGATGCGGTCTTGCGTCTTTAGACCGGCATAAAAGCCCGCGAGGGTGAACAATGTAACCTGCAGCGATAACGAAAGTGTTGAAGCATTAAAAAGATTCCAGCTTGAAACTGCAGCAAGCTGACTCAATTTCGTGAAGACAAAAATAGTTGCGATGGATTTAATAAACTGTCGCTTCTCGAGTTTGAGACTGTAAAGATAAATAGCCAGCGCAGGTCCGGCCGCATTGGTCAGACCGTTAAGGAATCCGCTGAAAAACCCGACGGGGAGCGCAAGTAACTTTTCCAGTCGTGGCGTGATTGTAAAGTGGAAACGTAGCCAGGTTGAAGCAACGAATACCAGCACCATTGCGCCAAGGCAAAGGTTCAGTATCCAGAGCGGCAGGTTCACCAGCACCGCCGTACCTAAAAACACTCCGATGACCGTAGCCACAAAAAACCAGCCGAAGCGCCGCAGGACAGCGAAGGGAAAGCCGTCGCGAAAAACCTGCGCGACATCCATGACGATGTTGGGGATTAGCAATATGGTGATGGCAATTCGTATATCCAGCAACAGAGCCACCGTGGGCGTTGCAATCAGCGGAAAACCCATCCCCGAAGCGCCCTTTACAAAAGCCGCGCACAGCAACGCGACACCAACAAAAATCTGTATTGGATCAAAGCCCATGATGTAGAAGTTCGACGAGTTTAATCACTGCATCCAGGCGGTACGAGGTCAGTAAATATCGTGCTGCGACAGCAGATGAGCGGGCATCGCCGCGAAGGAGTAGACTTCCTACGGCTTGATTCGCTGACCTTTTTGTTTGTCGCCGGTTGTAAAGTAATCGCCTTTGATAGCGAGTTCTGCTTCTTCTTCGTCTTGCCTGGTCCAGGCGCCGAGACTGTAACCGAACCACGGCATGCGCGGTTTCAAGGTCGGAAGACCGAGTTCCTGCCAGATTAACCTGGAATTCTCCATGAATTCTTTGCGTGGCAGAGACACTGGGGTGTAAGGCCATGGCCTCACCGCATTAATCAGCAACGCTCCAATGGAAGACATGCGTACTTCGAGGCTTTCCCGCCCTGGAGGATGAGCCGAAGGATCCAATCCGGGCGATTTTCCCTTGACCACAGCGATATCCTCTTCGGGCCTGACGTTAAAGCAGATCGCCCAGTTGACCATTGCAGGATCATGAATATCGATGTCTTCATCGACGGCGATACAGATCTTGGCGTAACTGCCAGTAAAACCCGCTGAAGCATTGAGCGCGCGCCATGCGTCAGCCTTTGTCGCTCCGCGCATCTTGATCACGCAGTAAGCTTGGCCGCTGCCGCTCACTTCATCGTGCAGAGCCACATCGAGTACCGCCGAATTGCCGCTGTCATGGCGTAGATACTTGAAAATAATCTTCTCCGTGCCAGTGTGCTTGATTTTGCTCGATTCACTGGGCGGAAACTGGCTCATGAGCGCGGTATAAATCGCATCGCGACGGTGCGTAATACAGCTGACTTCGAGGTACGGCGAAACGGTGCGGTGCCCCATGTAGCCGGGGTACTCTCCGAAGGGCCCCTCGGGCTCCAGGGAATCGGTTGGAATCGTACCTTCGATGACGATCTCCGCGGCTGCGGGTACCAACAAATCGACGGTTTTACACTGCACGACTTCCACCGGCTCACCCGCCAGACCGCCGGCGAGTCGATACTCGTCAAAATCATAGGGGATTTTGGCAGTCGCTGAATAAGCAATGTTAGGCGTAACGCCAATAGCAATCGCCGCCTCCAAGGCCACTCCCTTGGCTTTGCAGTTGCGCCAGTGTTGCCCCATGTGCTGTGATGTAAACAAGCCGCCGGTGCGGTTTGGAGCTTTAATCTGGCTGCGATAATTGCCGATATTATAGACTCCCGTGTCGATATCTTTGGTAATCCAATTGGCCGAGGTCAGATATGGAGCGTTATCAAAACCAGGTGTCGAGATTGGCACCGGGATCATCTCCAATCCAAATCCGTTCAATAAATCTCTGCCGTTCCGGACGATTTCCTGAACAGCCCCGGTTGCGACTTTCACAGGGTCGATGGGTTTAAGCTGGGCTTCCGTCCAGCGCTCATGAATCTCTTCAGGCCGGCACATCATTCCAATGGCGTAAATCTCGGTTGTCGCTGCCAGCGTTCCTACCGTTACCGGCATCGTATACCGTTTGGCTTTCGCATCCACGACGTTCTCGAACAGAAAAGCTTTGCGTTGTTCTTCTTCTAGACCGCGAAACTGCCACCGCACCAATGGCATCAGCTCGGTATCCTTATTAATCTCCCGCTTGATTCGTATCAGCTTGTCGCGTTCTTCGAGTGCTCTCAAATGCTCCCGAATATCGCGATAGTACGTGCTCCGCGCCATCAATCCCCCTGCAAAGTCCTGTGAACATCTATCATCTCAAGAGGCCGCCGTTGTCAAGCTTTCGGTCGTTTGCAATACGCTCCTCCAGGCCACGGCAGCTGGCGAGACGCGACCACCCAAGGCCGCGCCGGATTTCTGTAACTGCATCAAAAGCTTGTGTGCGATTCAGTTCCGCGGGCATAGCACTGTCTTCTAAGTGCGACAAAATCTTCCTGCAGAATCTCCCATCGGAAGCTTTTGCAGG
The DNA here is from genome assembly GCA_964482425.1 of uncultured Syntrophobacteraceae bacterium. Taxonomy (GTDB): domain Bacteria; phylum Desulfobacterota; class Binatia; order UBA9968; family UBA9968; genus WHTF01. The sequence continues at coordinate 25,237 of CAYZXN010000128.1, read as the reverse complement.
CAAGGAGTCTTTGCTACACTACAGCCTTCCCTGAAGCGAGCTGTACGCAGCGCGATTATGCAAGAAAAAAATTCACAATCCCCCTCACCGGCTCAAACTCCGGTCAGTCAACTGCGCAGCTTTCTCTTCGCCGTATCTGGCCCCAAGAGCTATTGGATCGCCATCACAGTGTTCCTCGTCGGTATTTTCGTTACCGATCGATGGTCGCCGTTAGGCGTCGTCATGCCGACGTGCTATGTGGCCGCGCTGCTTTTGATCGTGGCCTTACCGGGTGTCCGCGAGAAGATCCTTGTGGCGTCGGTATCTACGGTGCTGATTATTCTGGATTACATCCTTGCGCCGACCCTCCCGGGAAGCTCGAATTGGATACTCATCTTCAACCACGTGCTAACCGGCACGCTGATTTGGATTGTCGCGGCATTAGGCGTGCGTCACAGGCACACCGAGAATGCCATGCGGCGGAGCGAAGAGCGCTTTCGAGCACTCGTTGAAGCATCCTCGCAGATAGTTTGGACTGCCGATGCCGCCGGCAACATCGGCGAAGACTCGCCTTCTTGGCGTGCCTTTACAGGGCAAACCGCCGCCGAGCGGCAGGGCTCGGGGTGGCTTAATGCTTACCACCCAAACGATCACAAGCGAGTTTTAGAGGATTGGGAACACGCGACAGCAACAAAGCAGCCTCTTGAAGCGCAATACCGCCTCCGCCGTCATGACGGCCAGTGGCGCTGGACCTGGGTTCGGGCCGTGCCGCTGCTATCAGCCGATGGTTCAGCCCGCGGCTGGGTCGGAATGAGTACCGACATAACCGAGCGGAAGCAAGCTGAGGCAGATACGCTCTTTCTGCTTGATCTGAGCGACTGCATTCGCCTGGCATCGGACCCGGTTGAGCTGACTTGGGCGGTGGCAGTGGCAGTCGGCGAGCACTTGCAGACCGAACGTTGCAGCTTTATTGAAGCTGAGGCTGAAAAGGACTGCTTCAAAATTATCCGCGATTACCATCTCCATCTTCCATCATTGGCGGGAACTTATGCGCTCAGCGCCGTGGGTTCCAGCATCCTGAGCGAGTTCAAAGCTGGTCAGAACGCGGTTGTCTTCGACACAGTCCGTGATGAGCGCACAGCTCGATGGATTGAAAACTACCGACTCGCCGGCATTGGAGCATTCGCCGCAACTCCGTTATTGCGCGACGGGAGGCTTGTCTCTGCGTTGTTTGTCTCTACACCAGCTCCACGGGAATGGAGCGAGCGCGAGGTTGCGCTCATTGCCGCCACCGCCGAGCGCACCTGGCTGGCAGTGGAAAAGCTGAGACTAAACACGGCGCTGCGCCAAAGCGAGGAAGCCTTGCGCGACGCGGACCGGCGCAAGGATGAGTTCCTGGCAACCTTGGCACACGAGTTGAGAAATCCTTTGGCTCTAATAAGGAATGTCGTGAGCCTGTCTCAGGCATCGAAATTTTCCGAGACTGAACATCGTTGGGGCAGGGACATTATCGATAAACAAGTGACCTATTTGACGCGTCTTACCGACGATCTTTTCGACGTCAGCCGCATTACTCGCGAGAAACTGGGTCTCCATAAAGAACACGTCGATCTCTGTGAAATTGTCAAGACAGCGGTGGATTCTGGCCGATCGTTCGTCGATCACCGCGGCCATCAAATGGATTTTGAAGTTCCACCGGGAAGTCTTTACGTTCACGCGGATCGTGTTCGCTTGACTCAAGTTTTCATGAATTTGATCAATAATGCCGCCAAGTACACGCCCGATCCCGGCCGGATCCAGGTAAAGCTCGAGGAGCACACAGGCCAAGCCGTTGTCAGGGTAAGCGACACAGGTATAGGCATCGCGCCAGAGCATTTGCCCCATCTGTTTGAATTGTTTTACCAGGCCGATCGCTCCTTCACGCGGGCGGAAGGCGGTCTTGGACTCGGACTGACGCTGGTGCAGCGCATTGTCGAAATGCATGAGGGAACAGTGCAAGCCTATAGCTCCGGCGTCAATCAAGGGAGCGAATTTGTCGTCTGTCTACCCATACTGCGCGTGCCCAATGTTCAAGAGATCTCCAGGCCTAGGGTCAGCGACACGACAGCCCTAGCTACCACGGGGCGCCGGATCCTGGTTGCCGATGATTTTCCCGAATCAGCCGAAACTCTCGCTCAACTGTTGCGCCGGGAGGGCTATGATGTGCAAATCGCCAAAGACGGTCTTGAAGCCTTCGAAGCTGCCGCGCGCTTTCGTCCTGACGTGATTGTGCTGGACCTTGCGATGCCCACATTGAACGGCTATGAGGCGGCGCGCAGAATCCGCGAGCAGTCCTGGGGGAAGAACGTGATTTTGATTGCTTTAACGGGTTGGGGCCAACAGCGAGACCGCCATCGCACGAAGGAAGCGGGATTCGATGCCCATTTGACGAAACCGGTAAAGTACGAGGCGATTGTGGAGATGTTGGGAAATACTTCAGCAGCTAAATTAGCTACAGTGCCTGCCATCGGCGGTGTCAGACGACCGCGATGAACTTCGGCAGACGAGCCAAGCAGCCTCTCAGTCCCTGCTGAGTAGCTTTCAACTCATTTGGCAGCAAAAGGGTCTTCACCTTTGGCTGTGGCAAGATAATAAACAGTTATGCCCACGCCGAGGGTGATGAAACTATCGGCCAGGTTGAATGCCGGCCAGTGGTAATTGGACCAATAAAAGTCCAAAAAATCGATCACCTCGCCGTAAAAGATCCGATCGATGAGGTTGCCGATGGCACCTCCGAGAATAAATGCTAGAGCGGTCATCAGGCCGGTTTCTGTATCTCGCAAGCGCTTCAGCATCATGAAAATGAAGCCGATCGCGACCAATGAAACGATAATCAAAAACGGCATACGAAAAGCGGCATGACTGCCGGCGAAGATACCGAACGCGGCGCCGGTATTGCGGATATAGGTGAGACTAAACAGATTCTCGATAACCGGAATGGACTCGTGTAACGCCATGCTTCGGTCGACGATGAACTTTGTCACCTGGTCTGCCACGACGATTAAACCAACCCAGCCGGCAACAATCCGCAACTTAGCTGTCAAGGCACTACTCCGGACTTCAGAACTGCCGCACAACGCCGGCACACTGCAGGATGAAGCGGATCTTTACCGACTTCGGTGTCGTATTTCCAACACCGGTCGCACTTGAGGCCTTCGGCCTTGGAAATTGTTATCTGGCAATTCATAAGTCCGGCATCGTAGGATATCTGCTCTGCGTCGTTTGCCGAGAGTAGCGGAGCCGAAACGTCGGTCTGGGAGACGATCAAAATATCTTGCGTTTTGTTCCTGTCCGCCTTGATCAAATCGCCAAGGAGAGAGCCCGCGCCGTTTTGGCTGCTCAGAATGACTTTGGCGTCAAGCGAATGGCCGATGATGCCTTTGCTCCGAGCCTCCTCTAAGGCCTTGAGGACCTCCCCGCGCTCTTTAAAAATTCGCTCCCATTTATCACCTAGCTCACGATCCACCCGACTGGGATCCGGTTGAGGAAATCGCGACAGGAAGACACTCGCAGGCAGCCGCTCTCGGTCGGGCATGTGCGTCCATATCTCCTCTGCCGTAAAGGAAAGGATGGGCGCCACTAAATGAACAAGTACACCCAAGATCCTGTGCAGCGTGGTCTGGGCTGCCCGGCGCTCCACAGACTTCGCACCGGCGCAATACAGACGGTCTTTGACGATGTCGAGATACTGGGCGCTGAGATCGACGCTACAAAAATTATTCAGCGCATGAAAGACGGCGTGAAACTCATAATTGTCGAAAGCTTCACGACAGTGGCTTAACAGCATTTCGGTCCGATGAAGAATCCAGTGGTCGAGCTCGTCGAGTTCTTGGGCCGGAATAGCATCATCCGCCGAACTAAAGTCATAGAGATTGCCGATGAGAAAGCGCGCCGTATTTCGCAAGCGCCGGTAAGCCTCCACCTGTCTGTTGAGGATCTCCTCTGAGATACGCACATCTTCTCGATAATCCTCGGCAGAAACCCATAAACGCAGAATTTCTGCGCCAAGTTTTTGGGTGATTTCCTGCGGCGCCACAACATTCCCAAGTGACTTGGACATTTTTCTTCCTTTGCCATCAAGGGCAAAGCCATGGGTAAGGACACTCTTGTAAGGCGCCCGCCCGCGGGTTGCCAGAGAAGTGAGCAAAGCGGTGTGAAACCATCCCCGATGCTGGTCGCTCCCTTCAAGGTAAAGATCGGCGTGACCGGACAGCCGGGGATCATTTTCGACAACCGCAGCATGGCTAACGCCTGAATCGAACCAAACGTCGAGGATGTCTTCTTCCCTAAAAAACTCATTTCCACCGCAACCAGGGCACGCGAGGTTTACCGGTAAAAGTTCGGCCATCGGCCGAACAAACCATGCATCCGACCCTTCTTTTGCGAAAATGGCGGCGATATGGTCACAGAGTTTCTGGGTAAGAATAGCCTCGTCGCACTTCTTGCAATACACGGCCGGGATGGGAACTCCCCAAGAGCGCTGGCGTGAAATACACCAATCGGGCCTGCTTTCGAGCATGCCGCGAATGCGGTCTTTACCCCAGGGTGGGATCCAACGTACTTGTTCGATGACGGCTACGGCTGCTTGCCTCAAGCCATTCGCTTCCATCGAGATAAACCACTGCTCGGTGGCGCGGAAGAACACCGGCTTCTTACAACGCCAGCAATGAGGATAGCTGTGCGGTAAATTTTCTTCTTTCAAGAGCGCGCCGCGATCTCCTAGCAGCTGAATGATTTTCGTATCCGCCTTGAACACCGACTCACTTTCAAGGTCGCCCGCGGCAGCGGTGAATTTTCCCTCGGCATCGACAGGGGCCATGACCTCGAGGCCGTAACGCATCCCGACCTCGTAATCTTCCTGACCGTGTCCGGGTGCAATATGAACCGCACCGGTGCCCTGGTCCTGGGTCACGAAATCGCCGAGAACGACGGTAGAGTCCCGTTGCAGCCATGGGTGGCGGCACACGATTCCTTCGAGTTCTGCGCCGGTCCATGGATCACCGATAATTTCATAGTCTTGCGCCTTAAGGCCCAAAGCTTCGATGACAGTGGGAATAAGGTCCTGGTTGATGACGAGCTTTCCGTGCGGAGTCTTGACGAGCCGGTAGATAAAACCGGGATGCACAGCGATTGCCTGATTGGCAGGCAAGGTCCATGGAGTAGTTGTCCAGATGACGAAGTACGTTTCCGTGGAGTCCGAAGCGAGCTTTCCCTTGGAATCAACAACGGCAAACTTGACGTAAATAGAAGGCGAGACATGCTCTTCGTACTCAACTTCTGCCTCCGCCAGAGCGGTTACACACGACGCGCACCAGTAAACCGGCTTCTTTTTTCGATAGAGAGCGCCGGACGCGACAAGTTTGCCCAGCTCGCGGATCTCCTGCGCCTCGTAGGAGGGGTCGAGAGTTCGATACGGTCGTTCCCAATCGCCAAAAATTCCCAGTCGCTTAAATTCTTCTCTCTGAATGGAGATATATTTTTCTGCGTATTCTCTACACAAGCGGCGTACTTCAGCCTTGGTCATGGCCAGTTTCTTGGCTCTGCCAAGGCTCTTTTCGACTTGCAGCTCGATGGGCAGTCCGTGGCAGTCCCAGCCCGGAACATAGGGCGCTGAATGGCCGGTCATGGCCCTGTATTTGATAATAATATCTTTAAGAATCTTGTTCAGAGCGTGACCGATATGAATGTTGCCGTTTGCGTAGGGTGGGCCATCGTGAAGAATGAACCTTGGGCTGCCGGTATTGGCGTCGAGCATCCGGAAATAAACCTGATCCCTGTCCCACTTTTCAACGAACTTTGGCTCATTTTGCGGCAGATTGCCGCGCATTGGGAAGTTGGTCTTGGGTAGGTTAAGCGTGTTTTTATAATCCATTTCGGCCTGCGGAAGTTTTCTGTCCGTTCAAACCTCGCACCATCCGGAACGCGAACTTGTCCGCCTTCGATTCCGCATCGGCCCAGAGGACGTAATGACCCATTTCGTGATAGACGGTATTGATCCAGCGTCGCTCCGAGTAGTATTTCCGGCCGCGTTTCCAGTTTTCGGGATGAACCAAATAAATCTGTCCGTTTTCGTATGTTTTTCCTGCCGTCTTACCCCAGTCTAGATACTCGAACCACTCTATTTTTGGATTTTTGAGGAGGTAAAATCGGCAAACGATCGAAATCGCCTTTTTGAAGTACAGGGGTTTGTACTCGCTAAAAAATTCCGAAAGGAATCGGTCCACTACTCGACGGTCCTTCAATGGGGGCAACATCATCCGCATCGTGCATTTCCTTGGTCAACTTCGTGGTAGTTTTTAACACAAAAAATTGTTGATACAAATAGGGTCGGCAAATAGACCAGCCGCAGCCGATCTTTTAAGTCCTCGGAAATATTGCGTTAATTTTAACGCCGCCAGCGATTGAGCATGATCAATATGGCCGCTTCGATCACTTGCGACGGGTTCAAAACTATCGTAGATTGGCGTACTTTCGTTGTCCCGTGGGATTTGAACCAGTAAGCAGATGCGCATGGGTTCCCTAAAAAAGCGGCCACTAGAATCATTCTCGGAATCGGCTGCCTGACGGTCATTTTCTTCCGCGCCGGTGCTTATATCGTGTGTAAGATTTGGTCGCAAGGGCTGGATTTTACCAGTCCGAGGCTTCCGCGAATGCTCTTGCTCGTAGAGGTCCCGGTGACCTTGGGCATTACAGACGGTGCGGCAGTCGTCCCGGCGTGTTGTAAGACAGTCTGATGAGACTCTTAGGTTTATCATCGAACCGGAGTTGGAATTACAAGGCTCGGCGAGAGCAAGTCACAACTACAGAAAACACTTTACGCGACCGGGTCGGAGCAAACCGTCCGCGCTTATCAGGACCAATGGAATCGGATGAATATACGATGGCGCGATGCCGAATGTCTTGAAGAACGGGCGGACAAGTACAACAGCAAATTGCATGAAAACAACGGTGGGAAAGGGGAGTCATGGCAAGAAACAACAAAAGGGACGTCGATGAGTTAAAGAAAAAGGTGGCGCTCGGCAACCGCATCATGTTTCACCAGGGGCTGGCTGACTATCACGGACACGTCAGCGCTCGCATTCCCGGCACCAGGAAATTTCTTATAAAACCGGTCCTGGCGCCGCTCGGCGAAATCTCTAGCAAGGATATTATCCTGGTGGACATCGATGAATATATGGAAGTCTGTGAGGAGAACTACGCCAGGGCAGGTAACCAGCGTTCGGTCACGAAGCTAAAGAATCCACCGCGGGAGACGATGATCCATGCGGCTATTTACGCGGCGCGTCCTGACGTTAACTCTGTCGTGCATACTCATCAGTCATTGGCCACTGCTTTTTCAGTGGCAGGCACGCCGATCTTGCCGATCTATAATCAAGCGGCGGTGTTTGCGCCGGAGACGCCAATATTCCCAAGTCCCCGTCTCATTTACACGGTGCAGGACGGTAAAGAGATATGCCAGACGTTAGGTGATCGCATGGCAATGTTGCTCAAGGGACACGGCGTTATTGTGTGCGGCGACAGCTTGGAATATGCTACAGTTCACGCGATATACTTGGAACGAACTGCCCACATGCAGTTTGTCGCAAGCTGCGTCGGTAAACCGACGGTAATGCCGCAACAGGACATCGATTATATGAAAGAGAATATGACCTATCGTGCGTACGACGCGTTTGCCTATTTTAAATCCCTGCTGCCTAAAGGAATCCGGCTTTAACCGGGGCCTTTAAAGCACCATAAACTTCGGAGGTATTAAGGATGGCTAAAAGAGAGGAAAAAGCTGGGGAACCTTTGGTCAATAAACCGATCCAAGACCTGCGCGAGTGGCTGCAAAGGGTAGAGGAGCTTGGCGATTTAGTCCATGTTAAAGAGCCGGTCAGTTGCGAAGAAGAGATGAGCGCCATCGGTTATCTCGTTGCGAAGCAAAAGCCCTCTCCGGCGATCATGTTTGACAACATTAAGGGATACGAGAACAGCCCGTTTAAGGCCCGTTCATTGTGGAACATTCTGGGTCCGAGCTTGCCGCGGATCGCTCTTACCATGGAGGAAGCTCCCGATACGCCGACGGTGGAACTGATTCGCCGGGTGAAAAACAAGCTGAAACATCGGACCGCGCCTCGAGAGGTGTCCGCAAGTGAAGCGGGATTCTACCAGAACAGCTTGACCGGCGACAAAATCGATTTAACTCAGCTACCGATTCCCAAGCATTGGCCGCTCGATGGCGGTCGTTATGCCGGCACGGCGGATTGCGTCATCACGCGCGATCCCGACAGCGGCTATCTGAATGTCGGCACCTACCGTATGATGCTGCAGGGAAAAAGAGAGGCCGGCCTCTACCTATCCCCTGGGAAGGATGCCCGCCTCCATATCACCCGTTCGTGGCAAATGGGCAAACCGGTTGAGGTGGCCGCGGCTTGGGGTATCGATCCCCTTTTTATGGTCGTCGGCTCTCAAACTTTTCCCAAAAACGTTTCCGAATATGAATTTTTGGGCGGTATCAAAGGGGAGCCCATACCGGTGGTGAAAGGCAAGACTACGGATCTCATGCTACCTGCCAACGCCGAGTTCGTCATCGAAGGCGTGATCAAGCCCAATTCAGTAAAGAGTGAAGGACCGTTCGGCGAGTTTCCCGGATACTACGGTAGACCTGAGGCCGGTTGTCCGTTAGTCGAGATCACGGCTGTGCATTACCGAAATAATCCCATTCTGACAAATGCCTTGATGGCGGATTACCCATCCAATGAACAGAGCGGTTTTTTTGCCATCATTCGCTCTGCGCGTATTTGGGACGATCTCGACAAGCTCGGTGTTCCGGGAATCCAGGGGGTTTACGCGCATCCGGCGGGCGCCGGCGGTTTCGGTATGACTGTGATTAGCCTTGAGCAGCGTTATGCCGGGCATGCGGCACAGGCGCTAGCGTTGGCGGCACAGGTACCGGGCGGCGCGTACTACACCAAGTGGATTATCTCTGTGGATGAAGATATAGACCCGACAGATATGGACCAGGTTATATGGGCCATGAGCAGCCGCTGTAATCCTATCGATGATGTCGATATCTTGCGCAATACGTGGAGCACATGGCTCGATCCGACACAAAATCCTCCGGAGAAGCGCCCGTACGGGTCAAAGGCGCTGATCAATGCTTGCAAGGAACATCGGTACCTCCCGGTTTTCTCAAAACGGACCGCGCTTCGCAAAGAGATGTATGACAAAGTTGCCGGCGAGTGGAAGAAACTCGGGTTGCCCGGACAGGTACCGACTGTTCGCGCTTTTGAGGAAGACAAAAAAGTCGTTTATCACGAAGTTGGCGGCTTTGAACCAGGAAAGCAACCTGGAGAAGAGACAAAGGACAAGAAGTAGGATTGCCGTTCTTCGCGCTTTTTACAAAGAGGCTTCGGACGGCGCGTGTCGACAACATCCACACGCCGTTCCGAGCCTGCCTCGCTGCCCGCCTTAAGATACCAAAGAACAAAAATTAGATCGAGAAATTCACTCTGATAGGAATTAACTTATCGCATCTTCCCCGCGTTCGCTGGTCCGAATACGAATAACCTCTTCAACTGTCGATACGAAAATTTTACCGTCTCCGATTTTTCCGGTCTGCGCTGATTCGAGAATCGCCTCGACGATCTTCGGCGCCATTTCGTCTGCCGCCAGAATTTCGACTTTGACTTTAGGAAGAAAATCGACCGTGTACTCGGCGCCGCGATAAAGCTCCGTGTGGCCCTTTTGTCGCCCGAACCCTTTGACTTCAGTTATCGTCATACCCGTTATTCCTGCCGACGTCAGCCGCTGTTTCACTTCGTCCAACTTGAACGGCTTTATAATCGCCTCGATTTTCTTCATCTTGTCCCCTTCCTGAAGGTGCTGCGCGTAGTCGCCTGTTTCGAGCCAAAGCGACTGTACAGCATCAGATATCAAAATACAGGGCAAACTCCCAAGGATGGGGCCGGAGACGGATGGCGTCAACCTCGTGCTTGCGTTTGAACTCCAACCAAGTCGCGATTACGTCCTTGGTAAAGACGTCGCCGGCAAGTAAGAAATCATGATCTTTCTCCAGAGCGTCGAGTGCCTGATCCAACGAGCCGGGCATCGATTTGACCTTAGCCGCTTCTTGCGGCTCGAGCTCATACAGGTTCTTGTCTATCGGTTTAGGCGGCTCGATCTTATTGCGAATGCCGTCAAGACCCGCCATCAGCATAGCCGGAAATGCAAAATATGGGTTGCAGCTGGGATCCGGCGTTCTAAACTCCAGCCGTTTGGCCTTCTCGCTATCTGAGTACATTGGAATTCGCACACATGCGCTGCGATTGCGCGCCGAGTAAACCAGGTTTATGGGTGCTTCATACCCCGGCACCAATCTTCTGTAAGAATTGGTGGTCGGTGCGATAAAAGCGCAGAGCGCATGAGCGTGCTTGATCAAACCGCCGATGTAATAGCGTGCTGTATCGCTGATCAGCCCATAGCCCTTCTTGTCGTAAAACAAATTCTTGCCGTTCTTCCAGAGACTCTGGTGGCAATGCATGCCGGAGCCGTTATCTTGAAATAGTGGCTTGGGCATAACGGTGACCACTTTGCCGCGTTTTCGCGCGGTGTTCTTGACCACATATTTGTACAGCAACACGTTATCGGCCATCTTGGTCATGGTGTCATATCTCATGTCGATTTCCGTCTGGCCACCGGTAGCGACCTCGTGATGATGGACTTCCACCGTAATTCCGCATTTCTGCAGGTTCAACACCATTTCTGAGCGCAGGTCCTGGTACTGATCCATCGGCGGCATCGGAAAATAGCCTTCTTTGTATCTGATCTTGTTGCCGAGATTGGGGCCGTCGTTGCTTCCGGAGTTCCAGAAACCTTCGGTGGAGTCTATGTGGTAATAGCCTTCGTGATGGTTCTGGTCGAAACGGATGCTATCGAAAATAAAAAACTCGATTTCTGGACCCCAGTAACTGATGTCAGCGATGCCGCTGGCCTTGAGGTACTTCTCAGCCTTCTGGGTAACAAAACGCGGGTCTCTACTGTAGGGCTCACGCGTGATGGCGTCGAGAACGTTGCAGACAAAGCTAATGGTGGAGTGCTCAGTAAACGGATCCATCATCGCAGTGTCCGCGTCGGGAAGCAAAATCATATCTGACTCGTTGATGCTTTGAAAACCCCGTATGCTTGAACCGTCGAATCCTAGGCCGTCCTCAAAAGTTGCCGGGCTTAGCTGTGATGCCGGTATCGAAAAATGCTGCCATAAACCGGGTAAATCGATAAACTTTAAATCGACTATGTCTGCTTTATTTTTCTTCGCCATTTCGAGCGCGTCTTTGACACTCATCTACTTATCACTCCTCTTCTTTTCTGTTTAGCACGTTAAGCCGTCAACTAGTTATCATATTCTCCAGGGTTCAGCTAGCATTCAACCAGCCCATTAAGCGTAGCCCCGCTCGTTGTGCTGGGTCAAATCCAGCCCCATTCGCTCCTCTTCCTCGGACACTCTCAACCCCATGGTCACCTTCAATAAAGAAAGAATGATGAAAGTAACGACCAACGCAAACACAATCGTTGCCAACACGCTAAGCGCTTGCACTCCCAGCTGTGCCGGATTTCCGTAAAAGAGTCCGTCATTGCCGGCAGGATTGATTGCTTTGGACGCAAACAATCCGGTGGCGAGAGCTCCCCACGTTCCGCCGATGCCATGAACGCCGACGACGTCTAACGCGTCGTCATATCCGAAACTAGCTTTTAGGTTGCAGGCTTTATAGCAAAGCACCCCTCCCACGGCACCGATAATGATCGCCGCCAACGGGCTGACAAAGCCGGCTGCAGGTGTGATCGAGACGAGTCCCGCGACCGCGCCGGTGGCTGCTCCTAAAGCCGTCGGTTTGCCGTGAGTCATCCATTCGGTAAACATCCATGCCAATGCCGCTGCAGCGGCCGCCGTATTGGTGGTCACAAAGGCAACCGTTGCCAGGCCGTCGGCGGCTAACGCGCTTCCGGCATTGAATCCGAACCAGCCGACCCAGAGTAACGACGCGCCGATCACGGTGAACGGTAAATTGTGCGGCATCATAGTCTCATAGCCATAACCGACTCGCCTGCCGAGGAAAAGAGCGGCTGCGAGTGCCGAGAATCCCGAGCTGATATGCACGACGGTGCCACCGGCGAAATCGAGCGCACCCATCGCCCCCATCCACCCCTTGCCCCAAACCCAATGGGCCAATGGATCATAGACAAACGTAGCCCACAATAATACGAAAACAATAAACGTACTGAACTTCGCCCGTTCTGCAATCGCTCCGGTGATAAGGGCCGGAGTGATAATGGCAAACATCATCTGAAAAACCATAAACGCCTGGTGCGGTATAGTGGCAGCATAGTTCGGGTTTGGCTCTGTGCCGACACCATTCAAGCCAATCCACGCAAGACTGCCTATTAAGCCGCCGATATCGGGGCCGAAGGCTAGACTGTAGCCCCACAGAACCCACTGAATGCTGATCAACCCGACGACCACAAAACTCTGCATGATCGTGCCTAAGATGTTCTTGCCACGAACGAGACCGCCATAAAACAAGAACAAGCCCGGTATGGTCATCATTAGCACCAACGCCGACGAGGTGAGAATCCAAGCCGTATCGCCCTTGTCGACTTGCGGCTCGGGTGTCGAGGGTTCCGGTGTGGGTACGGATGAACTCGGTGCGGGCGCGTTTGCCGATGGATTGAGCTCTTGTGCGGCGCACAGCGATGGAAATGACCACGCAAGCAACAAGAGCATCAGTAGGGCGTTGAGTTGTCGATTCACGGCACACCTCCCCTAACAGCGGGCGGTAAGTACCCGCAACATTGGCCAACGCAACCGATGTGCCATCCTGGGATTAGCAATTAGGTAGAATATCGAACTACTTCAGCGAAAATCTTACTTGATGTTGAGTTGCCGTACGCTTAGAAAATAGGCACATGCCTAAAACACGGGCAGAGAACAATGTGGCTGATGTGTGCGGGGGCTTAGTCAGTGTGAATGATCTCTGGCGGCAGGACGAAGTGTATGTTCTCTTCGACAAATCCCAGACGAGAAATCCGCGCGCCTTGATTTTCGAAAAACGCGGCGGCTTCCTCGACCAAGCGTTCGGGGACGGAGGCTCCCGAAGTGATCCCAACTCGCTTTATGCCGCGAAGCCAACTTGTGTTGAGCGAGTGAACGTCATCAATCAAATAGGCTGGCACTCCCTGAGCGCGTGCGACGCCGCACAGCTGATTTGAATTTTCACTATTAGGTGACCCTATCACCAACACCATATCGACGTGTCGGCCCAGTTGTTTCACCGCGTCCTGGCGATTCTGTGTCGCGTAACATATATCGTCCTTGGCCGGGGTGACAATCTTTGGGTACCTTCGCTTGAGAGTCTCGACCACCTCACGAGTGTCGTCAACGCTGAGCGTTGTCTGAGTCAAAACTGCGACCTTTCCAGGGTCCGGCACCTGAACGGTTTGCGCTTGTGCGACATCGGCCACGACGTAAACATTTTGCGGCGCCTCGCCGCTGGTGCCGACGATTTCATCATGTTTCTCATGACCGACTAGGATTATTGAGTAGCCTTGTGCAGCGAATCTTCTTACTTCACGATGAACTTTCTCTACGAGAGGACAGGTCGCATCGATTACAATCGCAATTTTCTTTTCTTTTGCTTGCTGCCATACGACGGGCGAAATACCGTGAGCGCTAAAGATCAATTTGGCGCCAGTAGGAACTTCGTCCAGGGATTGAACGAAGCGCACGCCGCGACGCGTAAACTCCTGCACCACATGTCTATTGTGAACAATCTCATGGAACACATAGAGGGGCGGGCCATACTTCTCAAGCGCCCGTTCAACGGTCGCCACGGCCATCTCTACACCGGCGCAGAAGCCCCGGGGACTAACAAGGACAACCTCTTCGATCGCCATCACTGATTGTAATCTGGAGGATTAAACGAAGCGTGTCAAATCCCTCGCGAGTGCCCCGGTCTGGTCAATCCATTAAAGTAGAGCGAGAATCTTTTCCGCCGCAACGGAAGCGCCACTAAAGGAGACCGGAGGCCAATTTTTCTTTCGGTTAAAGAGGCGAGTGAGGTACGGCGTCAAATTGGCCGCGAGCAACTCGTCTTGTGGGATGAACTCAGCGGTGGCCCAGTCATCGAGCATTTCAACCAGATGAGGATACTCGGCAAATTGACCCCGAGCCGTATAAAGCAGAGGGATCTGATGTCTGATGATATCGGCGACAATGCCGTACCCGGGCTTGCTCACCACCACATCCGCGGCCCGTAGAAGATCTACATACTGTCGATGAACAGCAGGAAGGATGAGCAAGTTGGACTCCCGGCGCGGCGTTTTACTAGTACCCACGAAAAAGAATTCTTTTTGTTGCCGTAGTTTCTCCAAAGGCAAGCGTTCAAGACCAAGCCCGCCAAAACTCAGAAGGACAATCGACGCTGATGCCGGTAACCCGAGCCGGGCTCGAGCTTCTTGCAGATTCAGTTCTGAAAAGCGCGTGATAAGGGGGATGGATTGACAGCTCGGAAAAACGTCCAACCCACAAGGATACGGAAGACCGAGCGTCAGAGTGGTTTTACGGTAAAACTTCTCCATCTCTTCGATCAACGGCAGGAAATCCGGATACTCTCCGAGGAAACCACGATAGATACGGCTCCATGAAAAGTTCGTGATCGCCACAGAGGGGACACCGGCTTGGGCGGCAATCTCGAAACAGAGGGGTGGAACATCGCCCAGAATAACCTGGATGTTGTGTTTCCTTACAAAGGCTACTTCCTGTTGAATCAACGACGGAATTCGAGCATGCAACGCCTTACACGAATCGAGCGTTTGCCGAAGTCCCATATGAAGGCTGTCAGATTGGACAATGCCGACATCGAGCGCCTGGCGCGTTTTCTTGACGCGATAGCGTCGGTCCTTAAACAGCCAGGCTGGAACCGTACTGCGAACATGGACCTCGGTATCCGGTGAAGCTTGTTTTAAGCTGAGAATTACTTGGCACGAACGAACCGCGTGCCCATAACCGTGACCAGTTATATAGTAGAGAATTGAATTCAAGGTTGCTTGCGATATAGGTGAGCTTAAAGCTAAGTAGATGGCGTTCTAATGTCAACAGACTGTCAGTATACCACGGCATTTCAAGGAGGAGAAAGATGACCGGAACCATCAAGAAAGTGATGCGGCAAAAAGGCTTTGGCTTCATCACGCCGGATGACGGCAGCGAGGATGTCTTTTTTCACAGGGGCAGCCTGGCACCGCGCAATCAAATAGAAGATTTCAACGAAGGCGATACGGTTCAATTTCAAACACGCAAAGGCGAAAAGGGTCCCGTCGCGTTCGACCTGAAGATCCGCTGAAGGGCGCAAGTTCCAAGCTATAGCATTGTCCGCGTTCACCCTCCCGTTTCACTCGAGTTGGCTCGACGCGGGGAGTCTTCGCAGTCTCATCATCCAGCAGCCATTAAGTCAGACTCTTTGGCCGGTACATGGCGGCGCTCGAAGCAACCACTCGCGTTAGTTTTGGCGCGATACGGTTTGTGTTAGCGTTTAGGTATGGAGGTGATCAAATGGAATCCAGACACACAAACCGTCTGATTCATGAGACCAGTCCTTATCTCTTGCAGCACGCGCGCAACCCGGTGGATTGGTACCCGTGGGGCGAGGAAGCTTTTGCCAAAGCAACAGCCGAGAATAAACCGGTGCTCCTGAGCATCGGTTATTCTGCCTGCCATTGGTGCCATGTCATGGAGCGGGAATCTTTCGAGAACGAGCAGATTGCCAAACTGATGAACGAACTCTTCGTTAATATCAAAGTGGATCGTGAAGAACGGCCCGATTTGGATGAGATCTACATGAACGCCGTGCAGATGCTTACGGGCAGGGGTGGTTGGCCGATGACGATGTTTCTCACACCGGAGCGCAAACCCTTCTATGGGGGGACCTACTTCCCGCCCGAGGACCGTCATGGCATGCCCGGGTTTCCGCGCATCCTACAAGGAGTGGCTCAGGCCTACAGAGACAAACCGGAAGACGTGCAGAAAAGCGTCGAGCAGATTCTTTTGGCTCTGCAACGAATGTCCCGCTTGGAAGACCACGAGCATGCTTTTCCGCCGGATATTATCGGCAGAGCCGTCGAAAAAATCGCGGGCGCATACGACTCCGAAAATGGCGGGCTCGGACAGGCGCCAAAGTTTCCCAATCCCGGCGTGTATGAGCTTTTTTTACGCCATTATCATCACACAGGAACTGAACGGTCGCTCGAAATGGTCACCCACACGCTGACTAAAATGTCTACAGGGGGGATTTATGATCACGTCGGCGGCGGATTTCATCGTTACTCCGTGGATGAAAAATGGCTTGTGCCGCATTTCGAGAAGATGCTTTACGACAACGCGCAGCTGGTTCGGATACTGGCTCAGCTCCACCGCGCCACCGGCATCGCGTTTTTCAGGCGCGTGATGGAAGAGTCCCTGGATTACTTGCTGCGGGAGATGTGGCACAGCGCGGGCGGTTTTTACTCTACCCAAGACGCGGACAGCGAAGGTCATGAGGGTAAGTTCTTTGTATGGAGTGCGGAAGAAATTAGCGAGATTCTCGGCGCGGAAGATGGCGCGATCTTCGCCCGGATGTACGACGTCAGCGAGGCTGGTAATTTCGAGGGTAAAAACATTCTTCATCCCATTTTGTCTGTAGAGCAGACTGCCACTTGGTTCAAGAAGAACACCGAAGAGATCGAAGCCCTGGTGAGCCGGGGAAGGCTGAAATTATTCGAAGCTCGCGAGCAACGGGAAAAACCCTTCCGGGATGAAAAAATTATAGCTTCTTGGAATGGTCTGATGCTTTCCGGATTATCCGAGGCGCTCAACGTCTCAGCGCATCCTCGTTATTTAGAGGCCGCAAACCGAACGGTTGATCTG
Organism: uncultured Syntrophobacteraceae bacterium; assembly: GCA_964482425.1. Taxonomy (GTDB): domain Bacteria; phylum Desulfobacterota; class Binatia; order UBA9968; family UBA9968; genus WHTF01. Next base: position 8,286 of record CAYZXN010000128.1, on the reverse strand, counting down.
ATTTTCACCAAGCTTTTTCGCGATGGTCTGCTACTTCACAGCTATACAGACGGTGTCGCCAAACAACTGGGGTTTTTGGACGACTACGCTTTTTTGGGAGTCGGGCTGTTGGACTTTTATGAAGCGAGCTTTGAGCGGTCTGCTTTGGACCGTTCCGTAGAACTGGCGGAGATCATGGTACGGGAATTTTGGGACGCAACTCAAGGAGGATTCTTTTACACCGGCAATTCTCATGAACAGTTGATCAGCCGTGCGAAGCCTGCTTTCGATGCATCCGTTCCGTCGGGCAACGCCAAAGCCACGGAGTTATTGCTGCGTCTTTACCATTTCACCGGCAAAGAAGATTTTCTGCTTAAGGCGGAGAAGATTCTCCGCTCATACTCGCACGCGATGGAAAGCCAGCCTTTCGGCTTCGCCCATATGCTCAGCGCGTTGGATTTCTATTTACAAAAGCCTAAAGAAATCATTTTACTCGGAGATCGCGAGGACCCCAGGATGGCAAAGCTGGTCGCCGCGGTTCGATCAGTGTATGTGCCAAACATGACATTGCAATTATTTGATGCCGACGAGCCTCTGGAAAGGATCTCTCCACTGCTCACCGGCAAACGCCAAATCGAAGGCGCTCCCACTGCTTACATGTGTCATAACTATACCTGCTCCGCGCCGGTGACTGACGATCATGAGCTGAAGAAATTGCTCGCCGGCTAGGCGTTCTATGTTCGCAAGAGGAAAGCTGGCGGTTGATCAAATGGACGCACCGCGCCTGCTAATGCTGTCGGTGATACGCTCCAGGTCGGCAAGTGTATAGTATTCTATTTCGATTTTGCCTTTGTTCGATCGCGCTTTCGGCATAATCCGCACCTTGGTTCCAAGCGCCCGCTGTAACTCTTCGCCGAGAGAGCGCAGGTCCGGATCCAGGCCCGGCAGTTCGCGCCGCCGGCGCCTGCCCAGCTTGAGGTGGCGAACGAGCTTTTCAGTTTCACGGGTCGAAAGCGCCTTGGCGATAACCTCGCGATAGGCGGTTAAGATGATCGGTTCACTCTGAAGTCCCAACAGCGCCCTGGCCTGTCCGGCGGGTAGATTCCCGGAGGCCACTTCTTGCTGAACTTCGCTGGGAAGAGAGAGCAGGCGCATAGCATTGGCGATTGCAGGCCGGCTCTTGCCGACCTTCTCGGCCACCTCTTCCTGACTCCAGTGAAATTCTTCCTGGAGGCGCCGATAGCCATTGGCCTCTTCGATCGGGTTCAGATCCTCCCGTTGAAGATTTTCGATCAACGCTAGTTGAAGCGCGTCATGGTCGCTCGCTTCTCTGACCACAATGGGCACTTTACTAAGGCCCGCCTTCAGGGCAGCCCGCCAGCGACGCTCTCCGGCGATCAGTTCGAAGTGCTCGCCCTTCGGGCGAACCACTAAGGGCTGGATAATTCCCTGGTGGCGGATAGACGTAGCCAACTCTTGAAGCTTCGCATCGTCGAACGTGCGTCGCGGCTGGAAAGGGCTTGGTGCGATTCTGTCGATGTCGACCTCAGTTTTTGCCGCTTCTTTGAGCGTTTCGCGCGGAGGCTCCGACGCAACGGAAATCAGCGCGCTAAGACCTTTACCTAATCCCGTTTTCTGTAAGGACATGATTCTCTCCATTATTGGTAACCAGTTCTTTTGCCAACTCGAGATAGTCCTGCGCGCCGCTCGAGCTCGCGTCATACAAGCACACCGGTTTGCCGTAACTAGGGCTTTCGCTCAAACGAACATTCCGACGGATGATGGCCTTGAACAGTTTTTCCGGAAAATGTTTTTGTATTTCTTCCAAAACTTGATGTGACAGCCGGTTACGACTATCAAACATCGTTATAATTATTCCTTCAAGTGAAAGAGCCGGATTTAAGCCTTTTTGGACAAGCTGTAATGTTTCGAGTAACGCACTGAGACCCTCCAACGCGTAATACTCGCTCTGAATGGGAATCAGTAAAGAATCGGCAGCCGTCAAACTATTAAGAGTCAAAAGTCCTAACGACGGCGGACAGTCCAACAACAGATAATCGTAGCGTTCACGTTCAGACTGGAGTGCATCCTTAAGCCGATATTCGCGACGCTCAGCACTAACTAGCTCAATCTCAGCACCGACGAGATCTTTAGAGGCCGGAATTAAGGATAGTAGAGGCAGCTCTGTTGGGCAAAGGACTTCACCGAGAAGACGGTTGCCAGTTAACACATCATAAAGACTCGAGGCTAGTTCCATACGATTTATACCGAATCCGGTAGTGCTATTCCCCTGTGGATCGACATCTACTAAAAGGGTCTTCTTACCCTCAATAGCAAGCGACGCAGCTAGGTTAATTGAAGTCGTCGTTTTTCCGACTCCACCTTTCTGGTTTGCAATCGCTATGATTTTACTCACACAATTCTCAATATTTTCAAGTGGATATGGAACTACCCCTCAATTGACGTGTTTCTATCACAAACCATTTAGAAAGGAAAGAAGAAATTTGTTCCACGTGAAACACGTGACGACAATGTCTATACTCATCCTCGCAAAGAAAGCTTTTTGACGTGAACGGATAAGAGAGACATCGCAGCCGGCGTCATCCCAGCAATGCGGGCAGCTTGGCCTAAGGATCGAGGATTGATTCTAGTGAGTTTTTCCCGCACCTCCCGTGACAGTCCCTGAATCTCTTCATAATTGATTCTGTCGGGAAGCTGCATTGACTCCATTTTTCTGGACCTACTCACCATTTCGTTCTGTCGTTCCAAGTAACCAGCGTACTTGATTTCCACTTCGGCCTGTATCGCAATGTCTCCCCGAAATTCAGCGAGTTGAGGGGCAAAGAGTGCCAGTTCGTACACAGACAACTCCGGCCTCCGCAGCAATTGAGCTAAACTAACCTTATTTTGGATCGGCGCCGTACCCAATCCAGCTAACTGATGGCCTATATCTGCGGATGGCCGAAGATATGTACCATTCAGCAACGCCATTAAGCGTTCGCAAGCGGCTACCTTTTCCTCTAACCTTGAATGGGCTCTTTCATCTACTGCGCCTATTTTATAGCCAATACTGGTGAGCCGAACATCAGCATTGTCTTCGCGCAGGAGTAATCGGTACTCAGCACGTGACGTAAACATTCTGTACGGTTCGGCATCTGTACCTTTCGTGACTAAATCGTCTATCAAAACACCAATGTAGGCCTGATCGCGAGATAGAATAAGCGGATTGCTACCGCGTAGACTCAGCGCGGCGTTTACTCCAGCCATGATTCCCTGTGCCGCTGCTTCTTCGTATCCGGTCGTCCCGTTGATCTGGCCAGCGTGATAAAGATTCCTAATAAGTTTCGTTTCCAGAGATGGATAAAGCTGGGTAGGCTCAACGTAATCATACTCGATGGCATAGCCGGGCCGCATGATCTCTGCATTTTCAAGCCCCTCGATGGAATGGACCATCGCAGTTTGAATATCCAGCGGCAAACTCGTCGATACTCCGTTCGGATAGACCTCGATTGTATCTAAACCTTCCGGCTCAAGAAATATTTGGTGGCGCGGCTTATCGGCGAACCGGACCACTTTGTCTTCAATGGAAGGGCAGTAGCGAGGTCCACGACCCTGAATTCTTCCAGAGTACATGGGCGATCTATCAAGGCCAGCCTTAATAATTTCATGTGTCCTGGAGTTCGTATATGTAATGTAGCAGGGAACCTGTCGTTGAGTGATTTCTTTACTCGAAAAGGAGAATGGGAGCGGAGAGGCGTCGCCCTCCTGAACTTGGAGCTTGTCGTACTCAATGGTCCGCCCATTCAAGCGAGGGCAGGTCCCGGTCTTGAGGCGGCCAACCTTAAATCCGTAGCTTGAAAGACATTGACTTAGACCTTGGACCGCAAAGTCTCCAGCCCTGCCGGCAGAATAATTCCTGTCCCCAACATGAATCAAACCCTTCAAGAACGTCCCCGTGGTTAAGATTACTCGCCCGGATCGAAACTTTTCCCCTATCTGCGTTTCTACGCCTTGGACAGCACCCGATCTAATCAACAGGCTCTCCACGCTCCCTTGCCTGAGGGTTAAATTGCTGCAGGATTCCAAAACACGCTTCATTCTACTTCGATAGAGAGCCTTATCGGCTTGTGCGCGGGAGGAGCGAACTGCGGGACCCTTCTTGGTGTTGAGCAGCCTGAACTGAATTCCGGTTTCATCGATGGCCTTCGCCATCTCGCCACCAAGGGCGTCGATCTCTTTAACCAAATGCCCCTTACCTATGCCACCTATAGCTGGGTTGCAGGACATCTGCCCAATATGATCGAGGTTGAGAGTGAGCATTAGAACAGTACAGCCCATGCGCGCGGCGGCCAAAGCGGCTTCGATCCCGGCGTGACCGGCGCCAACAACGATTACGTCGAAGATTTTATCGGACATAGGGGGTCTCGTTTCACGTGGAACCAAAACGCGCCAAGAACAGCCCATCATTTTCCAATACAAAAATTGCTAAAAATACGTTCTAAAACATCTTCAGTTGTCATGATTCCAATAACTTCTTCCAGGCACTGTTTAGCCTCATGTAAGTTCACAGCGACAATCTCCGGAGGCTTTTCGTCTTTCAAAGCTGCCATTCCGATGTGCAGTTGATCATACCCCCTGGTGAGAGAATTCTTCTGACGAAGATTACTCAATACTGTCGGAGATTCGATAGCCGCTCCCAGGAGAAGCTGGCGTAGCTTCGTTTTCAACGCGTCTATTCCGTCTCCATTTTGCGCGGAAACCGATAGAACCATCGCCTCGGGTACCAAATGCCGCGTCTGCTGAAGATTAATATCTTGTCGAAGATCACTCTTATTTACGGCAAGTATAGTCTTGGCTCCGTTGATTTCAGTCAACATGGAGACATCGTCCTGGGTCAACGACTGAGACCCATCCAATACCGCAACGACCATATCTGCTTTCTTTATGTGATCATGCGTCAACCCCACACCGATCTTCTCCACGGCTTCGTCGGTATCGCGAATCCCCGCAGTATCCCATATGACAATCGGGAGCCCATCAAGATCCAGAGAATCTTCGATGATGTCTCTTGTTGTCCCGGGAACCGCGCTGACTATGGCACGCTCGGCGCCCAGAAGCGCGTTCAAGAGACTCGACTTACCGACGTTCGGCCGTCCACAAATGCACACGCGCGCGCCCTCCCGATGCAATTTCCCCCATGCGTAGCTGTCCAATATTACGCGGATTTTTTCGCACAGGGCATCAATCCTTTGGATCAAAACCGGGCGCTGTAGCAGTTCAATTTCTTCATCTGGAAAATCAATAGCGGCTTCAATCTGAACCAGGATATCGAGCAGTTCTTCCCTAAGAGCACCGACCGACCTTGACAGTAAACCGTTAACGTTTTGCACAGCCAAATCCACGCTCTTGTCGGTCCGCGCCTGAATTAGATCAAGGACAGCCTCAGCCTGGGAAAGATCGATGCGCCCATTTAAAAATGCCCTCTTGGTAAATTCACCGCGTTCGGCGTGCCGCGCGCCTTGCGCCAGCACTACATCGAGAATCCGCCGGACCAGGAACACGCCTCCATGGCAATGTATCTCAACAACGTCTTCGCCCGTATAGCTGCGCGGACCGCGCATAATGACCACTAGCACCTGATCAAGCAGCTGACCGCTTTGCGGTTCCCGGATGACACCCTGATAGAGCATGTGAGAACGCAACCTACAACTGCTTTTACTCGTTCGCTCAAAGACTCTAGTCGCGAGTCTTTCCGCATCCGGTCCACTGATGCGAATAATTGCAACGCCGCCTTCGCCAACGGCGGTGGCCACGGCAGCAATCGTGTCTTCCTGGTACATAAAGCCAAACAATCTTAGCAACTTCGTCTACCAAGGCAACACGAGGTCCCGGTCTGCCACGCACTGCAAAGCCCTTGGTTAAAACCGAAGTCGAATCACTTCATAACCCGGCGACGAGCTAGGTTATAGGTTTGTCAGCACGCTGCGAAGTGCAGAAAGAATGGGAAACGAAACGGGTTGCGAACCTGACCGACACTGAGTTCACGCTCGTAGTCTTTCGGGGGATTATTTCTCGACTGCTATCGCTGCCAAATAGACTGCTGTGGCACAGCGTATCCCAATGCTTGCTCGTGCTTAACAAGCGCGCCGCGAATCACAGCGATTGTAGAGTTCTATGCCGCACGGCGGTTTCCTCGTGTCCCGCGAAAGCGAAACGTTCGACAGCGTCGGGATCGAGCTCAATGCCGAGTCCCGCTCCGTCGGGCGGTCGTAAAAACCCATTCTCAAGCTGCAACGATTGCCGTAGTAAGTTTGTGCGCAGAGGATTATCGGTATAATCCAACTCCATAATAGTACATTCCGGAATAGCGACAGAAAGATGGGTACTCGCTGCCAGCGCCACGGCGTCGCCCCAGGTGTGAAACGATATCGGCAGCTTGTGCTCGGCGGCCAAAGCCGCGATCTTTTTGATCTCAGTTATTCCGCCACCTCGCGCGACGTCCGGCTGAAGGAAATCAACGGCGTCCCTGATGACAAAATTCTCAAAGGCGTAACACATGTGCAGATTTTCACCGACGGCTATTGGCACATTGCCGCGCGCGCGTAATAGGGCGTGACCTGCGATATCATCGGCAAAAAGCGGCTCTTCGAGCCAAAACACGCCGCAGTCGTGAAACGCCTGCGCTGCCTCCAGCGCAACAACGGAGCTATAACCCTGATTGGCGTCCGTCATGATGATGAACTCTTTACCCAATTCGGCACGCACCGCTCGGACGATTCGAATGTCCTGATCAAGATCGAAGCCGACTTTGATTTTTACGCCGCGAAAACCCAGTTCGGCAAATTCCCGCGCTTTCTTCGCAACTCTTGCCGGATCCTCGGGATAAAGCGCGGTTGCGTATACAGGAACTTTATCCCGGCATGTGCCGCCCAGAAGCTGATATAGCGGAACACCTCGAACTTTGCCGAGGATATCCCACAGCGCAACATCGATACCGCTCAGGGCAACGACACCGATGCCGCGAGTGCCGAACTCCTTGTGACCGCCTCGGACGTACGCTTGATCCCAGATGTCATCGATGGCCGTGGGATCCATACCGATCAATAAAGGCTTTACAATTTTGGCTACGATCACCTCGATCAACTCGCCGTTGCCGGAACACGAGCCGATCCCGCTGACTCCCTCGTCGGTCTCTACTTGTACCAGTGTTGTCGCGCGTGTCTTGCGCACGCCCGAACGGCTAATGACCTGACCTTCGCTGGAAAGGGCCGCGCGCAGGCGTATGGTTTTGATGTCCGTGATCTTCATGATTTTACTTCATTTCCCAGAACTGGCCCTCCACCACCTGACCGTCGACCACGACGAAATCGACTTCCTCGTCTGTTCGCTTGTTGCCTTCGCTATCGACACGCAGGACCTTTGGCTTGTTGCCCTTCTTGGCGCTGACGCGAAACAGCGCGAGCGGTCGATCACCTGTGCTGGCGAAATAGTAGTAATGATTCTCCGGCAGCATGATGCCTTCGCCCTTGTTCAGAACCGTCGGGTGATGGTCTTTGTTGTAAAAAGTCGCCTGCCCATCCATCACCACGAAGGTATGATCTTCGCCGGGATGGGTGTGCAATTTATTCTTGCGTCCAGGGATGTAATAGTTGAGCCCGATAGTCATATGATCTGTTTTAGCGAGCGGGATATGGCTGCGCCCGCCGCTGATATGAGGTGTTTTCAGCTTGAAGGTCGAAGCTTCCATAGACTGGTCCTCCTTAAGGTAATATGCGCTCCGGTATATCTCAGACGCCAAACCTTGAAAAGGGGTTAATGCCTGGTCTATTTTGAGCGCACAGATTGAAAATACGCCAAAAGGAGACATCGACATGGCCAACATCGGACTTGCTTGGGTCAACCCGGCACCGCTCGCAAAACCAGAAGACGTCATCAACTTTGCCAGAAAATGCGAAGCCATGGCTGTCGATTCCATGTGGACTATCGACCGGATCGCCTATGACAATCTCGAACCACTGACGCTCCTAGCCGCGGCCGCCGGCGCCACTAAAAAAATTCGTCTCGGCACCTCCGTGTTGCTCGGTAACCTGCGCCATCCAAGTCATCTCGCCAAGATCGTCGCCACCTTGGACTTCATCTCCAACGGCCGCGTAACGTTGGGCCTCGGCTTCGGAAGCCGCGAGAGCGATTACAAGGCGGTCGAAATACCGTTCGAGAAGCGCGGCAGCAGGGCGGTCGAGCAGGTGCGACTAATGAAGCGCCTATGTACCGAAGATGCCGTCACGCACAAAGGCAAGTTCTTCAACG